>JAPPNA010000019.1 GCA_028873925.1 Bacteroidota bacterium | reverse complement strand
ACCAGATCCACCTCAAAAGGTTTTACTAGGCCATAACTTGGGGTAAGGGCAGGCCAAGGACCCAGGTCAGCGCCATCAGTGCCTGTGCGCTCCATGATGAAATCATAGAATATGTCGCGAGGCTCGAAAATGCCGGTATCGTCAGCAAAGAGGCAGAAAACTATCCGGACAAGAAAGCACTCCAAGTCATGTCCATGGTAACCAGCCGCCTTGAGCTGGTCATGGAGTCGGCCGACAAGCTCGGAAGCCTTGATGTTGGCTGGGTCCTGATCGCGGAAGATTCTGGGCTGAACGCCGAGAATAAAGCCGAACACCTCAACGTTGGCGCGCAGCTCATTAAGCGAAAAGGACTTCACCGTCCTTTCGCCAAGATCATGAAGCTCGAACGTCTGAAAGTCACTGACCAAAATGTACCGCGGGCGCTTGCTTTCTGGAAGCGCATCAAAATACTCTCCGGCCTGGCCATAGGCCTTTTGAAGGCTGCGCCCGAGACTCTTCTGCTCAACAATCAGTACGCCTGGCCAAAACAGATCAATGAAGCCGGAGCTATTGTCCAGCTTTGCCACATGTTCTTCATACCGGGCTACGCTACGCCGCCTGACACCGAAAACCTCGAAAAAGTCGTTGTAGAAGCTCTGGGTCTCGCCTTTCTCGTAAGCTGCATCCCGCCACTGCTCGGCAAATGCGTTGGCGCGGGTGCGCACTTCATTCCAGGAAAGCCGCATCAAGCCAATCTGCTGATGATTCGCAGAAAATGGCGCGGCTGCCCTGCTTCGGAGTGTAGCCAGGCGTAATCACCGATGGCGTTAACAACGCGTGTGGTGCTGGCAGATCGCGCCCAATCACCTCCTGCCCTACGACCTACCATATCTCAATCCAGCCATGTGGCCAGCTTACCTGAGCGGGGTACAGATTTAACTCAAAACTTAGTCCAATCACAGCTCTCCTGCCATCTGTACAATAGGCGTATCGGGGGCCAGATTCTGCACCATCCAGAGTAGTATAGGTCCCTGTCCACCTCGGACAGAACTCCACAACCCGTAGTGGCCGTATCCATCATGGCCTGACATCTGGGGAGTCGGCAGGGGCATTTAATGTTGTGTCACGCGAAGTGTGCATCAGCCATCAATCTCAGGTTCCCCGGTGTCGTTCGCTGCGGGCTCGTTTACGGGAAATACAACTGATAGGACGGGGACTGATCAATGTGCAAATCTTACCTGGAATCCCAAGCCAGTCTGGCGACCACCGGGAGGTGGTCGGACACATAGCGGCCATCTTCAACATCCACCACGGCCTCGTAGGACAGGACCGAGAAGGTGGAGTCGGCGAAGACGTAGTCAATCCTGCGTCCGAATCGTTCCTCGTCCGCAATAAAGCCGCTGAAAGTGCCTTCCGGTCCCCTCGGTGCCTCCTGGCTTGCCGCATATGCGTCCCGCAACACGCCGGAAGTCATGGTCACATAGACCGGGTTTTCCGGGGCCGCATTGAAATCCCCCGTCACTATCACCCGACCGCCGTCGGCAATGGCCGCAATCCGCTGCATCAGGAGCCGGGCACTCTCCTGCCGGGCCTGTTGCCCCCGATGATCAAAATGCGTGTTGAATACCCATAAGGTGTCTCCCGACGCGCGCCATATGAACTGTCCCCAGGTGGCGATACGCGTTACGGCTGCATCCCAGCTCCGACTGCCGGGGATATCAGGCGTTTCAGACAGCCAGAATGTCCCGGATTCCAGCAGGTCCAACTCTCCGACCCGAAAGAAGACGGGGGCATATTCGCCCGCGCTTTCCCCATCGCGGCGCCCGATACCAATCCACGCGAAATCCTCCAGGCTACCCTGCAGCTCCATGACCTGATGGTGCAGGGCCTCCTGCACACCCACCACGGAGGCCTGCTTCATGACCGCTGCCACGCGCACTGACCGGTGAGGCCACGCACTGGGGCCATCATCAGGGTTGTCGTAGCGGACGTTAAAGGTCATCACCGACAGTGCCTGCGGCACTGGGGCCACCTGCATCAGCAGCAGTACACACAATGCGGACATTTTAACCTCCAATCTGAATCATAGGACGGTTGCGGGACGCAGCAATAGCGTGCATCCCGGCATGGCGGGCGAATTTGCGCCCGATCGCGAGACTGATGATTTCCTCCAGATCCCGGTCAGATGCGCCGCTCCTCATGGCATCACGCAGGCATACTTCACTGCGTCCGAACAGGCATACTTTCAAGTGCCCGTCCGCAGTGATGCGCAGTCGGTTACACCCCTCACAAAAATTGTCTGTCATGGAGGTGATGAAGCCGACGCTGCCGACAAAACCCGGGACCTGATAGGTTCGGGAGGTATCATTGGGACCATTACGGCTTCTGGTGAGCGGAAACAGGCGCTCGATGAGTGATTTCATGTCCGCGTACGACACCAGTTGGCGCTCATCCCACTTATTGCCATCAAACGGCATGAACTCAATAAAGCGCACCTCAATGGGCCGATCCCGCGTCAGTGCCACAAAGTCGGTCAGCTCATCATCGTTGATGCCGTGCATCACTACGCAATTCACCTTCAGCGGATGGTAGCCCATTTCCAAGGCCACATCCAGCGCCTTAAGCACCAGGTGCAGTCCCTTGCGGCGTGTGATGGCCTCAAACCGATCCGGCCGGAGCGTATCCAGACTCAAATTGAGCAAATTCAAGCCCGCACGCTGCAAGGCAGGGAGCTTCCTGCGCAGCAGCAGCCCGTTGGTGGTCATGGCCAGGGTGCGTATGCCCGGAAGGGCGGCAATGGCCCCGGCGATGGATTCAATCCTCGGCCTCAGCAGGGGCTCTCCCCCGGTCAGGCGGATTTTGCTGACCCCGGCCCGCGCAAAAAGGCTGGCCAATCGAACGATCTCCTCATCCGTCAGGAGCTGCTCATCAGGAGTCCACTCCAGCCCGTCATCCGGCATACAATAGCGGCAGCGCAGATTGCAGTGTTCCACCAGCGATATGCGCAGGTACGTATGCAAACGCCCGAATCCGTCCGAAAGGATATGGGCATTCGAGCGGGCCGCATCATAGGGTAACCCGAATCCATCGGGGACTCTCGCCGGGTCCGCAGCGGACTGAACGTTTACCAAAGACTCCGAAAGCAGCTTAAGCTCGTAAATCATGCTGGCGTAACCGTGCGGCGTATTCAACAAAGTTGGCCCGTTAGGTGATCCAACGGGCTGTAATGGCGTATACACCCCGACGTTTGGTGGAAGAGGGGTGCCAGGTCAAGAGCCCTGGCACCCTGTTTTTGATACCTCAGTGCCTTAGTCAACTGGACGCGGATGTCAATCGTGCTTGCCTTCAGTGGAGGCTTGGATACATCGTTCTGCGTCCCTTACCTGCGGGAATCGTACGGTGAGCCGGTATACACCGCAACCGTTGATACCGGAGGGTCCGACAGTGAGACCCTACTCAGCACCCGATCTGAAGCCTTGGGTGCAGCGGGCCATTTTCATGTGGATGCCACCGAGGCGCTCTTTACGCAGCACCTTAAGTATCTCATTATGGGCAATGTACTGCGCGGCGGTGTGTATCCGCTCTGCGTAGGCGCTGAGCGCTATGTGCAGGCTGCGGAAACGGTATCGGTGGCGCGCAAAGTGGGTGCGTCAGCCATCGCGCACGGAAGCACTGGAGCCGGCAATGATCAGGTCCGCTTTGATGTGGTGGCCCGGATGCTGGCCGAGGACCTGAAGATCATTACTCCCATTCGCGAGCACGGATTTACGCGGGAGTATACAACCGCCTTTCTGCGGGAGCGCGGTCATGATGTTCCGTCCACAACCACCCGGTATTCCATCAATGACGGACTCTGGGGAACTACCATCGGCGGCCGAGAAACACTCACCACCCGTGAGCCGTTGCCGGATGCCGCCTATCCCAACACCTGCGCACCCCACGAGGCACCAAGTGCGCCCGCAACGGTGATGATCAGCTTTCACCAGGGGGTGCCGATCGCCCTGGATGCGGACCGGATGGATCCGGTGCCGCTGATCCGGTACCTCAATGAACTGGGTGGCCGGCACGGGGTCGGGCGCAATATCCATGTCGGAGATACAATACTCGGTGTCAAAGGGCGCATCGGATTTGAGGCTCCGGCGGCGCTGATCCTGATTACCGCCCACCGTGAACTGGAAAAGACCGTGCTCACCAAATGGCAGCGCTATCAGAAGAGCCATCTGTCGGACTTCTACGGCATGCTGCTGCATGAGGGGCAGTATTTTGATCCGGTCATGCGGGATATTGAGGCGTTCCTGGATTCTTCTCAGGCGGTGGTCTCCGGTGAGGTAACCGTACAACTCAATCACGGGCACATCCAGGTACAGGGCGTACACAGCCCCTACTCCATGTTTGATACTGGAGTCGCCACCTATGGAGAAGTATCGGCCCTGTGGGATGGTGCGGATGCGCGCAGTTTCAGCAAGTTGAGCGGTGTGCAGGCCTATCTGGCCTACAAAGCACGGCAGAATTCATGAGCCGGATTGCAGTCCTGCATGGTGCCGGTTATGTGGGGAGGGAACTGATCAGACTGCTGATTGGGCATCCCCGCGCCGAACTGACCTGCGTCACCAGTCGGTCCTTTGCCGGAAAGCCGCTGGATGCGGCGCATCCCGAGCTTCGCAGTCAGCACAGCCTGAAATTCTCCGGTCCGGAGGACGCTGATCTGGAGGCGGCGGATGCAGTACTGGTAGCGGCTGAACATACGCGCGGTGCGGCGATGGTAGCAGAACTGCTCAGCGGCGGATTTGAGGGACCCGTCATTGACCTTAGCGCCGATCACCGTTTTGTAAATACCACCGCGTATGAAACTCTGTACGGGGTCAGGCATCCGGCACCGGAGCAGCAGATGGCTTTTCAGTATGGTGTGCCGGAAATTTTTGCCCCTTACGGGTGCCGCTGCATTGCTAACCCCGGCTGTTTTGCTACCGGCATGCTCCTTTCGCTTTGGCCGCTGCACACTCATCTGGGCCCCTTTACCGCAACCGTAATAGCCCTGACGGGGGCCTCTGGATCCGGTGCGAGACCCAAACCGGCAACGCATTACCCGACCCGCGATGGCAATGTGCGGGCTTACAAAGCCCTGTCGCACCAGCACCTCCCGGAAATCACCCAGTTTCTCAACCCCGACACCCGGATTGCGTTTGTACCGGTTTCCGCGCCATGGACCCGCGGCATCTGGGGACTGGTCCAGATGGAAATCGGGGTGGATCCTGCCGCTATCGGGCAGTGGTATAAGCAGGTCTACGGAGCACAACCCTTTGTGCGCTTGTGGCCTGACACCCTGCCGGAACTGCGCGCTGCGGTGCACACGCCGTTCTGTGATATTGGCTGGGTCGTTCGTGATCAGCATCTGGTCATCGGATTTGCCTTGGACAACCTGCTCAAGGGCGCGGCCTCCCAAGCCATTCAGAATCTGAACCTGCTTATGGGCTGGCCTCACGCCGCCGGATTGCTTTTGGCCTCATGAACATGCACCAGATCCGGTCAACGGAGGACCGGTTTCAGATCCCCACCTACAGCAAATGGCCGTTGGCACTGGTCAGTGGTGAAGGCAATTATGTAAAGGATGCCTTGGGCCATCGCTATCTGGACTTTTACGGGGGACACTGCGTCTGTATTCTGGGGCATTGTCATCCGCGTGTGACCGCTGCCATTGAGCGGCAGAGCCGGCAGCTGTTGTTTTACTCCAATGTGGTGTACAGCGATGTGCGTGCGCGGGCCAGCCAGCTGCTGGGCGAGTTGTCCCCGTTGCGTAACAGCTTTTTCTGCAATTCCGGCACGGAGGCCATAGAAACCGCCCTCAAGATTGCCCGCAAGCGCACAGGACGGTCAGTCGTCATTGCAACCGAGGGCGGATTCCATGGACGCACGCTCGGCAGTCTGGCCCTGACCTGGAATCCCGCTTATCGGGAGCCGTATCGGGATGTGCTGGCGAGTACGGTCTTTGTGCCCTTCGGCGACGCTGATGCCATACGGACTGCGCTGGCAAGCCACAGGGATGAAGTAGCTGCGGTGGTTCTGGAACCCATTCAGAGCATTGCGGGGATCGTTGAGGCTCCCGACCGCTACTATCGCACGCTCAGGCGGCAAAGTGATGAGGCAGGTGCCATGCTCATCTTTGATGAGGTACAGACAGGAGTCGGCCGCACCGGTACTTTCAGCATCAGTGAGCAGTACGGGATGCTGCCGGATATGATTACGCTTGCCAAGAGCCTGGGGGCTGGAGTTCCCATAGGTGCCGTCATGATGACCGATGCCTTGGCCTCCGGGATTGAACTGGGTGAGCAGGGATCCACATTCGGTGGCGGCATGTTGGCCATGGCGGCGGCCGAAGCGTGTCTGCAGACAATTATTGATGATGGCCTGATGGCGCGTGCTCCGGTGATTTTTGAGCAGATCCGGGATGCGGCCCTTTCCGTCAACGGAGTGGAGGATGTGCGGGGTCGCGGCTGTCTTATCGGGATCCGAACTGCGCCCAAGGCGAGCCGGGTCGTCGGTGAACTGCGCCGACTTCATGTGCTGGCAGGTGGGAGTGCAAATGCACATGTGCTGCGGCTGATGCCTCCGCTAACTACCGCGGGTGCGGACATAGAGCGATTTGCCGCTGCGCTTGAGCGCGCCGTGGCCGCCTCATTCGTTGAATCCCGGGTTGCCTGATGTCTGCAAAGCTCAATCACCTCGCGGCCTGGCATCATGAGAGTGACCGCATCTGGACACAGCAGATTGCGGCCTCATTAAAGCACTATGCGGCCCCGGCGCTGCGTACGCAACCGAAGCAGTTCAGGAGCGTGGGTCTGATCTTCTTTAATCCGTCTCTCCGCACCCGCACATCAATGGAGGTGGCTGCGGCTCGGCTCGGTGCGCATGTGACGACCATTGTTCCGGGCAGCGGAGTATGGGGATTTGAGTGGAACGAGGGTCAGGTGATGGATGGCAAGGCGGCCGAGCATGTGCACGAGGCCTTCGGCGTTCTGTCCAGGTATTACGATACCTTGGGGGTGCGTGTCTTTGCTTCAGGCACCGATTACGCGAAGGATCGTGAGGACGCATTGCTCCATCAGGTCATTCGCGCCTCAACTGTACCGGTGATCAGCCTGGAGTCCGCTTTCTACCATCCCTGTCAGGCACTAGCGGATGCCGCGACTCTCCACCAGCACTTTGACAAGGATGTGGTAGGGAAGAAGTTTGTCCTAGCCTGGGGATATCACCCGAAGGCATTGCCTATGGCTGTACCCAATTCGGCTTTGCTTATGGCCAGCCGACTGGGCATGCAGGTCACGGTGGCGCGGCCTAACGGATTTGAGCTTGACCCGGAAGTGATAAGCACGGCCGCCGGCTATGCAAAGCAGCACGGTCAGGAACTCACGGAGTCCGACAATCTGGACGAGGCGTGCAAAGATGCCGATGTTATCTATGTCAAGGCCTGGGGCGGTCGGCTTCGTTATCAGAATCACCGAGCCGAACAGGAGCTGCGAGACCGACACAAAGACTGGCGGCTGGGTGTGCAGCAGCTGGGACACGCAGCCTTTATGCACTGCCTGCCGGTGCGTCGCGGCGTAGTGGTGGATGAAGATGTCTTGTACGCACCCGGCGCGATTCATCTGCTGCAGGCGGAATTCAGACTGTATGCTCAAATGGCCATCCTGGAGCGTGCATGGACGTAGCAGCCATCAGGCCGGTAGTCATTAAGATCGGCGGCGCTGTGCTTGAGAATTTGAGACAGTTCTGGCCACTGATCGCAGGATTGGACCGACCGATAGTTATCATCCATGGCGGCGGTGCGCAATCTACGGGGCTGGCCCGCCGACTCGGCCACCATCCACGCATCGTCCGAGGCCGGCGGGTGACTACTGACTTGGACCTGTCGGTCGCCGAATGGGCGATGCGTGGTGAAGTTAACCTTAAGCTCGTAGCTGAAGGGCTGATGTACGGGCTTAACTGTGTCGGTTTAAGTGGTGCTGATGGTAATCTGATACGTGTGCGGAAGCGTGAGCCGTGGACAATCAGGGGGGAGGTGATTGATTTTGGCTGGGTCGGAGAGATTGAGCGGATTGATTGCGGACTCCTCACCAACCTTTTGGCTGGCGGTTACCTGCCGGTGATTGCGCCCCTCGGACTCGGACCGGGCGGCCACCGGTACAATGTTAATGCGGACACGGTAGCGTCGGTGCTGGCGACCGCGCTCAAGGCCTCGGAATTGAATCTGGTCACGAGTACGGGAGGGCTTAGGAGACATGCGGATCAGCCCGACTCACTGTTGGCCGAGTGCACGGCGGCAACGTTTGAGCAAGGACTGCAGGAAGGATGGATCACCGGAGGGATGCGCGTAAAGCTTGAGGTTGCCTTTGACGCGCTTGCGCACGGGATTCCGTCGTTGTGGATAGTCGGGCCGGATGATCTCGCGGCCCGGCGGAACGCTACTCGTGTGATATTAGGCAACAAATGAACGCCCCCCTATCCGTACTGAACCTCCTCAAAAAAATGGTTCAGTACGAATCACTCAGTCTTGAGGAAGAGGCTATCTGTTCATTTATGGAGCAGTATGCCCAATCGGCTGGTCTGCCCACCTTCAGGCAGGACAACAGCGTTTGCTTCTGGATTGGGGAAGGTCCACAACGATTGCTGTTGAATTCACATCTGGATGTGGTTCCGGCATCAAACGGTCATCCTTATGATCCCTTTACGCCGACCGAATCTGCAGGTCTCCTGTACGGGCGCGGCACTGCCGATGCAAAGGCCAGCGGCGCGGCCATGACTACGGCACTGCTCCAACTGGCGGCCGAGGGATGGCAGCCTCAAGACGGGCAGGTTATGGTGGCGCTGACGCAGTGTGAGGAAACCGAATACGAACACAACGGCATGCGTGCGTTACGGGCGGTGCTGCCTAAGCCGGATGCCGCCCTGGTGGGCGAGCCAACCAATCTGGTGCCGGTAGTGGCACAAAAGGGGCTGCTTATATTGCGGGCGGATGCGTGTGGGCGAAGCGCGCATGCGGCTCGGGCACACCTGGGGGACAATGCCATCGAAAAGGCCGCGCGTGATATAGCTCGGCTCCAGCAACTGTCGTTTACACGATCGGATCCCTGGCTGGGCAGGCCCACGCTGAATGTAACCATGATTGAGGGCGGCAGTGCCCGCAACGTTATTCCAGACCGATGCACCTTCTATCTTGATATCCGCAGCACGCCGGCTTACACCCATGAGGAAATCACCGCCCAGGTGGCGAAGTTGGTGGAATCCGACATTACCGTTCACAGTGGCCGGATCATCCCCGTAGCCACCGACATCAGCGAATCGATTGTCAGGGCCTGCCTGAAGGTAATCCCCGGTTCCACACCTTCGGGTTCACCTACAGCCAGCGACTGGATTTTTCTGAGCGATGTACCCACCGTCAAGATTGGCCCCGGAGCCAGCGAACAGTCGCACACCCCGACAGAGCAAGTCAGTATTGCCGAGCTTGAGGATGCCGTGGGGGTCTACAAACATGTGATCCGAGGGTATTTTGCCGGTGCGGCGTAAATGCGCAGTCATTGCAGCATATCGCATTATGCAAAGCATATCGGCAGCAATTGAGTAACTTGGGCCGGAGAACCCGTTGTTTTTGTGCTGCTTACGGCCCGAAAAATGTCAGAAGGTAAGCCTGACGCGTCAAGTCTGATTAACGCCGCCCAACAGGAGGCATCCGAAACGTGCTGTCCCAACTGTGAATCACCCGCCCATGGTATCTATTGCGCCTCGTGCGGGCAGCGGTTGAGCTCATTACATATTCCGGTGCGCGTCTTTGTTGCCGATGCGCTGCGCAGGATGTTTGGTCTTGACTCCCGGACCTTGCAGACCCTCTATTTGCTGGTTTGCCGTCCGGGACTGCTGACCCAGCACTATCTGGAGGGCAAGCGTGCCCGGTATATCGCTCCGTTGCGATTGTATCTGTTTATCAGTTTTGTCACGTTTCTGCTCTTAGCGGTAACCCCGGACCCCGAGAGAACCACATTGCAAATCGGCGGTGCGGACTCCACATTTACGGAAGCCGATGTTCCCGAAGAGGGGCAGGACAGCGTGGTGTCCCGTGAGGGATCCAAGTCCGAAGGAGTACCGGAGTTCATCAGGCCGGCGGTGGAGGACCCCGATCGAATGATGGAGATATTCAGGCGGCGGCTACCTTGGGTCTACTTCATTGTGATGCCGACTTTTGCCGGCGTGCTGCAGCTGCTCTATCGTAGGCGCGAGGCCTTTTATGTACCCCACCTGATATTCACGCTCCATGCGTACACGGCTGCGTTTCTGATGTACGCCTTTGGCAGGGGGCTGGACGCATTGCTGGGCTTGGATTGGCTTGCGCGCATTGCAATCGTGGGGATGATTTGCCACCTGTTCTGGTCACTTCGGCGGGTATATCGCGAGGGGCGACTGCGTACGGTACTTAAGCAGTGCTGCCTTTTGGTAGTGCACGGGCTTTTTGCCTTAATCGGCGTGATCATTGTACTTTTGTATGCGGTCATGACGATGTAGGGCTGCTCCCGCAGAAGGAGTTTGATCTTCTCCCATTCGCAGCCGCCTCGTACTTGCGCGTGCGGGTACGGCACCGCCCCAATGTGCGGTTGCGCAAGCGTCATCAGTCGTGCATCCGGCCTAATACAGCACGCGGTCAATCAGGTGAATGATCGTGCCGTTGCGGGCATCTATGAGCACTTCCCAAGCTCCAGGGGCTTCTTTAGGCCATGCCATGACCGTCCAGATCAGCCGTGGGGGCTCCGACGGATAGATGTGGAGCGTAGCATCTCCGGTTTGCACGGCCAGATCAGATACGGCGAGAGCGGCCTGCTCCTGGGCATCATCGGCTCGTAACCTGGGTAGGATGCCTGTCGCAGGCCCTTCGTCAAGGTGCGGGGCATAAGCACTGAGCACCATGGTGGGCAGTCCGTTGCGTCCCAGATTGACCTGAATAGTGCGTTTGTAGACGGGAATTCCCTGGTGAGTCTGCCCGAACGTCAGATGGTGAATGTCGCCTGTTTTCACATGACGGATGAGCATTAGATTACTCATGCGGCCAATGCCGAATCGCTCGGCGTGGTTTTGCAGCCAGGCTCTTGCGGTGGCTTCCGGCGTGTCCTGCGGGTGCATGGCGGGCTGAATCTGATAGGCGGCCCGAACCACGCCGTGATCCAGATCCATACGCTCATTGCCTACCGGCTCCAGTCTGAACTGCAGCAGCGGATCATGACGGATTACTTTGGGTTTGGAGGAATCGGGTAAGGCCTCAAAGGCGGCCTCCGACTGGGCCGCCGCCATGGGAGTCCATGCCATCACCGCTGCCAGCCCCAGCCCGCTGACCGCAGATCTCGCGACACCAAGCGTGCGCCCGGAATGCATCATCATTTTCAAATTGTACTCAGCGCCTATACGCAGATTGCCCCGAAAAGGGTGCATACCCTGCAACAGTCACCGAGAAATGCCCAATCGCGCGGCTATCAGGGGCGGCCTGTTCGTCAGCGCGTATCCGCCACGGCTGCGCGATGGATCTACTGGCGAAGTGACCGCCGTTCCGGCAGGAGCCGCGGCGTTTCACAGCGGGGGTCCCCTGCGTTACTCCGCAACGGATGCAGGTGTCAATTCCGCCGTTTGGGGTTCCTTCGGCTGGAGCAACAGCTCAAGAAAATAATCCGTTAAGCACAGCATATTCATGCTGTGCTTATGACTGACGTACTGTGTGAGCCCGCGCTCGGCTATTTCGCGATTCAGTGATAGTCCCCGGTTTGGTAGGCTTCTTTCCTGCCGCGGTGCAAATACGTCCAGAAACAATCTGGTGAAAATAATGTGACCCACCGGGCTGGATGATGTCAGCTCAGCCAAGCTCCTCACGTCAAGCAGCCTCTCAAGGTTCGTAGTGCTGACACCCCTGACCGCCAGGATCCTTTCGATTTCCGGAAATAGCAGGCGGCGAACGCACAGGTACACCCCGTGCCCGTGGGCCGACAAGGCTTCACTCAAGGCGTGTCCGGTTTCTCCGTCAGTAATGTAAGAATGAAGTCGCGTCGTAATTTCAGCCCGAATATTGTGCCGGTTTCTAGTGTTGCGTTGCCGAAATACGCGCAGTATATTGAGTCTTTCACTAACAATTTGGAGATCAATATGCCGCGTGGACGAAAGCTTGCCGCATTGTAGCTCACAGATGAGCAGCGGACACAATTGGAATCGATAGTTCAGAGCACATCCATGCCCCATGGGCTGGTGCAGCGTGCCCGGATTGTGCTGGCCTGCGCCGAGGGCGTGACCAACGCTAAGGTAGCAGCACAGTTGGGCGTGTCCGCCTCAACGGTCGGAAAATGACGGCGGCGGTTTTTGCAGACTGGTGTCCAGGGCCTTCATGATGAATTGCGCTCTGGACGGCCGCGCACGTATGATGATGAGCGCGTGGCCCGGCTGATCAATCGCGCCTTGCAGGAAAAACCCCCGCACAGCAATGCCTGGTCGGTCCGCACCATGGCTGAGGCCGAAGGGGTGTCCAGCACTACGGTACACCGGTGGTTCAAGCTGTTCGGCCTCAAGCCCCACCTAACTCGGATCTTCAAATTGTCTAAGGATCCGTTCTTCATTGAGAAGGTGCGGGACATCACGGGCCTGTATTTGAACCCTCCAGACCATGCTATGGTGCTTTGCGTGGACGAAAAGAGTCAAATTCAGGCGCTGGAGCGTTCACAGCCTACCCTGCCCTTGGGCTTCTCGTACGCTGAAGGCTATACGCATGACTATATACGCCATGGCACCACGACCCTGTTTGCAGCCCTGGATCTGGCCACCGG
>JAPPNA010000071.1 GCA_028873925.1 Bacteroidota bacterium | reverse complement strand
GCGAAACGTGAAATAGGCAAAACCCCGTGATTCACGCGTTTTGCAAGAGCTTCATGGGAATCGCCAATACGAGCGCCAGTGTTTTCGGCATCAGTGCCAGTACTATCATCAGCAGACCACCACAAATGCCAATGATCTTTGAGGTTTCACCGGAATGCTGGATGAATCGCGCGTTGCTCAGCAGCGGCATGTTTGGCAGTCCGCCGGCCAGACCTGCGATAAAATTCCCGACACCTTCCGAAGCCAGCCCGTTCTGGATCAGTCGGAAATCCAACGCAGCAGGGAATTCCCGGTCACGCGCATAACAGCAGCAGTCGTGGTAATTGTGCGCAGAGAGACCACCGTTATGCCCAGCAGGAATCCGGCAGCTTAGACCAGAATGCGGCATTCATTGATAGGTCAATCCCCGGCCACCGGGCCGCAGGTAGACCGACCCATGAAGCTGCAGCAACACTTGCGGTATCAAACAACCCGAACAGCCCGCCAACCACCGCGCCTGCCCCAATGCCGATGACCGGAATCCACTGGTTCAGTTGATGTCTGAGCAGGAAGGTCAGCACGACATACACAACAACGGTAGCGACAGCACTCAGGCGCATACCAGCAACAGCCTCCGCAGCGGGGGCCTCAACAGCCAGCCGGACCATGGATGGGCCCACGGACACCGCAACAAACATCAGGAGGGTGCCTCCGACCACCGGCGTTATGGTTTGGCGCAGAAAGTGAAGCCTGTTTGACAGGAGCCACTGCATCAGACCCGAAATCGCCACCAGTATGGCCAGCAACTCCGGTCCACCCGCCTCTAGGGCCTGTGCGGCTATCGTGATGAAAATGCCTGAACCGGCCACCACCAAAATGTGACCGGAGCCGAAGGGACCGATTCGTCCAGACAGAAGCACGGAGGTGAGCCCTGCGCCGGCAGCGGAGGCAAACGCAAATCACAGTAAGGCGGCAATCCCCATGCCGGCATTCTTGGCCACCACGGCGGTTATCAGTACTGTTGAAGTCAAACCCACAACGGCCAATTTCGCGCCCTTAAGGGTAGCCGCGGCTATTCCATGTTTACACAGCATCATTGAACACTCTGGAGAGCGGAGCTCGCTGCGTGTCCGGCAATCGTTAGTCCCTCGCCAATATACGACTCGTTCGGGCAAGTTCAGGCATGCAACCCGGGCGGACACCTATTGGGTCGGGGCATGCTGCGCCTCCCCTGCGACTTCGCAGACACCCAGCACCTACCCGCCTACGGGCCCAACCATCTCGGTGGAGTGCTGCCTCTCGGAGCAGGGCTGCCTACCGTACAGTGACATCACGCGGGCAGGACAATCCGTTCAGCAATCTGGGAATCATCATCCGGCCAATTGATGTACCCTCCAGAGGATCAACAAAGTGTATCCGCCAATGCCGCCCGCACGGCCACTACATCCATTGTCCGATTCGTCCACTGCACATAGGCCGCTGCGGCCTGTTGTACAAACATTTCCAGCCCGCCGATAACCGTAGCCCCTGCCTGCCGGGCCTCGCGCAACAGCCGCGTCTCCAGCGGACGATACACCAGATCGTACACCACCTGATCGGAATTAAAGTCGTCTGTTGCATGCCAGGGGGTGGCATCGTGCCGGGGATCCATCCCCACCGGCGTAGTATTGACAATCAGGCGGGCCGAGCGCACATACCCGCCCGCCTCATTTATCGGCACACAGGCCAGGGCCCCGGTCCTGTCGTGTGCGGCCAGGTCTGCCGCCAGCGCTTCCGCCTGCGTGATCCGGCGGGCTGCCAGGTACAATTCGTCTGGAGCATGGGACATGAGCAATCCATACGCCGCCGCTCGGGCAGCCCCGCCGGCTCCCAGGATCACCATCCTGGTCCCGTGCAGCCTGTATTCCGACAGGGGAGAAAGGAATCCCGCTATATCCGTATTGTCGCCGAACAGGTTGCCCGACCGGCAGACAATAGTATTCACTGCACGCGCGGCCCCGGCTGCCTTGGAAAGGGAATCCATCAGTTCCAGTACTGCCGCCTTATGAGGAATCGTTACGTTGGCCCCCAGAAAGCCCATGGCGGGCAATCCCCGCACGGCGGCACGCAAATCGGCCGGAGCAACTTTCAACGCCACATAACGCAGGTTCAAACCCTGATGCCTGAACGACAGATTGTGAATCAATGGCGACAGGGAATGCCGCACCGGGCATCCCAGTATGGCCACCATTCGGGTTTCCGCATCAATCATCATGTGCTTACGGGCAACCGCATGTGAGTTCAACTCGTTTTGCCGTAGGGTAGACTAAAGCAACGGCATTGCGGCATTCATCGGCACGATCCTCCTGCAATCCGTGGCGGATTTTCACGCTTTCGCCGCCCGGCATACGGGCCTCTGTCCCCGGTATCGGCCCATGAGGCAACTCCAGTTCCTGCTACGGGTTCGCACCGCTCCGACGGATTCTGAAGATTTCAGGCTGTAAGCGGCGCTTTGAACGGTACCGCCGGAGATTGGCCGCACCGCACCTTCCGGCTGCCATAACAGTACATCAGCACGCCAGGAAGTCCCAACGCCCGGGACATTTCCTTCCGACTCTCGCCCGCCGGCACGCCATCCAAAGCGGCTTGTCCGGTCAAACAGCCTGAGGCGACTCCGGCAGCCATCATGGCCACCACACGCCAAGAGACCGCTTGGATCAGGCGCTGCCCTCCCGGACGGGTGAGGCATCGGCTACTCCTGGATGGCTCTTTCCAGCCTCCTAAGCTCATTGCACACCACTGCAATACTCTCGCCGGTAACCTGCACCGCGTGGTCCCCGCCGCGAGTGACGTGAAACAGCCATCTGCGCAAACAGAATCACTGGAAATTGGGGTCTGGAAACTCCATCATCTTCTTGAGATTCGCATTCTTGGACTCGTCAATCATCAGAAGATCAGTTCGGTTAAAGGTTCGGTACACCTGGGTCCGTTTTTGGACACACGATTACTTTACGGATCTATTCAATCCCAAGTTCCAGATTCTCCGCAAAGATAGGCGTTAGCCTGTTCGTGCACCCATGCCTGAGCTGCCCCTGCTCAACGGCACACCCCGGTCTACGGCGAAGTACGGCACCTGCTCCAGATCTGGCCCGGATTTACGAAGTCACATGTCATCGATCTCAACAGGAAGCTGGCTGAGCTTCGTGGAAGCCCCCAAAGTCCCGTCGACTGGCGAGACCCGGATTCATGGATTCAAGAAAGACTCAAAGGGGAGGACCTCAAGCTAGCCCAACTGATCTGGACGGAAAGCAACAAATCCGTCAATCCCCGTCACACGGCGGGGCATTGGACACTCAGCCAAAAGTACCGGCTGCTCGTGGCCGATGGTGATGGTAGTCTCCGATTGACCGATCGGGGCTGCAACTTCATTGATCAAGAGTTTGGGGAAGCCGAGGCCTTTGTCGATCTACAGGAAGGTCTGCTTGAATTCCTCACAATCCTTGCCGACACTGGCCCGGCACGGTTCGGTGCTCTTGTTAATCCGTGGTCCAAGTTCCTCAAGAGACATTCCGGCTTCCGTTCGCAATCCACCATCCGGCACACACTGCGAGGTCGCCTCCGCAATCTCCTCGATCGACGCTTAGTCAACCGAGAGCGCCAGAAATATACGGTCACCGATACGGGGCTCCGATACCTGAAGCGCGTCGGTCCGTCGCAACCAGACGACGAGCTACAGTCCATCCGCAAGCTGCCAAGGAGGCGAGAAGCGAACGTCCGTGAAGACCTCCATAATCACCTCCTTCAGATGGATCCAACCGCATTTGAGCACCTCGTCAGCCGGGTACTGGAAGCGATGGACTACGAAAACGTCAAGGTAACCGCCCAGTCCGGCGATGGCAGGGTTGATGTCGTGGCGGAAATCGAGCTCGGTGTCACTTCAGTTCGCGAGGTAGTTCAGGTCAAGCGCCACAAGCGGACCATTCAGAGGAAGGATGTCGCCGCCCTTCGGGGCTCGCTCTTCAAATCCGGTGCGGTGCGAGGCACCATTGTCACGACATCTGGCTTTGCTAGCGGGGCTAAGGAGGATGCCTTCCATCCCGGCGCGGCACCGATCACGCTGATCGACGGGAATAAATTTATTGACTTGCTGATCAAACACGACATCGGAGTACGCAAACGGTCCATCGTGGTGCTCTCCTTGGATCTGGAAGGACTGGCCGATGCAGAGGATCTGAGCGACGAATGATCGAGTTTTTTTCACGTCCGAGCGAACACCATTGGCCGTTAAGGTCCGCCTGTGTAGCTCGGAATACGGTTCTTAAATAGAGGAATGTAAGCCCCACGGGCGCATTCATCCGATTGAAACCTGTGGAACTGGTTTTCTCCCGGGAGTCCGCCAGCACCACCATAGGCATGGCCGTGCAGGTCCGGCCACCGTGATTGCCCTTCAAATCATGGTTCAGTCCGCCGACAAGGTGTCCGGCTTGGTGATAAGGATTCGTGCATTGACCTTCCAGCTGTTCATCGGCGTGTCGCTGTGTCCTTTGCGTCAAAGGACTACCTGCGATGGGCTTTTCGATAACGGGTGAGCTAACGATGCGGAGCGTGACACAGCGATGGTAAGCGGTACACCTGCGCGCATACCGGCACCAGCCGCGGCATCACCCTAATCCCGAATGGCATCCCGCAGCTCTTCCGGGCTGGTTGCCGCGCTCCAGGCCGCAGCAAACGAGCGCTCTTTGACGCGGCCTGCCAGATGAGCCAGGAGGCGTAAGTGCTGACCCGGCAGGCTTTCCGGACTTACCAGAAACAGGAATGCCTGGGCTTCCACACCCAGGGTTTCCACTTCCACAGGTGAGGCGCACCGCACCAAGACCAGCTCACTGCGGCTGATCTTGCCGAGCCGCATGTGCGGCAGCACCAGGCCCGGGGCCATTACAGCCGTTTCCTCCTCCAGACTGATCTCAAATCCTTCGGCCAGTTGGGCGGCCGGAACAGGCAATCGCTGAGCCAGCTCACCCGCCACCGCACCCATAATCTCGCTCATGGTGACCGGCTCAACAAAGTCATGCACAGAAGCCTCAAGATGCAGCTCTTCATACTGTTTGTCCTCCAGGTCATGTGTACCATCAAAGGCCGGCAACATCACGATAACCGTGTCACCTTTATGGGGTGCCAGCGGTTCGGCAGCCGAATTCACCAGCAGATTGCCTCCTCTGGCGACAAACAACAGCATCAGACTGTCATCATACTGGGCCTGGATGGCCTCGTATGCACCTTCTTGAGTAAGTCCGTACGTACGAATCTCACCGCCGCTATCAAACCGGCGGGACAATTCGGCATGGGTTGCCGCGGCCCCAAACAGGTCGCGGCCCCGCAGATGACTGGGTACGTGACCCTCCTGGTCAGTGGCCCGCGCCGTTGGTGCGGCCAGTTGATAGACCTCCTGCTTCTCAAAAACTTCCGTGAAGTGAATGGATGCGAGCGTATTGATTTCGTCGTTCGCCGTTACCGCTAACAACCGGCTGATGCCGCTTAGATTCAGTTCGTCAAAAATCTGATCGCTTAGTGCATCGGCATTCTCCGCCGGAAGGCCTTCATCGCGGGCCAGCTCAATGTTCCGATCGTTAGCATCAATCAGGAGTACCGTGTAACCCAAATCCTGCACCGCACTTGCCGCCTGCCGCACCCACAGCGGTGCCCCCAGAAACAACACCCCCTGCGGATTTGGATCCGCCATACCCAGCCGCCGGGCCAGCGGCGCAATCGTTAGCCCGTATACGGCCACCGTGCCGACAATCACGAAATACACAATCGGCACCAGTGCCTCAGCCTCGCCACCGTAAATCTCCACGACCCGCTCGGCGAACAAAGCCGCCACCGCCGCGGCCACAATCCCTCGCGGTGCCAGCCAGGCGACGAAGGCCTGCTCCTTCCAGTTCAGCCCCGTGCCCATGCATGACAGCATCACAGCCACCGGCCTGACCAGCACAATCAGGAGTCCCAGAAAGATGAACGCCCGCTCGTCAAAGTACTCAAGTGCGCTGAGATCAAGCCGGGCACTTAAAAGGATGAACAGGCAGGCGATCAGCAGGACCTGCAGGTCCTCTTTGAACTTCATGATGCTGCGAACTGTCACGTACTGCTGGTTCGCCATGATGATGCCCATGAGAGTAGCCGCAAACAGGCCGGACTCCTCATGCAGCGCATTGGAGGTCGCAAACACAACCACAACAAGCATCAGCGCCACGGGACTCTGAAGGTATTCCGGCACCAGATGACGCTTCAGCACAATGACCATTAGGATCGCGCCCAGAACGCTCACGCCGACACTGACCGCGATGGTGGACATCAGCTGTTCGCCCGCATGCAGCAGCACCTGCATCACCCCTTCGGATGCGCCGCCTACACCCGCGAGCACCACTACCATTTCCAGCACCAGCACCGCGAGGATGGCACCCACCGGATCAATGGTAATGCCCTCCCACTTGGCAATGGTGCTGACGCGACCGGTGGGTCTCACATACCGTACCAGGGGAAGCACAACCGTCGGGCCGGTAACCGTCAGGATTGCCCCGACGACGACCGCCAGCCCGATGGGCATTTCCAGGACCCAGTACGCGGCAGCCGCTGCCAGTATGCCCGTTATCAGTACACCGAGCGTGATCAGATTCAGCACCGCACGTCCCACCCCCCGAAGCTCGCTGACCCGCAGATTCAGGCTGCCCTCAAACAGGATTATGCCGATTGATAGTGAGACAAAAGCGTAGAGCCAGTCGCCCTGGAGGCTTTCAGGTGGAAGGATCCCAAGTACGGGGCCTGCTGTGAAGCCAAGAACCAGCAGCAGCAGAATGGAGGGCACGCGAATGCGCCAAGCCAGCCACTGCGCACCGATACCCAGCGCAATGACCAGGACAATGTTTACCAGAATGGTTTCCATAGGCAAATGATCTCGTGTGCAATCTCTCCGAAACGGTTACATGGGGCCGACCTGCCGTATCCCCGCCCTGACCCACGAAAACTACGATCCGGGACGCAATTGTTTTGCACTCCCTCCAAATCTCACGAGCCAAACCGGAATCCGCCCACGCTGATACGCAGGTGGCCGGGCTGTGGCACAGCTACATCGGAGTGTGGGCTGCCAGGTTGCAGTGTGGCGCAGCCAGATCAGTGCGTGGGCTGTGCACTCTGTTTTCCCGAGTCCGGGCAACCCTTCGGCGCAGGCCACGCCACCATCACGCCGCGTCAATAAATGGGCCCGATTGGTGCCGCATTCGGAATCAGCACAGACCTGATCTCTGCGACAGATAATCCTTGTCCAACCTGCCGGATTCTGTATCTTGTGCGGATTGAAACCGCTTCCAGCAATATGTCAAGTCAGAATTCTCACAGTTCCGAGGGATCGTTTTTTGCGCAGGTCAACTTCATGTTTGACCGAGCCGCCGCGTATACGAATCACCCCAAAGGCCTACTGTCGCAGATCAAGAACTGCAACAGCGTCTATCACGTCAGTTTTCCGCTCGTGCGCGACAATGGCGACATCCAGGTGGTCAGTGCCTATCGTGCTGAACACAGCCACCATATGCAGCCTACCAAGGGAGGCATCCGGTACGCGCCGACCGTGAATGCGGACGAAGTCATGGCGCTGGCCGCCCTGATGACCTACAAGTGTGCGGTAGTGGATGTCCCGTTCGGAGGTGCCAAAGGCGGGGTGACCATTGATCGGCGATTGTACTCGGAAGCGGAGTTGGAACGGGTTACAAGGCGCTTCACCTTTGAGCTTGCCAAAAAGAATTTCATAGGTCCGGGGGTGGATGTGCCGGCACCCGATTACGGCACCAGCGCCCGGGAAATGACCTGGATCCTGGACACCTACACGACTGTGACCGACAACCCGCTGGATGCGCTGGCCTCCGTTACCGGCAAGCCTGTCGGCCAGGGAGGGGTCCGCGGCCGGGTAGAAGCCACCGGCAAGGGGGTGTACTTTGGTATTCGCGAGGCCTGTGATATTGAGGAAGACATGAAGAAGCTGAGCCTGAATAAAGGAGTTGAAGGCAAGACGGTTATCATTCAGGGACTCGGCAATGTGGGCTACCATGCCGCGCTCTTTCTTGAGCAGGCCGGGGCCCGACTGGTCGGGCTGGCCGAATATGAGGGCGGTATCTACAATGCGGACGGACTGAAACTGGAGGATGTTGTGCGCCATCGGCGAGAAACCGGCTCGATCCTGAATTTCCCCGGAGCGAATAATGTCGCCGACACCGTAAAAACTCTGGAGCTTGCGTGCGACATCCTCGTGCCTGCCGCATTGGAAGCCCAGATCCGAATGGATAATGTGGATTGCATACAGGCACGCATCATTGCGGAAGCGGCTAACGGACCGGTAACCGCAGCCGCAGCAGACAGCCTGCGCGATCGCGGCGTAATGGTGATACCGGACACCTACCTCAATGCGGGTGGCGTAACGGTATCCTACTTTGAGTGGCTGCGCAACCTGTCCCATGTGCGTCATGGGCGCATGAGTCGCCGATTTGAAGCCCGTAACGCAAGCCGCATTCTGCAAGCGGTTCAGAACCTGGTCGGCCAGTCCTTTAACAAGGAGCAGTTGCAGTCGATTGAGGCTGATCTTGCCTTCGGTGCGAGCGAGGCCGATCTGGTGGCCTCAGGACTGGAAGACACCATGGTCGGTGCCTACCATGAAATTCATGAAAAGGCCCGTTATCATGCCGTAGACCTCCGTACGGGCGCGTTCATCAGCGCGATTGAAAAGATCGCTCTCGGATACGAACGTCTCGGCATATTCCCCTGACCCTATCTGGAAGCGGAATCTGCAGCCTTACCGGTCCCAAACAGTTCAGGGTGCCGGGCGCGCCGGGCGTACGGGGCGTAGAATGCCTGCAGTGAACGGATGGCCGTGTCCATATCAGGGTTAGGCCAAACCATCGGGCCAAAACCGACCCGCTTTCGGCGGTAATCCAGATAGGCCGGCACCACCGGTACACCTGCCCCCGTAGCGATGTGATAAAAACCCGTCTTCCATCGGGTCACATGGCCCCGTGTACCTTCCGGCGTGATGGCCAGAATCAGCTGCTCTCGCCTCCGGTACAAGGTGACCGCGTGATCCACCACACCATGGTGCCGAGTTCGCTCCACCGGCAGCCCACCAAGTCTGCGCATAAGCAGGCCCAGCGGCCAGCGGAAAATGGTATGCTTCGCCAGCCAGGTCACCCGCAGCTCCAACGCCCCAATGACCAACATCGCCACGCAAAAGTCCCAGTTGGAGGTATGCGGTGCAGCAATTATGACAAACTTCGACCGATTGGGCAGACTGCCCTCAATGCCCCACCCGGCTGCAGCCAGCAATCGGCGACAAAAGGCGCGCACCTTTGGTGTCTTTCTGCTCGGAACCAGCGGACCCAATTCCGGAAAGAGCTGCATCCGACTACCTGAAAAACACTAGTCCGAATCGGGCGTAATGCAGCGCACATGCGTGACACCTTGAATACCACGCAATCGGGCCCGCACAGCAGAGGGCACCGGTCCGCTCACATCAATGACATTATACGCAATCGGTCCCCGACCCTTGTTGACCAAGTTATCAATGTTGAGTCCGATATCGGCCAGCACCGTAGTGAGCTGGCTGATAATGCTGGGTTCGTTGCGATTGACCACCTGCACCCGGTACCCATCAGGCCGCCGAGGCAGCTGAACAGCCGGAAAATTCACGGAATTGGTTACGATTCCGTGCTCAAGGTAGTCCATTACCTGATGGGCGGCCATGATGGCACAGTTATCTTCGGCCTCGGGTGTGGAAGCACCCAGGTGCGGCACGGGCAATACGCTTGGATGAGAGGCCAGCTCTTCATTGACAAAATCGGTCACATAGCAGGCGCACCGGCCTTGGGCCAGCGCAGTCAGCAGTGCACTCTGAGTTACCAGGGGGCCGCGCGCGAAATTCAGCAGTCGAACCCCGTGCTTCATGATGGCGAACTCCGCACTCCCGATCAGGTCACGTGTCTTATCATTAAGCGGCGCGTGCAGCGTAATATAGTCGGACTGCGCCAACAGCGCCTGCAGCGATTCCGCGCGCCGCACCTCCCGGCTGAGGCCCCAAGCGCTGGACACCGATATAAAGGGATCATGGCCCAACACCCGCATACCCAGCGCCCGCCCCATATTGGCTACGGCCACCCCAATGGCCCCCAGCCCGATGACTCCCAGCGTCTTGCCCAGCAGCTCCGGCCCCTTGAAGGTGTTCTTTCCTTTTTCAATGGCCGCCGGCACATCCGCCCCGCGAAGCGTGCGCGCCCAGGTGATCCCCTCCACAATCCGCCTTGCGGACAACAGCAGGCCGCAAATGACCAGCTCCTTCACTCCATTTGCATTGGCTCCCGGCGTGTTGAAAACTACGATTCCGCGCGCGGTGCATTCACTGACCGGGATGTTGTTGACCCCGGCCCCGCATCGGGCCACCGCTTGGACACCCGGTGTCAGATCGGCACTGCCCAGTTTGAAGCTCCGAAGCAATATGGCATCGCACGGATCGAGCTTCGGGTCCACTAGATACTGGGTGTCCGGGAGCACGGCCAGACCGGCTGCCGCAATGCTGTTGTATGTTCGTATCCTGAACATGTACGTAGCGGTGGTCAGATCTCCCAAATTTAACCAAGGGATTATGGCCGCAGCGTGAATATTGACTGCGGCGCAGCCCGAACTACCTATTCACGATGCGAAGAAATAAAGCCATTTGGGCCTGAGCGTGCTACGATTTTGCCAATTCGGTCTTTACGACACTGGTCGTCACGTTCATCTACGCGACGTACTTCACGCAGACCATTGCCGACAACGAGACGGAGGGGATCAGCCAGTGGGCGGTTGCGGTGACCCTCACGGGCCTGGTTGTAGCGGTACTTTCACCGTATCTGGGTGCTCTTGCGGATCAGGGCGGTCTGCGGCGGCGCTTCCTGATGATATCCACGGGCATCTGTGTGACGAGCATTGCCGTGATGTTCTTCCCGGGGGAGGGACAGGTGGTGTTTGCACGGACAGTATTCACACTCAGCAGTATTGCATTTGAGCTAGGGCAGCTCTTCTACAACGCGTACCTGCCTGACCTGGCACCTCCATCAGCAATCGGACGTGTTTCGGGTTTCGGTTGGGGAGCCGAACATATCGGCGGGCTGCTATGTCTGGTGATGGCCCTGTTCGGCTTTGTGCAGGCGAACGCTCCCCTCTTTGGCTTTTCCACGGAGGCGTGTGAGCATGTCCGGGCCACCAATCTGCTGGTAGCCATATGGGTAGGCCTGTTCGCCCTGCCGCTGTTTTTGTGGACCGGTTAAGAGATCGGCCCCCCTACCCGGCCTCCGCATTCTGATGCGCGCAACGAATGCGCAACTATGGAGCACGCTCCGGTCGATCACCGGCCGGTATAGGCAGGTACTGCGTTTTCTGATCGCCCGGCTCATCTACAATGATGGTCTGATCACGGTTTTTGCGTTCGGCGGCATTTATGCGGCAACTACCTTCGGCTTTTCTACCGAGCAGGCCATCACGTTCAGGATTGCCCTCAATGTGGCCGCCGGTCTGGGAGCGTTTCTGTTCGGCTATGTGGACGATCGGCTCGGTGGCCAGCGCACAATTATCCTGTCCCTGATCGGCCTGGTGGTATTTGGCGTGGTGGCGGTCACTACATACAGCGTGATGTGGTTCTGGGTGGCCGCGCCGGGTGCGGGCCTGTTGGCTGGCCCGAATCAGGCCGCAAGCCGCTCCCTGCTTGGGCGGTTTGTCCCGGAAGATCGCCGCAATGAATTTTACGGATTCTTTGCAATTTCGGGTAAGTTCACCTCGTCTCTGGGACCGGACATTCTCGGATATGTCGTTCAACTGACCGCCAGTCAGCGCTGGGGGTTGGCAACGGTACTGATGTTCTTTGCCGCAGGGCTTGTGCTGCTCTTGCGCGTGGACGAAGAATAGGGCGTGGCTGATGCTGTCAGAGAATCATGACTCCGACTACTGGTGCTTGCATAAATCCTGCCGCAGCATAGCGCGTATAACGGATTGACCTCGATAGGCAAACAAGGTAGCATATGCATCCGCTTATCCTGCCGAACCCCGCGCGGAGCTTCCAGGAGAATCCGCCATCGTGGAGCCATCCCGCCAGGTCCGCATATCTGAGCCGCGTTAACTGTACGGGGTTGCAGCCTGGTTTGTCTGATTGCATTGCAGTTCGTGATATATTGCACCATAAATTTGTAAATCGAAAGATGAAATTTCGAATTAGCCTCCTTGCTGCGTTAGCGCTCGCACTAACTGCCGGTGCTGCCCTGGATGCTGAGCCGGCCCGCGCTCAGGTTCCGAAGGTCACCGCGGGCGAAGTGGTTGATCGGGAATCGCTCAAGGGATTTGTCACCTGGGCCACTTCCGAATTCGCGGC
Organism: Bacteroidota bacterium; assembly: GCA_028873925.1. Classification (GTDB taxonomy): domain Bacteria; phylum Bacteroidota; class Rhodothermia; order Rhodothermales; family Bin80; genus JAPPNA01. The sequence continues at coordinate 668 of JAPPNA010000071.1, read as the reverse complement.
CATCACGAATATCAGCGATGGTGCCAGAGTGCTGTAGGATTTCAGGGTTGAGGGTTTGGATTGGAATGTAGGCAACATGTACCTGATGCTCCTCACGCTTGATGGGCATGTGTTTATTCATGGCGAAGATCCCAATCTGGATAGCCGCAATATCCTGGATGTGGTTGATGACAACGGTACCCGGGTGGTCGCGGACATGGTTTCCGCCGATGCTACTGAAGGGAAATTTGTGGAGTGGTGCTGGGTTGATCCTGACGATACTACCAGCCCGAGATGCAAAGACAGTTTCGCCCTCCGGTATTATTCCCAGGTGACCCGGCCCGATTTCATTGTCGTAGGCGGGTATTACCAGAATCTTTCCGGGGCCGGCGAGTCGCTGCCGGACATTCCGCTGCCGGCGGTGTCAGCATAGGAAGTAGTGGATCGCGCATCCCTGAAGCAGTTTGTTGATGGCTCGGTAGAGTGGCTGGCGACATTATTCGATCTGGTCGGCTTTGAACGCGCCAATGAGTGGAAGCAAGTGCTGAGGGAAGAGGGCGGACACTTCAGATCAGGGGCCGTATATCTCTTTATTTTCTCAGCCGATGGGCATGTAATCTTCCACGGAGCGGATGCCTGGATATTCAGATGGATTGTGGCCACCTAATGAGATTGAAAGTGGCCACCCA
>JAPPNA010000155.1 GCA_028873925.1 Bacteroidota bacterium | reverse complement strand
GTGATCCGATGCCGCCTCAGAAGGTCAGGGCGATGCCGTGGTGAATAAAATGGGCTGAGGAGTGGCTTACCGATGCGCTGACCCACATTCCGACGCACCCCAACGGCCGCGTCGATGAGCTGCTGCCATACCACTGGAAGAAACAGCGGCAATTGCGGAAGGCGGCGTAACGGCCGCATTGTACCCTCGGTGGTGGTCAAGCCGAACGGCTGGCATCCGGGGCACTGGAGGGCCCCACTACATAGGACACCCAATTCGCACAAGGACCCACACTGCCCGAAACCAGCCCGGAACTCCCGCCCCCGGTAGACCAGATCCGGCCACCTCACCAGTTTACCAAACGCATACCCCTAATTGCGAGCCTTAGGAAAAAACCTGACACGCAGACGTTCGCTGAGTATTGCCTATCAGCGGCCAATTCGTGCTGCGACCCGGCCCTACAGCGAGATCAAGTAACGGAATGGCCAGCAGCAGCAAGCCTATGCCACCGGCCATCCAAAGTAGCAAGTTGTACTTGGCGGTCTGCGCTCTCAATTCGGTGCGCAACCCTTTTAACTCGCCTAAAGAGTTCGCAATTACATTGGCACCAGCCATATCCTCGATGCTCTTGATGATGAAATGGGCCTCATGCCCCGTGAAGCGGCGTTTGAGCACCCGGAACAGCTTGGCACTCTCCTCCGCGTCGCCTTGGGATTTGCCGACAACGCGACTGCTACGGATTAGCTGCAGTACCGGTTCCAGAGATGTCGGTACCGTAGTAATTCCCGCAGCTCTGAATTGACCGGGCTGCGCCGAACCAAATATCGGCTGTACCTCATGAGAATTGTAAGTAGATCTAACATCTCCCGCCGAGCTCTTCGGGGTGGCCTTACGTCTCATAGTCTGGAGCCATTCTCGCGGTTTATGATGCGGATTGGGATCCCCCGCAACACCATGTGGCGGTGGTGGCATTGGCTTGCCGCGCCGATTCCGCAAACGCCGCACCTGTGACATTTAGCTCAATGGCGGCCTGGGCCAATACGTATGGCCGATCCGACTCAAATCCAAGTCCGGCAGCACGCTGGCGCTCAAATGCCCTAAGCGAAAATTCCCCCTACCTCTGCGAGCCGCGAAGTGAACACGACTCGCAGGTGCGTGAACCCCACCCTGCCTGCCTCCCGGCAGCCACCAGCGAACGTAACATCAACAGGCGGCTTGGAGAGACACCTTCAACGCCGGATGCGCGAGCACCTCAGATTTAGGAGATGGCCCGCCGTAAGCATAGCCGAGCCAAAGACCGTCAGGCTGGTCTCGGCGTATTCGCCCAGCGGATCATCGCTCAGGATGGCGACGACGAGCACAACCAGTCCACCCACCAGCATGGCGGGAACCGATACCCGGCGGTGGAGCCGGTAGCCGGGCCACGCTACCAGCACGACGACCCCTGCCAGAGCTATTGTTAGGCCGATATGAATAGCTTCGGAAGCCACCCATACGAGAGCACCTGTGGCGATCAGCGGCACCGCGAGGCAGTGGATAATGCACAAGGACGAAAGGACGATGCCTGTCGCGTCAAGTGGGGGACGGGGGATTCCGGCAGCCATACGCAATATGACAGTTACGTCGGGCAAGTCTAAAGGTGATCCGCAAAAATGGTTTCCTGAATGCCCAACATGTCATCGGGCGGATGCGCGATCAGGTTGGCGGGCAACCGCCCGGGCCTTATCGGGATCATCCTGGGAAACTTGAAAGCGTTGCGGCTCCATTCAATCTGATCCTGGGCTGGGGAAGGCCATCCTTCCGCCAAACAGCGATCCTGTTCGTTTGAGACCAGGCGGCAGGCTGATGGCGATCGTGCCTCAGATGGTCCTCCGGGGATTCGCGATAATTCCGGCGATCAGGAGGAACTCGCTTAACACGAGTAATGCGGATCGTGCTTGAAAAGCCTTGACAGGCAAAGTCGATGGATTCAACGCTGATAGCACGATGCTATGCGAGATTCTTGGCCAAATGAGTCGTCCACTGAAACCTGCAGCCGCAATTGCCCTCCTCTGGGGACCCCGTTAGAGGACCCTACCCCGGCTCCTGGCGAGCAAATCCGGCAACTGGTTGAATCCGAGCTCCTTGCTCGGACTGCTTTGTGGATCACCCAAAATCTGGCCGAAATTGAAAAACCAGGGACCGGGAAGCTGGCCTTTGGCCCATACCGGGCCAGCATAAAGATCCACGATCAGTTCACCTGTCTGGCGTTCAATACAATGTTCAATCGAGCCGCGGTAAATGTTGGGGGCGCGACTTGCGAGGGGACTCTGAAGAGGGTGCTTCATGAGAGTTCCGCCTTTGCGTGGCAGCGCTGATTTCCAATTGCGATGGAGCTTGGATACGGTAAAGCGACCTTGGGGACTCTGTGGTTGCAGATGGCTGTCATGCCATACGGAATCAGGAGGGGATGATGGTTTTGACACCGTGCCATCGCCAACAGTCAGGCAGCCTCCAATTCCACCCGCCGGCATCCATCGGCCAGCGAAACTGACCGGATCGTCAGCGCACGCGTCGGCAGGGATTCGGGGTATTGATGGACAGGAGGATCATCCCGCCCGGCAGGGGATGACCCGGGGTGCTCCCGGTTAAGACACGGCAGGTCTTTGCCGCGAGGCCGGACCATTTAGGCCTCCTGCCGGGCTCGTGCCTCCTCGGCAAAGGCCTCCTCAGGCGCTTTGACCAGCCGCGTGCGCGCATACGCGAAAAAGTACACCAACCCCAGGAAATACCACACCGCGGCACCCAGCACGCCTTTGTTGTACTCCGGATTCAGAAACAGGAAAAGCAGGGCAACCGCGCAAATGACAATCGCAATTACCGCGCCCGGCACGCCCAGCGGACTGACATAGGGCCGAGCAATTTGGGGCAGTCTGATGCGCAGAAATATAAACGCAAGCAGCTGCATCAGATAGGATATCAGCGCGCCGAATACGGCCATGTTGAGCAGAACCGCGCCAACCGGGCTTTCCTGCGGGAGAAAATGGATCAACAGCGCCACGCAGTAGCCGATGACTGCGCCCGCAATCAGACCCATGTAGGGTGTCTTGCGCCGCCTATGCGTCAAAGAGAGGAATCGGGGAAAATACCCCGCGCGGGAAAGCGAATAGATGTTGCGTCCGTAAGCGAAAATGATCGTGTGAAAACTGGCAATCAGGCCAGCTACCGCTATCAGAGCCAGCAGTTTGGTACCCATACCATCGCCGAAAATCGTCTGAAACCCAAGAAACAGCGGCTCGTCCGACACACCAACCGATTGTGCACCGGGCTCAATTCCCGAATTGAGGAAAAGCGTCAGAAAAGCTGTCGCGACAAGCGTGAGAAGGCCCAGCAGCAGCCCCTTGGGCATGTCACGTTTCGGGTCATGCGCCTCTTCGGCGGCCAGCGGCAGCTCTTCAATCGCCAGGTAGAACCAGATCGCAAACGGCAGCGCCGCGCCGATCCCCATCCATCCCTTGGGCAAAAACCGGTTCTGGCCGGAATCCGGCGCGATGTTCAGGGCCGTCTCCCAGGAAAAATGCGGAAGGGCTCCGACGTAGAACACCAACAGTATCGCCAGCGCTAACAGAGTAATGGCGACCGTGAATCGGAATGAGGTCTCCACACCGACCAGATTGAGCCCCACGAACAGAACATACATGGCCAGCCACCACAGCGGATCATATACCTCAGGCGTGCCGAAGACCGCCCCCAAGTAGCCTCCGATACCCACCACAATCACGGCTGGGGTGAGCACATACTCCATCGTCTCGCCCAACCCGGTAATGAACCCGCCGCTCGGACCCATAGCTGATCGCCCGAATGAATAGGCACCGCCGGTATGCGGTAAGGCGGGCGACATTTCCGCAATACAGAAGCACAGCCCCAGGTACATCACGGTGATAATGCCCGTAGCAATGAGCAGACCTCCGAAGCCGCCGGCATCAAGCCCGAAATTCCAGCCGAAGAAACAGCCCGAAATCACCGCTCCCACCCCAAGCGCCCAAAGCGACCAGACACGGGCATATCGCCGCAGCCCGCGCCGCTCAAAATAGGCGGCACCTACCTCCTCATAGGCAATGAGTGTCTGCTTGATGCCCATGATAGGTTCAGGTCAGCGAATACAACGGATCGGCACAGAATGCATTGGTCGGCTGACGGCACGATCGGGCGGATCGGACCAGCTCCAGATATTCATGGATCGCTCTCCCGTCAATCATTGAAGCGCTGCTGTTAGTACTACGCCTCGGCCACATCCACCTCAAAATCCTCCATGACGGGATTGGCCAGCAGCTTGTCACACGCTGCATGTGCTTTCCGGCGCGCCTCTTCGGATGATCCGGCATCAATCCACATCTCAATGGATTTGCCGATCCGTACGCGATCTACGGAATCAAATCCCAGGTTCTGCAGCGCATGATGGGTAGCTTTGCCCTGCGGGTCCAGAATCGACTGCCGCAGTCGAACAGTTATGGTGGCTTTGTACATGGAATTACACCGGTAAACAGCCCAAAATACAACTATCACTGATTCTCACGGGCGGAATCGGCCACGACACTTCGGACCCTGCGCAGACCCGCCTTGGCGATGCCCGTGAGTATATAAACGGCCAAAAGGATGAGCAGCCCGGAAATGCGCATGAACAAGAATACCCCAATGGATGACAAATAGGCCGCTGTCTGGGCGGGATGCCTCCGCATGTTCGCAAACGTGATCCGGGGCACGCCATCAAAGGCCAAAGACGACACCATCAACACCGACAGTATAACCATCACCGGGATGACACTGGAGGCCGTCAGCAGCCCGGCATCTGAAAGTGTGGCACTCGTCTCCACATTGAGCGTCAAGGCCACCAGGAAGTACGCCTGCACCGGCACCGGCAGCCCCTCAAAAAAGTCCTTCTTCACCGGCTCAAAACCTACATTAAAGCGCGCCAGGCGAACAGCAGCACAGAGAATCGGCAGCGCCGCGATGATCAGCCCAAAGGTCCCGGCCGATTCCAGAAAAAGCGTGTAAACCAAAAAAGCCGGAGCCACTCCAAAAGAAACGATGTCACTGAGTGAATCCAGCTCCACGCCAAAAAGGCTCTGGCCGTGCGTCAATCGGGCCAGAATCCCGTCCAGCAGATCAAACAGTCCGGCCAGGATAATCAGGTAACACGCGTAGAGAGGCTGCCCGCCGTGCACCTGGGTGATCGCCAGGAACCCACACAGCAGATTCATGAGCGTAAAGAACGAAGGTACCACCACGCCGGGATTGGGCAGGCGTCGCGGCTTGCGGAACTGAGGATCAGACATGCGCATGCGGATTATTGGATCCCCGGTATCGGAACATCCAGGCGACCCAGTACTGTTTCTCCCGCCCGGACGCGATCCCCCACGCGGACAAAAAGCGGCACCGAAGGCGATACGTACACATCCAGCCGAGATCCGAACCGGATTATGCCATACCGCTGCCCGGCTGATACGGAATCGCCAGGCACCAGGTGAAACGCAATCCTTCTCGCGACCCCCCCGGCCACCTGGTTGAACACCACCCGCTGACCGGTCGGATGCACCAGACCCAGGGAAGATCGCTCGTTTTCCTCCGATGCCTTGGGATGCCATGCAAACAGAAACCCGCCGGGTATATAGTCCGCCCGGTCGATCACCCCATCGGCCGGAGCGCGATTGACATGTACATCCAGAACTGACAGAAAAATGGACACGCGCTGCGCCTGCCCGTCAGGAAAAAACGGCTCCTGAGCCGCTTCTACGGCAATCACCTTCCCATCCGCCGGGGACAGCAGAAGGCTTTCCGCGCCCGGAGGCGGCGTACGGGCAGGGTCCCGAAAAAAATACAGCACGAACAGCCCCAGTCCGATTACCGTAGCACCCGTTACAAACACACGAATCCAGTTGCGCAGGCCGGGGACCAACCACACGGCCACCACGATCACCGCCACGACCAGCCAGGTCACCGCAATCACCATATAGCCTTCGCGCGCAAACATACGGATCAATCTGGAGCGTCAAGCAATTAGATTACACTACGCACGATGCCCAGAGTCTCATTCCATACGCTAGGCTGCAAGCTGAATATGGCGGAATCCAGCCATATTCGGCGTACCTTTGAGGCGCGTGCGTTCACGGTGGTTCCGTTTGGCGATACCGCAGAGGTCAGCGTAGTCAATACCTGTTCCGTTACCGCCGAAGCGGATCGCAAGTGCCGCCAAGTTATTCGGCGGATGCGCCGCGCCAGTCCGGAAGGGTGCATCATCGTCACCGGATGCTATGCGCAGCTGCGCCCGGATGAGGTGGCCGCCATTGACGGAGTTGATTTTGTGCTGGGCAATAAGGAAAAGGCACAACTGTTCAATGTGATCGACCGGTTCACCCGGCGCGACAAAACCCAGGTCAGTGTATCCTGCATCGGTTCTCATGACACATTCGATGCAGCACTGCTCGCTGGCGACCGCACACGGGCTTTCCTGAAAATACAGGATGGCTGCGACTATTCATGCGCATTTTGTACCATTCCGCTCGCCCGGGGCAAAAGCCGGTCCGCCCGCCCTGACGATGTGCTTGCGCAGGCCCACACGCTGGCCCGGCGGGGCATCCGGGAAATCGTCCTCACCGGTGTCAATGTGGGTCTCTACGGCAACGGCTCCAAAGATCCGGCCGGCGGGCTGAACCTGCTGATGCTCCTTCGCCGATTGGCTGCGGTGGAGGGAATCCGGCGGTATCGGATTTCGTCGATTGAGCCTAATCTGCTTACCGACGAGATCATTGAATTCGTGGCCGAAACGCCCAGCTTTGTCCCTCATTTCCACATCCCGCTGCAGAGCGGTGACAACTACGTGCTCGGCAGGATGCGCCGGCGCTACCGACGGGAAGTCTATGCGGACCGCCTCCGGCAGATTCGCAAGTGCATGCCTGACGCTGGTATCGGTGCCGATGTCATCGTCGGATTTCCCGCAGAAACCCCCGAGCGATTCAACGCAACCCGCCGTTTCCTGGCGGACCAGCCGGTCACCTACATCCACGCCTTCACCTACTCGGAGCGGCCGGATACCGCTGCGGTGAGTAATGGGGAGACACCGGTCCCCAAACAGGAGCGTCGGCGACGCACACGCGTAATCCGCGCATTGTCCGCGCGCAAAGAACGCGCCTTTACCTTGGAGCACACGGACACGGTGCGGCCAGTGTTGTGGGAACATGCTCAGCGGGGCGGACTCATGGGCGGCTACACGGACAACTACATTCGCGTGCAACGCCCGCTTAATGCAGACCTGGCCGGGCGAATTGAGCAGGTTCGGCTGGGGTCGCAGGATGCCGCGCTGATGTGCTGATCAGTTCAGTTCCGTCTGGCAGGCGCATTCCACATCCTCCACCGACCTGGGTATCGGCGGACCGAGAATTCGATGGCCATCGGGAGTGACCACGACATTTTCTTCTATCCGCACGCCACCCAACCCGCACCACCGTCTGACCTCAGCGTAGTTGATAAAGCGCTCATGGCGCTTCTGCTGCTGCCACTGGTCAATGAGGGCCTCAATGAAGTAGCATCCGGGTTCAACCGTGAGCACATGCCCTGACTCCAGGAATTTACCCAGCCTAAGGGATCGAAGTCCGAACTGATTCACGCGCTGAGTATCCGTATCGTAGCCGACCCTATCTTCCCCCAGATTCTCCATGTCATGCACATCCAGCCCCATCATGTGCCCCAGCCCGTGTGGAAAAAACAGGCCGTGTGCGCCCTCTGCGACTGACTCCTCCAGATCCCCTTTCATGAGGCCTGCCTGCTGGAGGCTGCATGTAATAGATCGGGCGGCATCCAGATGGATGTCCCGATAGCGGATCCCGGGGCGGATCTGCTCCATGGCTCCCTCCAGTGCAGTCAGCACAGCGTGGTACACAGTGCGTTGACGTTCATTGAACGGCCCGCTTACCGGGATGGTACGCGTAATGTCACTGGCGTAGTGCCGCCGGCTGGAAGCCCCGCTGTCATGTACAACCAGATCACCGGCTTTGAGCTTGTGGTGATAAGAGTGGTTGTGCAGCACCTCCCCGTGGCGGGTAAAAATGCAGGGATAGGCGAGCCGGGCCCCGTGCGCGATGGCGAGCGATTCCACATGGCCTGCTATGACACCTTCCACGATTCCCGGTGCTGCCAGGCGCATGGCATCGATATGCATGCGGGCGGTGACCTCCAGGGCCGATTCGATTTCTGCGACTTCCTGGGGCTCCTTGATCAGACGCTGTGCCACGATGGCCGCAATCAGCTCTCCCGAAACTCCCCCTTCTGCATCCGGCCCCAGCAGTGCAGTGAGCCAATTCCCCGTGGCAGCCCTGCAGGGACGGAAAAAATGCACCGGCCGCACCTGCTTTTTCGCGCGGTCCAGACTACGCTGCAGTGACCGAATTGGGGCGGCCAGGTCTGCACCCGTCAGTTGTGCCAACTGATTCAGCGAACGCTGGGGACCGGACCAGATCACATCGTCCACGGTCGGTGGGTGGCCAAAGACCGTAGTCCTGCCACTGTCGGTGTCAATTACGGCCGCCAGATCCGGCTGGTCCAGGCCTATATAGTAGAGGAATGTGCTGTCCTGGCGGAACGGATAATAGTTGTCCGCATAGTTCATCGGGCTGTGGGAGTGTCCCAACAGCAGCACCACGCCGCCGCCGACTGATTCGGCCAGCTTTTGTCTACGCTGACTATACGTTTGGGGATCAAACATGAGATTGCTCAAGTTGCTGGCAGAATTTACGGCTGCCGGGACTCGGAAACCGAAAGCGCCCGTCTGCCGTAGTATCTGCGGGCAGATTTCTTTGTTCATGCGCTCGGTACTGTTTGCAGCCGTATGTGTGTTTGCCGCTTCGTGCGATACGGCACCGGAGCCGCCTGTTCCGTCCGATCCCGACAATATTCCCAAGCCTCGAGTGGTCAGCCAGGATGCCTTCAAGGAGTCGCCGACCGGCCTTAAGTGGTACGACTTTACCGCAGGGGCCGGTGATCTGACCGACACCGGGGATATCCTGCATGTGCACTACCACGGGTGGCTCACCGACAGCACCATGTTTGACAGCTCCTACCTGCGCCAGGAGCCCTATATCTTTACGCTGGGGGCAGGCCAAGTCATTGCGGGCTGGGACGAAGGGCTGCTGAATATGCGGATTGGCGGTGAGCGGCAGCTGATTGTGCCCCCCGATCTTGCTTACGGCGCTTCAGCACGCGGACCTATTCCGGCTAATTCCACGCTGATCTTTGAGGTAGAACTGATTGCCGTTGAATAGCTGGCTATCTGCGGACAAAGTCCTCTCTGAGCACGCGTTCAAGCTGCGTCACCAGTTCATCGGCATCGTCCTGATCAAACACGAGCGGCGGCTTGATCTTGATCACATTGTTATCCGGCCCATCCGTGGAGACCAGTACTCCGAGTTCAGCAAGCCGATTGGCTACATACCCTGCTTCTTCAGCGGCAGGCGTACGCGTTGAACGATCGGTGACCAGCTCAATCCCGACAAACAGGCCCCGCCCGCGGACATCACCAATAATGGCAAACCTTTCCTGCAACTGCCGCAGGGAGCGCATCAGGTAGTCGCCGGTCTGGAGCGCGTGGTGCTGCAGCCGCTCTTCAGCTATTACATCCAGCACCGCCATACCAACTGTCACCGAGACCGAATTGCCCCCAAAAGTGCTGAAGAATTCCATGCCGTTGTCAAAAGCCTGCGCGATGGCAGGGGTCGTAACCACCCCGGCCAGCGGATGCCCGTTGCCCATGGGTTTGCCCAGTACCACAATATCCGGCACCACATGTTGGGTTTCAAAGCCCCAGAAATGCGTCCCCAGACGGCCGAAGCCAACCTGAACCTCATCGGCGATGCAGATGCCGCCAGCCTTTCGGACCGTCGTATAGACGGACTGGAGGTACCCTTGCGGCAGTTCCACCTGTCCCCCGCACCCCAGCATCGATTCACTGATAAAGGCGGCAATCCGGTCGGGATGATCATTGACGATACGCGTGACTTCCGCCGCATACCTGCCGGCGGCATCCGGTCCTCGGTGCGGACCCCTGTACATGTCCGGCAGCGCCGCCACATGGACATGAGCGGGGGAACCTTCACCGCCCGGGCCCTTGAACTTGTAGGGGCTGATGTCTATCAGGGCACTCAGATGGCCATGGTAGGCCCCGTCCAGCACCACAATGTGTCGTCGCTGCGTGTAGGCATAGGCCAAGCGCAAGGCCAGATCATTGGCTTCACTGCCCGAATTGACAAAGAAGCAGACCTGAAGCGGGTCCGGCATGGTGGCGGCCAGGCGGCTTGCGTAATCGCCCAGGGAGCGATGCAGATAGCGTGTGTTGGTATTGAGAATCGGCATCTGCCGCCGGGCGGCCCGGACCACGGTGGGGTGGCTGTGGCCCACATGGGGGACATTATTGACCGCATCCAGGTAACGGCGACCATCTGCGTCATAGAGATACTGCCGGTATCCGCGCACTATATGGAGCGGCTTCCTGTAGGACATGCTCAGATTGGGGCCGATATGGCGGTCGCGCCTGGCGAGGATCTGCTCTTCGGTGGGTTCCGGCTCCGGAAAACAGTCTTCGGGGATGCCCAGAATCAGGTTGGGGTCTGGACAGAGCGAAAGCCAGACCGACCGCTGACTGGCTGCGGCCACACCTGGAAAAGCACTCTCCATACCAAGGTCATCCGCCAGAACCTGGAAATGCAGGTGGGGAATCCACCCGCCATTCTCCTTTGGCGTACCCAGTCTTGCGATGTCCTGACCCGCATGCACCTCGTCCATTATGTTCCAGCGCCGCACGGATCGATGGCTCAGATGTCCGTACAGCGTGTAGAAGACGAACTCGTCGTCACCGTGCATTATAATGATCAGGCCCCCGTAACCCTGATCTTCATCACAATAATCGGCGACTACGATGTAACCATCCAGCGGCGTGTTGACCAAGGTGCCGGCCTTGCTGAACAGATCAATCCCCAAGTGGATGGTGCGCGTTTCCCTATGGTGGTTGTTGGGCACCTCAAAGTGCGGTTCGGTATAGACCAGACGAGCCTCGTTGTAGCGTCCAACCCCGATGCTGGCACCGGTCCGGGCAATCCGACGGAACCAGGCCGCCGCTGCCTGTTCCGGGTTACTCCGTGTACCCGGGGGCGCGGTCCACGAACTGTTGACGCTCAAGTCCAGAACTACGGGCCGCTCCTGTGCCGCACTTGGGTACATGACAGGGAAAATAAACTGCCTGTTTGCCTCAAGCCAGGTCTTGACCCGGGAGGAATCTGGGCACGCCTCCAGGCCGCAAGCCGCCCGCCAGCGGTATTTGGCAAGTTGATACGGATAGGCCCGAAGGTAATCCAGCAACTCCCAGGCTCCGGCTTCCGACACGCGCAGATAGGCATTGTCCGGCTCCCGCTTCGCCCGATAGGCGGAAAGCACCACGCTTATGCAGAGCCTTGCCTGAATCAGTTTCACCAGCAACGCCAGCTCAGCCTCTTGCAGCGGTCTGGCCGCATGATACCCGCGTATGAGGGGAATGGCGGCCCCTACCGGATCCGGCCGGCCCATCATAACATAGGTGGCCGCCACGGCCAGTTCCGTCACCAGGCACCCGTACAATGCATCGCCGAAATCAATAAGCCCGGACACCTGCGCCTCGTATCCCTTACCGGCAATCAGCAGGTTGTGATCATTAGCATCATTGTGTATGAGGCCATGCGGGAGCGCGTCCAGCTCAGGCAGATAATCGTGTTTAAGTCCGTAGAACTGATTTCTGAGGTATTCGCGGCGTTTGTCATCTGTCACATGGCGCAGCAATCTTCTTAAGTCTGGCGCTTTCTTGATATCCCAGAGATAGTCCCGGTGGGCTTGCGGGTGTTCAAATCCAGCCAGTGAATTGTCCAGTCGCCCCAGGAATCGGCCGATACCTTCCAGCAGTGCCTCTGTGACCGGATTCACATGGGCCAGCACGCGGCCCGGCAGCCATTTGACCATCCAGACTGTATGGCCCTTGAATGCTATGCTGCGCGTGCCGGTGCGGGGCCGCACGAGGGTCGGAACACCGCCGAATTTCCTGTTCTGAAGGAATTCCAGCACTTCCTGCTGAAAGGCTACATAGTCGGGCTCAGCCGCGGCGTTAGCAATTTTGAGTACGAATTTCCCATCTGCCGCATCCAGCCGGAAATTCTGATCCAGATAGCTGTCCAGCGGGTGCGCGGCCGTGGTGATCCCGTAATGCTGCTGCGCGATGGTGATGGCATCCTGCGCCGAGAACGTTGGGGCAGCCCGCGAGAACATGCTCGTGCGGCGTTTTGGTTTTTGGCGTTGCCCGGTGCCCATGCTGCGGATGATTTGATGCCTGTTATGTGCCCCAAAATAGGGCGCACCCGCGGAATTCTCATCTGCAAATCAAATGCAGGCGGATTCTGCCGAGGTAATGGCGATTCTTGCAGGATATGCGCGCAGCTCCAAGCAGGCCGGTAGGAAATCCCATGCGATGACTGCTGATTGTCCTTCTGGTTGCGGCGGGTCGTCAGCCCCATCTGCCCGCTCAACAGCTCGTAGATTCGGAGATCTGTACCGGTTCCTGAACGACGGACATCACTTACCAATACTGGTGACGGATTCGGGCATTAACGGAAGCAGATTCCCGTGCAGACCTTTCATGAAGATTCCAACAGCACATGTAACGCGCATGCTACAGCTGTTCGGCGTATTTCATAGCTAATTGCAGAATCTGGATTGGCAGCCGACCTCACTCTTAAAACCAGTGGGACACTTGGTTGGTGGGAGCTGAAACATGAGCCTGCGGCCACGCGCATAGGTCAGTGACGGGCCTCTTGCAGCAGTTCGTTCAATTTGACGGGTGCAGCCAATTTGACAGGTATGGTGGGTGGCTGTCATTGGGCACTAAAGAGGCTACCGCCGGGTATATTGGTATCGCCGAGACAATTACTGGGCGGTATATTATGACTCTCGGTCACCAGTACGGTCCATGCGATTGATCGATGTCCCCCTTGATCGCCTCAATGCGTCTATATTGGGAACGAATTGTAGGTTCGCTTGACAAGACGACTGTGAATGACCAGGAACACTGGATTTCTATCTGAGCTGATGGCTCGGCAGTGGATGCCAGCCAGAAGCAGTGGGTTAAGTCCCGCTGGCCTGTTCATTGGGCGGGGCACGAGCGCTATAGACCCGGATTATTCATGACGATTCGGAATTTCCCGGAATCTGCGCCAAGGATTGAA
>JAPPNA010000110.1 GCA_028873925.1 Bacteroidota bacterium | reverse complement strand
CGGTCAGGTCCAGCGCCATCGGTCGAATGTTGTACGTGGGACGCAAATTAAGGCAATATTGTTGGGGGCGGCGCAGGTTTCTCTGGGATCCAGGACGGGGAGGCTACCGGATTATGCCACCGGTAAATGCTTGCGCTGAGGACGATAGTTCCGGGCTCCAAGGCACCTCGCGGTCTCAACCATGCGACGCTCCAGGTGTGAATGGATTCGCCATCGGGAGCATCTGATCATGGTCTGGATGGAATGCCGCCCCCTCACCCGGCCGTATTTCGGCAGGGCAGGTCCCGACATGCTATGAGTCAAACTTCGCAAAGCTGGTACGGATAATTGGGATCAGTGCCAGTTCCTGACAAGTACACCCACTCCACCGTTAATCTGGAAAATGCCGCGCAAAAGAGCCGCAAGGAGGCCGGGATTGCCCGCTGGTACCTTCGGTCCTGCAAGGCGGCGGCAGATTGCTGCCGTACTGCTGTGCCTGCTGACAGGGCCCGGGATGGCCCAGGTTGACGCTGTATCATCCGTCCAGCCTGGAAGACTGTTTGTGGAGTTTGCGAATCGGGATGTTAGGGTGATTCAAGGCAAGACAGGACTGACGGTCTTTGACAGGGCAGCCGAGCGATACGGCGTGCAGTCCATCGTAAAGGCCTTTCCGTTTTTGGATGCAATTGCTCGGGAACGAATGCTCACCCCGGCCATGGAGTCTTTGCGCTTCATCTACTCGGTGGAATACAGCGCGCCGCAATCGCCGGAGGTCATGGCGAGGGATTTGGCCCGTGATCCCGGGGTGATCCTGGCCGAGCCCCAGCCGGTCCGCAAGGTGACCGGCCTAACTTCAGAAAACCCGGATGACCCGTGGTTCACCACCCAGGGGTACCTGGGTCATATCCGACTCCCCGAAGCATGGGAAGTAGCCAAAGGCGGACAGTCCAGAGTCGTAATCGCGATAATTGACAGTGGGGTGCACTGGGAGCACGAAGATCTTCGGGAGAATATCTGGACGAATCCCAACGAAGTTCCGGGCAATGGTGTTGACGATGATAACAACGGCTTCATTGATGATATTAACGGTTGGAATTTTCGGACCGGACAACCGGATGCCTACGGAACAGGCATTTTTGCGACCCATGGAACGGTCGTCGCCGGCATTGCGGGAGCGGTGACCAACAACGGCCTGGGGATAGCCGGGGCAGCGTGGAATGCGCAATTTATACCCGTCAATGCGGCCTGCGTGGACGGAGCAAGCTTGTGTCACGCACTTGCAGGGGTGGTGTATGCGTCCCTGATGGGCGCGGACATTATCAACTGTAGCTGGGGCGGCTACGGTTATAGGGAGGTAGAACATCGCGTTTTTCAGGCCGCGTTTGCCGAGGGTGCGTTGGCCGTTACTGCAGCCGGCAACGATGGCATCAGTGAGGACTTGGAACCGCATTACCCTTCCGGGTATGCCGTTACACTCAGCGTTGGAGCAACCGCGAGAACATCGGACGTAAATCAATTCAATTATGGCCGCTCCGTAAACGTATTCGCTCCGGGCAGCCGTATCTTCACTACGCTTCCAGAGAATCGGTACGGCTTCCAATCCGGCACCTCAATGGCTACGCCCCTTACCAGTGCGGTGGCCGCGCTGGTCAAAACGGCATGGCCGGACTACACACCGGGCCAGATTCGTGAGCAGGTCCGACTCACGGCGCATAACATTGATGCGGCTCAGCCCACCGGCAATCCGGGGGAATTCGGGCGTGGCAGAGTGGATGCCTTTCGGGCGGTTACCGAAACCGCCGGGCCAGCAGTTCGGCTTACGGCCATGGAATTTGCCAACCAGCACGGATCTCCAGAGGCTTCTTCGGGTGATGTCATAACTGTGCAGGCTCAGTTCACCAATTATCTGGGTCATGCGTCGGGGGCAACGATTGCACTCAGGACGGAGGCCGTGTTTGTGGAATTCATTAAAGGCGAGGTGGCGGGTGTCAGTTTGGCCTACGGGTGATTCGGTCACGTATGAATTTTCATTCAGAATCACCGATTTCGCCCCGAACAATCACAGCCTGCTGTTCTATTCGGAGATCACCCAAGACTCGTTGGTGGACACGCCGGATCTGATCAGGATTCCAATCAACAACACCGTTGTTAGAACGCATTACACCTCGGCCATGCGCCTGTCCATAACGCGAGAGGGCAATATCGGCTATACGGCCACCAAGGACGCACCTTTGGGTCAGGGCATTGGGTTTCGGGTGCAGGACGCGCGGGGTAATGAGCGGGATCCGTTGTTTGAAGGCGGACTGCTGGTGGCGACTGGTCCCACCATGGTGAGCAATTCGGTACGGGGTGTGGGAGCGATGGACCAGGATGATCACTTCATATTGCCTGATGGTGAGCGCCTGCAGATCACCATTCCCGGTCCTATCACATCGCAGGAAGGGCGGCTCGTGCTGACGGATCAGAAAGCATCAACTCCGATTGGTGTGCGGATCCTGCAGCAGAGTTTTGTGGACCATGGGGAAGGAAACGAGGATTTTGCCATCTTCAAGTACACGGTGGGCAATGAGACTGCGCACCTCATGACCAATCTGCATATCGGGCTGTTTATGGACTGGGATATTGATCTGGAGGACATCAGCCGGGATCAGGCCGGATTTTCCGGCGCGCACTCGTCCGGTTGGGGTACGGATCAGACCGGCAGTCTGCATGTCGGCCTCAGGTTGCTGACCGACCCCCACCTGATCAATTATCGGGCATTTGACAATCTGAGCGAGATGTCCCTCGGATTCACTTTTGCGGAAAAATGGCAGGCCATGTCCGGCGGATTGTCCCAAGCGGAATTGGCGGGCACGGATATTTCTCAGCTGATGGCCAGCGGTCCGCACCGTGTGTCCTCCGGAGAGACCATTGAAGTGGCATTCGCCCTGATTGCCGGTACGAGTGAGGAGGATTTTCTGAGAAACGCAGATCAGGCTAAAGAGATCTGGGATCATGTAATCAATGTATCATCCACATCGGCCGAGGCACCTGAGGAGATACTGGAATGGGCCATCAATGCGGTGTACCCCAATCCGACGCGCGGAGAAGTGACCATCCGCTACGGAGCTCCGCTCCAAGGCACGGCAATCATAGAAATCTTTGACGCATTGGGGCGCCGCGTGGCCATGCTGGCAGAGCGCCAGCCATCGGCGCGGAGCACCACCTGGGATGCTCGTCAAGAGGACGGGCGAGTGCTGCCGCCAGGTGTTTACTTTGTTCGTCTGTCGGGCATGGCTCAAGGCAAGACGCACATCCATACACGACCGCTGGTTATCGTGCGGTAACGCGTTCACCGCCGAGCCGTTGTCATTAAGGCCGAAGGTACACTGGCTCGTGGGAACGCAGCCTCTGCACAAGAATCCCTGTCTGCCAACGCCCCGGCAGGTTAAGTCCAGGGGGTACTGCAATGCACACTTCAAAAGGCCCGGTCCTTCATGACCGACACCCATGGAAGCACGGGTCTGCTGTGATTGTGTGCAGCAGTGATGAAGAAAAGCGGCCCACTTGCTTTTTCACCACAGGCAGGCTTATATTCGTATCATTGCGCCTTCGGTCCGGGCATTCGCCTGGGTAAAGGGAATCCGGTGCCTTCTTGCTGCAAGAATAAGCCGGAACTGTACCCGCAACTGTAGGCTGCACGGGAGCCAATGGCTCCCAGGATGAGGCCCTTATGGGCATCAGGTCACTGTCCCGAAGGATGGGAAGGCTTGGTGAGCTGCCTCCTCCTGCACACTGAAGTGTGCGTGCGGTGAGTCAGGAAACCTGCCGAGGAACAACGCGCCACCAACCTCCGGGACTAGAGGTCTGTGGTCGGCACCTGCCCACCCTTCGGCAGGACGCGGCGGCCTGGATTTCTTGATTGAGGTTCAGGCAAGAACATGCTGCGAATCCTTCTTTTTAGTGTGCTGCTGCCTCTGCCGGCTACCTTCGCGCAAGAGGCCGACAGTACGATCACACTTCCACCGGTAACGGTCACCGCTTCGCGGCTACCCGCGTCCGTGGTACACGCCCCCATACGGACGCAGCTGCTTGACCAAAGCGATATCCTCAAATCTGGATCACAGACTGCAGCTGAATTGCTGCGCCAGCGCGCGGCTCTCTATGTTCGGCAATATACAGGAGGACTGTCCACCTTGTCCCAGCGGGGCGGTACAGCCTCCCAGACGCTGATGTTATTGGATGGGCACCGCATCGCAAGCCCGCAACTGGGGCAGCTGGATCTGTCTCTGCTGCCCACAATTGTACTTCAGTCGGTAGAAATCACTTCAGGAGCTGCCAGTGCGCTTTACGGGACCGATGCCGTATCGGGTGTGGTCAATCTGCAGACCACTTCCACAGATCCCCACATAATGGCCCGCGTTGGTGCGGGGGCATGGGACAAGCGCCAGGCTGCAGGAAAAGCCACCCTGCGGCATGGGCGTTTATCTGGTACTCTGGCGGCAGAATTGGACCGATTCACCGGCAATTATCCGTATTGGAATCGAGCTCTGTTTCCTCCACGTCATTCGCCTCGTGAAGGGGGAGATCAGCAGAAGAGGTCGCTGTTCGGATCAGTGACACGGGTTGGCTCAAGCGACGAATTACGGCTGACCGCTTGGTACCAGGATGCCGAGCGTGGGCTGCCCGATATCAATGCTACGATTGCGGCTGGTGAACGGCAATGGGATAAGCACGTACGGATTTGGACGCACGCCATCCGACAGTGGGGATGGGGGGATCTCAGGGTGAGCAGCCTTACACAGGTCGGCGCGCTGCGCTACGTGAATCCGCGCGTCCGGATTGACAACACCGGTCGCACATTGATTTCGTCCTTGCAGGCGACACTTGTGTGGGCACCGATCCACCAGTGGCGACTGGGCACCGGCATTGAAGCCGGGTATGGCCGGGCGGATCATCCCAGCCTGCAGCATAACAGCTCAGAGCGCCATTTTGCCGCGTTTGTCCATGCGACCCGGCGATGGGGGCGGTTGACCCTTTACCCGTCCGTTCGTCTGGACCGTTACGTCCGTCCGGTTACCTTAAGCCCGGTCAATCCGACCATCGGAATTAATCTTCGTCTGATTAAGAACCTATATATGAAAGGGTCCTCCGCTGCTGCCTTCCGAATGCCCACCTTCAACGACCGGTTTTGGCTGCCCGGCGGCAATCCAGATCTCAGGCCCGAGCGAGGATGGTCTCATGATGCTGGCCTGATATGGGCGCGCGGCGGAATTCAAGCAGAGCTGACCACATTCTCAACCCATCTTCGTGAGCAAATCGTCTGGCAACCCCTCCCGGCAGGACACTGGGCACCGCTGAATGTCAGCCGGGTGGTGACTCGGGGTCTTGAGACCTCTGTTGATCTTCAAAAGAGCCTGTCAACGCGGATGCGCGCGGAGGGAGGTGCCGTATGGACACATACTTCACAGCGCAGTGATTCCTTTCTGCGACTGATTCCGCGGCATGAAATCAAAGGTCATGCCCATTTTCGATGGAGGTTCGTGTCAACAAATTTCAGTGCCACCCATACCGGATCGCGTGCTATCACGCCGGTCACGGAATCCAAAGCCTTTTTCTTACTGCACGGTCAGATGACTGTGCATGCAGGACCTGTTTCGGTGGGCGTTCGCGGGGAAAACCTGCTCAATGTCCGCTACGAATTTCTGCCAGCCAATCCTATGCCACCCCGGCATTTGCGGCTGGATCTGACGTTAATGTTTCACTAATCGCTGTTCCCAAATGACCCGCTTTACGCTTACGTGTACGCTATTTCTGATCATCACTCTGCCTATCTCCGCGCAGCAAATTCTGGGTGTTTACGTCGCCAATCAAGGCAATTTTTCCGCCAACGATGGCTCAATTACGTGGTACGACCCATCCACGGGCCAAGCGGAACAGGTGCTGAGCGATTTCGGCACACTCGCCCAAAGCATCACACTTCATGGTCAAATGGGGTATATCGCCTCTAATACGTCTCATGTGGTTGACATTCTTGACCTATCCACCCGACAGCGCGTAGGCCAGATTCCACAAGTAGAAAGCCCACGTTACATTGCCGTGGTAGACCGAACCAAGGCTTACGTGTCTCAGCTCTGGTCGGCCCAGATAAGCGTGCTTGATCTGCAGGCGCAAACCGTTCTGGGGACTATTGCAGCCGGTACCAACCCCGAAGATATCGCCGTGGTGGGCAATCGCGCCTTCGTGGCCAATTCTGGATTTGGCAGCGACTCCACATTGACCATAATTGATACTTATGACGACATGGCTGTAGGGACAGTTGACCTGGGATGTGATGGTCCGCGGCACTTGGAGGTTGACACCGAAGATGAACTCTGGGCCTTCTGTAACGGCAACACGGTATACAACGCCGACTTTACAGAGGTGATTGAGAGAACTAACGGGGCGGCTATTGTCCTGAATCCGTCAACCGGAGACATCATTAAGCGCATTGAATTCAACCACCAGGCGGGGGCAGGTTCCCTGGGTCAGGACACGCATTACAGCCCGGAGAGCGGGGAGATATTTCTGATTCGCAGTGATAGCAGCAGGGTGCTGGTCTTTGATACCGCCACGAATACATACAAGGAGTCACTCACGTTTCCCGGCACAGAGTCAATAGGTGGGCTGGCCTATGATGCGGATGCGCGCCGGTTTTACGTCGGACGCATCGTAAGCTTCACCGCTCCAGGGTTTGTCCAGATACTAAATCGGGACAACCTGATGGAGACCAGCCGCTTTAGGGCGGGGGTTGCGCCAGCGCACCTGGTTCTACATCGTCCCCCCAGCATCGTAGCCAGCGAAGCGGTCCGATTGCCGGCACAGGCCTCTTTGCTTCCCGCTTATCCGAACCCTTTCACCGAGGCAGCCACGCTCACCTTCACCTTGGAAAGTGCGCAGTCAGTTTCACTGTTGATATATGATGTCCTGGGCCGCGAAGTAGCCCGTCCCGTGGCCGGAAGCAGGCCCGCTGGAGAGCACCGTGTGGTCTGGAAAGCGGATAGGCTACCATTGGGGGTATACTACGCCCGACTGAGAGCCGGAGGCCAAGTGGCTACCGTATCGCTTGTGCTTTCCCGGTGATCCGCCCCTAGCGGCGGGTATATCCCGGCACTGGCAGCGACAACCGGAAGCCGGGATTATGTTACTGGGGAGGCGGGGCAGGGGAGGCTGTGAGTGCCTGATCGGTGTCCGCCATCAGGTCGCCTGACCAAAGGCGCCGGACGAATTCCCGGGCGGGCAGCACATCAATTCCGTCGTCGGTGCGCCACGGCTTTGTATCCAGACATACGACAACACGGCACCGAATATGCGGATGCTCCTCCTTCAGCAGGCGCAGAGCCTTGAGGTGCCTGGAATTTATCCTCGCGGAGCCCTTCGCTTCCACGGCCAAGAGCATGTGGCCGACCACAAAATCCACTTCATGCCCGGTGGAAAGGCGCCAGAAGGTTATCGGCAGGATTCCACCTGCGCATTCCAGGTAGCTGGAGAGCTCGTGATAGACCCAATGCTCAAAGGCATGCCCATACTGGTCCGAACCTCGGCGGAGCGCCATGCGTCCTGCCAGGTGATTGACTATGCCGACATCAAAGAAGTAGAACTTAGGAGCCCGCAGCACGCGCCGCTTGGCCCGCTTTCGGTAGGCAGGCAGCCAGCGCCCCAGTAAGGTGTCTTCAAGAATCTGAAAATACCCTTTGACCGTGTTGTTGGACACGCCGCAGTCCCGCCCAATGCTGGTGTAGTTGATGGTGGATCCGTCACTCAGGGCGGCCGCCTCCAGAAAGCCTGCAAAGGCAGGCAGCGAACGGACAAGGCCTTCCGCCGCAATCTCCTCCTTGAGGTAATCGGACACATACGCCCTAAGCTGCCTCAGATACTGATCAGATCCGTAAATCTCCGGCAGATACCCGCGGTTGAGCATACGGTCCAAGTCAAAATCCTCCCCCAGCTCATACGCGTTAATGCCGCGCAGCTCGTAACGCAAGGCCCGCCCTCCAAGCAGGTTAGCTTTGCCCCTTCGGACTTTTCGCGCGCTTGAACCGCAAAGGGCGAACTTATACGTGAAGTTCTCGATCATCCAATGGATTTCATCAAGGAGCTCAGGTACTTTCTGGACCTCGTCAATGATAATCTGGCGGCATCGGTCAATCGGATTTTCATTGAGCTCAAGCCTCAGCAGTTCAGGACGCACCGCATACCGGGCATAATCGTCCTGCTTAAGGAAGTCAATCCAGAGCGCATCCGGGTACGAAGCCCTCAGTAGCGTTGTCTTGCCACTCTGCCGCGGTCCCCACAGAAAAAAGTTCTCGGTCCCGGATTTAGGAAGAACCAAGGCTCTCCGGTACATCAAATTCAGATTTGCATGTAATTCTGAAGTAACTTGCATGATAATCTGAAGTTTCCTTCACAAAACATTTGGATCGCAGCGTGGTCGCTCGTGCTCGAACAGGCATTTGGGCGCAGCTGTTTATCTTGGGTCCGTAGTCTACTTCCTGAGTTCAGCCCAATGCTTTCGCGCCGACGGTTCTTGCAGTCCACGATCGCCGGATTGGCCTTTCGGCCGCAACCCGGCCGCACTATTGCAGCAGACGTTGCGATTATTGGAGGAGGAACCGGAGGCTGCGCCGCGGCGCTGGCCGCGCTGAGCATGAACTGCAAGGTCATCATGACTGAGCCCACCGATTGGATCGGCGGGCAATTCACCCAGCAGGGCGTTCCTCCTGACGAAAACTCCTGGATTGAGTCCTTTGGTGGCACACAAAGTTATCTGAAATTCCGCAGTGCCATCCGGCGGTACTACCGGCAGGCATATCCATTGCGGTTGCCGGAGTTGGAAAATCTCAATCCCGGTGCATGTGGAGTTTCCAGACTCTGCCATGAGCCTCATGTCGCGCTGGCAGTGTTCCGTCAGCTGCTCGCCCCCTATATCAGCAGCGGGCAGCTCACGATAATCACGCAGGCGACACCTGCCGCCGCCAGCATATCCGCGGATCGGGTTGAATCTGTCAGGCTTAAGGGGACCGACACCACGATTGCAGCCAGGTTTTTCCTGGACGCTACGGAAGACGGGGCGCTGCTGCCGCTCACCGGTACGGAATATGTCCAAGGCGCGGAGGAGGACTCTGAGGAATTGCATGCTTCGCAGCGTCCGGGTGCAGCCAATATGCAGGCTCCCACCTGGTGCTTTGCCATGGAGTATCGGCCGGGAGAAGATCATACGATCACCCGGCCCGCCTCCTATGATTTCTGGAACAGTTACATTCCGCCGATCAGTCCGCCGTGGCCGGGAAAACTGTTCAGTCTCACTTACAGTCATCCGATAACGCTGGAGCCCCGAACGGCATCCTTTGATCCGCGTCCGGGAGCGGAAACTGAGCACTTCAATCTTTGGACCTATCGCCGGCTGATAGATCCGGCCTTGTTTGAGCCGGGGACCTATGCCGGAGGCATCTCACTGGTCAACTGGCCGCAAAACGACTATATGGAGGGCAATCTGTTTGGAGATCACGATGTCGCGGGTCATCTTCAACAGGCCCGTGAACTGAGTCGGGCGTTATTTTATTGGCTTCAGACCGAGGTGCCGCGTGAAGATGGCGGCCAGGGCTGGCCGGGACTGCGCTTGAGGGGAGACATTTTGGGTACATCGGATGGCTTGGCCAAAGCGCCTTATATCAGAGAATCCCGCCGCATACGGGCCCGATTCACGGTACGTGAGGATCATGTCGGCCAGGAGGCCCGCGGTAATGCCGCACGAGCGGCACAATTTGACGATTCGGTGGGCATCGGCAGTTATCGGATAGACCTGCACCCGTCCACCGGCGGCGACAACTATATTGATGTAGCCTCATGGCCGTTTCAGATCCCGCTGGGTGCGCTGGTTCCAGAGCGCATGCAGAACCTGGTTCCGGCCTGCAAGAATATTGGTGTCACTCACATTACAGGCGGCTGCTATCGGCTACACCCGGTGGAGTGGAATATCGGGGAGGCGGCGGGTGCACTGGCTGCCTACTGCCTTGCACACAATACTTCACCCCAAGGTGTGTACGAGCGGCGGGTGGCTGACTTTCAGCGGGTGTTGGTGGATCGCGGAGTCCCCCTTGCCTGGCCGGAGACCATCTACTAAACCTGCAGGCATGGCCTGAGTAAATACCCGGGACCGGGTCCAAAGGCACATGAGTTATCGCCGGAAGCGCCACATCCGCCTGCCCAAGCGGCAGCGCAAACTTGTGGCGGTACTCTTGGGCGGCTTTCTGGTATTGCTGGTCAACAGCCTGCTGCTTTACCTCTTTGAGCATTCTACGGCCCTGCTCTACATGAGCAATGTGCTGCTGCACATTGCCTTGGGAGTGCTTTTCGTATTGCCCTCCATTGCCTTTATCGTCCTCCACCTTTCCAAAATGCCCATCCGGCGGAACTGGAAGGCGACAGGGGCCGGGATATTTACCGCCGCCTCATTGTTGGCCCTACTGTCGTCGGGTTTCGGGCTGGTGCTGCTGGGTTCCACCTGGGCGGGCAACACTTTGATCTACATCCATCTGATATCGGTTGCGACCGCCATGGGTGGATTTGTGGTGCATATCTCAATGAAGGAGGGGTTGCGGTACCGTTTCCTGGAGTGGGGGCAATCCGTTAGAGCCGGGACCGGACGCATGATGCGTCACCCGTTGTCTGTGACCGTGGCTGCCGGGCTCGCGATAACACTTATTGTGGGCCTGGCTGCGTGGATGGCCGGCCGTAATCCGGCTTACACCGACACATCCGATTCCGATCCGTTGTCGGGGTCTGAAGCGTGGCTGGCCCATGAGGGCTATCTGAGCGATGTTGATCTGGGCCGATCCGAGTCCTGCGGCCAGTCTGGATGTCACCCTGATATCGCCGCTCAGTGGGCCCAATCCGCTCACCGGTTTTCCTCCTTCAACAATCCGTACTACACCAGGAGCATTGAAGCACTGATTGAGCGGAGCGGCAATGATCCGGCACGCTGGTGTGCCTCCTGCCATGATCCGCTGGTGTTGTTCACCGGAAGGTTCACCGACGACGTAACGCTGGACACGGCACATCCGACCGCCCAGGCCGGGCTGACCTGCCTTTCCTGTCACAGCATTACGGCGTTGCGCGACGTTAAGGGGAATGGGCGCTATGTGATGGCTCCGCCGGATGAGTACCCGTTCGCCCGGGCGCAAGGGGGCTCCAGAGAGTGGATTCATAATACGCTGGTGATGGTCAAACCCGGACCCCACCGGGAGGCCATGCTCAAGCCGGTGCACCTGACCGCGGAATTCTGCGGATCCTGTCATAAGGTGGGCCTGCCTCCCAATATCAACAACTACCGCTGGAAACGGGGTCAGAACGAGTATGACGCGTGGCACAACAGCGGCACCAGCGGTAATGTGGTGCGCTCATTTTATTTGCCCGATGAGCCGAAAGACTGTGTGGACTGTCACATGCCAATGGTGCGTTCCGATGATCAGGGGGGCGAGGGCGGATTTGTGCGTAGCCACGCCTTCTTTGCGGCGAATACGGCGCTTCCGGTCCTTAATGATCATCCGGAGCAACTGGCAGGCTCCCAGGAATTGCTGCGCAGTGCAGCCTCAGTAGATGTATTTCGCGTGGCCGTAAACGGGCGGTTCTATGGTCCGGCGGACCTGATGCCCACGCTGCACGCCGGCGATGAAGTGTCGGTTACCGTGGTTGTGCGCAATCGCGGAGTGGGGCATCTGCTGCCCGGCGGCACAAATGATTCCAACGAAATGTGGTTGGAATTGATGGCGCGCGATGTCACCGGTGCCGCAGTATTGGTTTCAGGTGCGTTGGATGCGCAGGGTAGGGTAGACAGTACGGCCCATTTCTGGGGTACGGTACAGGTGGATCGGGCCAGTCGGGCGATAGAGCGGCGCAATCCTCAGGACTGGATTGCCACGGTATATGCTAATGCCATAAGTCCAGGTACGGCGCATACGGTGCACTATGATTTTCGGGTGCAGGAAGGCCCCGCGATTGTCAGCCTCCACGCGAGGCTGCTCCACCGCAAGTTTAAGTGGTACTTCCATAACTGGACTTTCCGGGGCGATGTGGCCCCCGGAGAACCTGATTCATTGGCCCGGCCGGAAGTGGATTTGCGGGGCTGGGTACTCAATGATAACATCGCTCCCGAGATTCCTGTGACCCGGATGGCTGATGCGGGTCGCCAGGCCGGCGCGCACACGGAAAGCCCGCACCCGCTCTGGGAGCGCTGGAACGATTACGGCATCGGACTGCTGTTGGAGGATGACACGCGCGGTGCGCTGGCTGCATTTGAGCAGGTATCCACCCTGGCACCAGGCAGCCCGGAGGGTCCGGTTAACTTAGCGAGGGTTTACCTGAGCGAAGGCAGTCTGGAGCGGGCTGAGTCTGCACTTCAGGACGCGGAGCGTCGCGAGCCGGGCTATCTGAAGACGGCTTATTTCCGGGGCGAGGTGTTCAATGGCTATGGTGACTATGACGCAGCCATTGCCGAATGGATGCGGGTGTTTGAAGTCTATCCTGACGATCGCGTACTTCTGCTCGCGATCGGGCGGACGCATTATCTGGCCGGACGCTATGATGAGGCACTGGAATGGATTGATCGGGTCTTGAAAATTGATCCGCAAAACATTGGTGCCTTGTACAACCGAATGCTCTCACTGGGTGCTCTTGGGCGATCCGAAGAGCTGGACGAGGCTCAGGCGCTTTACGAATACTATAAGGCGGACGAAGAGGAACTGGCGGTGACCGCACCCTACAAGCAGCGCCATCCTATGGACAATCGTGAAGCGCAGCCCATCCACGTCCACGAAATGTGGCCTGTGATCCGATGAAAAGGTCCAGATTCACTTCCCAACATGTTACCGGTGTTCAATTATAGCGGTGTCAGTTGCCGCACCCAATACTCTCGCACTTATCCGGTCTGCCCGGTAGGCGGCCATCTGGTGAGGCTTAGTGAAAGAACAGGTGTCGGATCGCAGCATAAGTGTTGAATCCAAATGAGGGTTCAATCCGCCGTGTCCCCAACCTATCTCTACGCAGCCCGCTCTGCTTACCAGAGAGAGCAGGACCTCTTCCCGAATAGACGACACATCAGGACATTCGGCAGCCGGGATGAGTCCGAGGCGTTGGCTGGATGCGAACCGGACGCAGCCCGCAGGGGTACGGAGGACTGTTATGCGTCCCCGGATGGATCTAACGCTACTAACAGGCTGAGCGCGTAGCGACCAGCAACCGCATTTTGGCGCAGCCGGGAACGCCAGCCCGCTCATTAAGTTAGGCTAACAGTTGAGCCTCTTGCAAAACTATGGAACCGAATGTTGTCCGACTCATAAGAGGACGGGCATACTCCGCCGGGATGTCCCACAATGTCAA
>JAPPNA010000143.1 GCA_028873925.1 Bacteroidota bacterium | reverse complement strand
ATAAAAATGGGCATGTTGTATAACTCACTGCAATTGTAAACCGCCGAAGTCAGGACGATGGTGGATCTCAAGGAGCGCAAGTTGCGCAGCTGTATTAGCGAGCCCAATCGTGGACGCCGGCGTTGGAAGAAGAACAAGGAGGCGTAAAAGCCGACGTATGCCAACCGCCGGCGTATCCGTGGGACGCGCGGCAAGACATTATTGCGGCAGCGTGGCGAGAAGGTGGAACGCACATTTGCCCACCTGCTCAATACCGGCGGGCTGCGCCGGGTCCATGTGCGTGGTCAGGTGGAAATCCTCAAGCGGATGCTGGTCCAGGCTGGTGCCCACAACCTTGCGTTATTGATGCGCACCTACTTCGGGGTGGGTAAGCCGCGAAGTCTCCAGGGGAGAAGGTGCGTCCAATTGGCATTAATGAGGTAGTTAGGACGCTCTGGGGGGCGTAATTGGGGCGAAAAAGGGGCCAAAAACAGCCTATCTGCCGCCCATTTCAGCCATCTGACGCGAAAATGCGCCCAGAACCTATCACACCAACAATATTCGACCGAATTGCTACTATATTTCACTATGCCGAAAAGTCATTAAGTCCACAGGCTGCTAAGGGTCATTTGACAATGCTGATGGTTCGTGTGCCGGACTGCCCGTCTGCCTCCAGCCGGTATACGTATACGCCAGGCGACAATTGGTGTCCATCCAATTCAACTGCATGTTCACCCGACCCCAACGACCGGTCCAACAGCGTGGCCACCCGCTGCCCCAGCAGATTGTACAGCGTGAGTCGGACAGGGCCCGACGTTGAGATCTCAAAGGGTATCCGGGTCGCTACCGCGAACGGGTTCGGATAGTTGGGATGCAGCGCAAAACTGTATGGCGATGGTGACTCGGATCCCCGGTTCGTAGGAATTCCGTGAGATTTCGCTGCGCGGCTGATAAGCGTCAGTTCCGGGAGCGCACTGTTGGTGATCACAACATGGTACCAGGCCGGATCCGAAGTCAAGTTCACTCGGAGGGTGTCGGTCTGCGCGCCGCCGAGAGCCTCTCCATTACGCATCCACCGGTACTGATTACCATCGGTGTCGCCAGCCACCGTGAATAGAACTTCGTGAGCCGTGCGGATGACTTCCGTGCGTAGGGAATCCTGCGGGGCATATTGATAGACACCGCGGGCTGCAATGGGGACATTCGGGATCAGGTCCGCAAATGTCAGGATATTGCCGGTCACATTCAGCGTATCAAGCCGGCTCAGTACAGTGACATCCGGGAGCGCGGCAAACTGATTGCCTTGGATGTATATGGATTGGAGCTGCTCGGACTGCAGGATTGACCTTGGGACCGCACCCGTGAGTCTGTTGTTGTCCAGTTTCAATTGCCTGATGGTTGTGGGCAGGCGAAACACCTCATCAAGCGTTCCGCTAAGCCGGTTCTCTCCGAGGTCTACGGACTTCAGTACTGGCATAAAGGCGAATCCCGCAAACAGTTCGCCGCTGAAACCGTTGCCCCTCAGGTTGAGCGTACGCAGCCGGATCATGTTGTAAATCACATCAATCGTTCCGCTGAGTCGGTTGCCGGACAGATCCAGATGCTGCATGCGATTGAGCAGCCCGAACGATCCCGGCAGCTCACCGGTCAGTTGATTACGTGACAGGTCCAGATCTGTCAGGCCGTTCGCCACGCCAAGCGTAGCCGGAATGTCTCCGGTAAATGCATTGCCCGACAGATCCAATACGCGAAGGTTGTCGATGGCACCCAGATATTCCGGCAAAGGCCCACTGAGCCGGTTGTCAGCCGCCTCCAGCCTGGTCAGTACGGCCAGGCTTGCGATTTCCCGCGGGATGGTGCCGGTCAGCTGATTGCGGCTGACGAACAGTTGGGTGAGTAGAGGGGGTTTGGAAAACTCTGCCGGGAGCGTGCCGTTATGCTGATTGCCTGCTGCGGAAAAGTTCTCCAGTGTCCTGATGTTGCCAAGCTCCCCGGGAATGGGACCGGTAAGCCGATTGCTGCCCACATACAGGGAAATCAGATTCGGCATAGTTGACAACGCAATCGGGATCTCCCCGTCCAGCTGATTAGCATCAACGAACAGCTCAGTCAGCTCCCGAAGCTGGGACAGCTCCGACGGAATTTGTCCGGTCAGCCGATTAAAATCCAACCACAGCCGCCGCAGCCGCGTAATTTGTCCCAGTTCAGGTGGGATAGCTCCGGTCAGCCTGTTGCTAAACAGCAGCAGGTCCTGCAGCTGCTGCAGATTCGCCAGACTTGCTGGTATCGTCCCCGACAGGATATTGGCCCATACGCTGAAGGTGCGCAGACTGTCCAGATGGCCTGCCGACTCGGGAATCGACCCGCTGATTACGTTATTGGACACACTCAGCACCCGCAGATGAGCCAGTTCGCCCAGTTCAGGCGGCAGCTCGCCAAGCAGAAAATTATCGGAGAGCTCAATATGTGTTACACGACCATCGGCATTGAGCGTGATCCCGTGCCAGCTGCTGACCGCTGTGTCCAGCCATCCGGTGTCATCAGACCAAAAAACACTCCCGCCAAGCGAACGATAAAACGCGATCAGCGCCAACGAGTCTGATTCATTCGCCGAAACCTGCATCCCTGCCGACTTAGCAAACCGGAGGGTGGAACGCTCGGCGATTCGCCGCTGCAGTTCACCGGCCAGCGGGTGATGCTCAACCTGCGCGTGCAGCCGCTTATTGCCGGCGAGCATGACGACCAGCAGTACGACAAAGCATCTTTGGATGCTGAGAGTCATGTGTTGGCACGGCAGGTTGCTAAGCCATCAAAATACACCGCGGGCCAGTTCCGCAAAGTAGCGCCTCGGCACCTTTAGGCCTGCAGCCGGGACCTCCGCCGGCCACGGTCGAAGTTCAGGGATCTTGAATTTAGGCAGCCACCGGGACAAATGGGCACCTACCTGCAACTCGTCATGGTCTCCTTTCACGTATGCCACCGGACGCATACCGAATACTTCGTCCGCTACCGGCACCACCACCGCCGCGGTAATGCCCGGGGCGGTCATCAGGGCATTTTCGATTTCCTGCGGACTGACATTTTCGCCGCCCGATATGAACATGTCATCCTTCCTGCCCAGCACCTCCAACCTTCCGCCGGTGTCCAGCCGCCCCAGATCTCCCGTATGATACCACCCGTCCTCGTCAATCGGCAGATGTAACTCGCCGCTTTGCCAGTACCCGGCGAACAGGCATCCTCCGCGCACGAGTATTTCACCCTCCGTACTGATGCGCACCCTACGCCCGGGCAGCGGCCATCCCGCTGTGTCAAGACCTGTGCCGGGCTCCGACAGGGTCACCATAGAGGCCATCTCCGTGAGCCCATAGGTGGTGCAGACCGGCCAATTTCTTCTTTGGGCCTCTGCAAGTACGGACGCTGAGACCGGACCGCCTCCCACAATCACAGCCTTCAGGCTTGGCGGCACCGGCTGATACGATGACTGGTCCAGAAGCTGCTGCAACTGGGTGCCAACAAGGGAGACATGGGTGGCTCGGCTGCTGGCCAGGGCCTCATAGAGGGGCTTCCTGGACAAAACCACCCTCGCGCGCGCCATCGCACACCTGAAAACCACGCTTAGTCCGCTTACATGATACAGGGGCAACATCAGCAGCCATCGGTCTTCCGGGCCCAGGCCCAGCCGCTCAATGACACCATTCGCGCTGGCCACGTGCTGACTTAGTTGATGCGTCGCTGCTTTGGGCTCAGCCGAAGATCCGGAAGTAAAGACCAAAGTTGCCAGTGCCCAGGCATCTGGAACCATTGTTGGTCCTGAGCCAGGCCCTTCCCACAGTCGGGCAGGATCGATCCGGGCAACATCAAGGTCATGGCGGTCGGTAACCACGGCAGATACGCCGGTTTGGGTCAGCTTATCGCCAACGTCCTCGGGAGGCAGCTTGGGGCTGACAAGGACCGCCGGGATGTGCGCGTACCAGGATGCAAACAGGGTCGCAATGTACTGCCAACCGGTGGGCAGGCAGATGCCGAGCCGTGTGACAGGCAACGCGCGCAAGGCCCCCGCCGCCCGGCCAACACGTTCGATCAACTCATCGGCCCGGTATACCCTGCCGTGGCTGCAGATGTCAGGCGGGCGTAACGAACTGCCAGTCAATGTCATCGATAGATGGGAGCCGCGCCGGCAGGCAGGTTTCTGGAGGTGTTAAGGGCAATTTATGACGAAGGACATCCCCCGCCAAAAGGCGATACGTATCCAGCCCATGGGCCTCCGTTGGCAGCCCTGAGGCCAGCTTCAAGAGCGTGTACATGCCAATGCCGCTTTCCCAGGAACTGCTGATAATGCAGCGCTTGTTCGTTCCGACAGCCGTACGGATAAAACTCTCAGCCACGGTTAACCCGCCCATCAGTGCCGGTTTGATCACATAGACCCTGGCAGCCGATACCCTTTCGTCAGTACCGGTTTCCCGGAGTGTCTCATCCAGTGCTATAGGGAGCGGGGATTGTTGCATAAGTCGCCGCCAATCGGCCCCGGGGGGCAGCGGTTCTTCCAGGTAATCAATGTTGCTGTCGTAGACACCATCGATGAACCTGCGAGCCTGATCCGGCTGCCAGGACCGGTTGGCATCCAGCCGCAACCTGGCCTCGGGCAGCAGCGCGCTCACCTTCCGTACCAATCGGATATCGTCGCTGACCGCCCCCTGCCCCACTTTAACCTTGACCACGCTCACATCTTCGGATGCATACTGCCGGGCCTGACTGAGTATTTGCTCGTGTGACCCGGTCAGCAGTGCCTGCAGGCGGACGGCGGTGCCGGCGCTCCAGGAGTTTGAAGACTGAAGCTGCCACGCCGCCTGCGCCAGCCCCGACCGGACGGAGCACGCCAGATCCGGATGCCGTAGTACACCCCGCAGGTGTTCGTGCGTGTTGAGTTGACTTCCGATCTGCTTCGCACTGGCCAGTGCACTGGTCAGCGATTCCGCGCTGAAACCGGGCAGCGGGGCGATTTCGCCCCACCCTTCGCGGCCATCGTTGTCGGTAAGCCTCACCAAGGCCCCTTCACGCACAGAGTGCGCCCTGCCGCCCCACGAAATCGCAAACCTCAGTGCCAGCCGATAGCGGTACAACCGGACCTGAAGCGCTCCCTTAGATGATCCAGCCAACGGAAAACAGAATGCTATACGCCAACAGCAGTGCCGCGGTCTGCCCGAGGAGCGGGTTGAGCACTTTGCTGTCGGTGGATGTACGCAGCTTATGAAAAATCGCCATCGCGGGAATCAGGATCAGTGCGGTGGAACCGGCCCAGGTATGCTGTCCGCCGGAGGCCACGGTGATTTCCAGCGGGAGCAGCGCCGCAATCACCACACAGCCCACCCAGAGACCCAGGCCAAATCGCCGCCCGAAACGAACGATAGTGGTCTTCTTGCCTGCCGCCCGATCCTGGTCAATGTCGCGAATATTGTTGACCAGCAGAATGGCCGTTGCCAGCAGGCCCGGCGCAAAGCCGGCCACGATGACCGTTGCAGTGATCTCCAGTGTCTGCACGTAATAGGTCCCGCCTACGGCTATCGGACCGAAGAACAGCAACACCAGTATGTCCCCCAGGCCCAGATAACCGAGCGGGAATCGCCCCGAGGTGTACAACACGCCGGCCGCGATGGAGGCCAGACCGATAGCGAGCACGGCTTCTCCACCGCGGGCAATCAGGTAGCCGCCGAGCAATGCGGCAGCAGTGAACACAATCACCGTGGCTGCCCGCATCGCTCTGACGGAAATCAGTCCCGCCTGGGTCACACGGAGCGGTCCTTTGCGGGCACCGGTGTCCGCGCCCCGCACAAAGTCGGCGTAGTCATTACAGAAATTCGTGCCGATCTGGATCAGCAGTGCACACACCAGTGCGCACAGCGCCGCCCATGGATGGAAGCCGCCGGCCTCCCAGGCCATAGCCGTACCCACCAGCACGGGGGCTACGGCCGCCGGCAGAGTCTTGGGGCGGGCGGCCAGGAACCAGACCTGAACTGCATTGGGCTCGCTCATGGCTTATAGCCGGTCTTGTCAAATTCCGGGGGGCGCCCCTGCAGGTAGGCATTCCTGCCTTCCTGACCCTCTTCGGTCATATAGAAGAGCATTGTAGCGTTGCCGGCAAGTTCCTGCAGGCCCGCCTGCCCGTCGCAGTCGGCATTCATACCGGCTTTGAGCATTCGAATGGCAATATTGGAGTTCATGAGGATTTCCCGACACCACTGGACGGTTTCCCGTTCAAGGTCTTTCAGCGGCACAACAGTGTTTACCAGGCCCATATCCAAGGCCTGCTGCGCGTCATACGGGCGGCACAGGAACCAGATTTCGCGTGCTGTTTTCTGTCCCACGATTCGGGCCAGATAACTGGACCCGTAACCTCCGTCAAAGGAGCCCACTTTAGGGCCGGTCTGCATGAATCTGGCATTGTCGGCGGCGATGGTCAGATCGCAGATCACATGCAGCACATGGCCGCCGCCCACGGCCCAGCCAGCCACCATCGCAATCACCGGCTTGGGACAGCTGCGGATCTGTCGCTGGAGGTCCAGCACATTGAGCCGCTGGGTGCCGGTATCGGCCTCGGTATAACCGTGATCACCCCGAATACGCTGATCGCCGCCCGAACAGAACGCAAGCGGACCTGCTCCGGTCAGAATAATCACCCCGATGGAAGCGTCATCCCGCGCCCTGGCAAATGCGTCCTGCATCTCCTGCACCGTCAGCGGACGAAAAGCATTCCGCACCTCCGGCCGATTGATGGTGATCTTAGCAATGCCGGCGGTGTCGGTGTCCGGTTTGCCGGTATGGTACAGAATATCGGTGTATTGTCCCGCCTGGTCCCAGGCAATGGGGCCGGTCACCACAGGTCTGTGCGTGAAATGGTGTTTCCTGTCTGGCATATACGTGTGCTGATTCGGATTACGGATTGCGTCTGACTAATGTGTAGAGCCGCTCATGTTCCCGGACATTCTCCCGGCGGTCGGTAATGATTTCGATGAGGGCTGGTGTACGCGCGGCTGCCGCCGCCCGGTAGGCCTCCACAAACTGCGCCCGGGTGGTCGGCTGGTGATGGCTGAGGCCGAACATGCGGGCTGCCTGCTCAAACCCCAATCCGTGTGGTGTCCCGAAGCAACGCTCAATCCGGTCTGCCGGTTGCGGTATGTCCAGGAATTCAAAGATGCCGCCGCCATCATTATTGAGGACCACAAGGATCATCGGCCGGTTTCGGATAAGCGAAAGCGAATTCAAGTCGTGCAGCAGGGCCAGATCGCCCAGCAGTACGGTAACCGACCTGTGGGATCCCTCGGCAAATCCGGCGGCCATCGCTACGGTGCCGTCAATCCCGCTGGCTCCGCGATTGCCCGTCACGTAAGCCTGCTGCATGCCTCGAAACAACGATAAATCCCGAATCGGCATGCTGCTCCCGGCGACCAGGGCACTGCCGACAGGCAAGAGTCCCAAGACCGTACGGGCGATGCAGGGTTCGGAGATTTGAGAACGTATTCCGTCCAGCTCCCGGCTCATAAGCGCCTCAATTTCATCGCTGGTATCCTGCCATCGGCGAAGCCATTCCGGTCGACCCTGGAAGGCCTCCATATGATAGGCCAATTGCGTGCAGAATGGGACCACATCTGCTTCGTAACGGTGCGTCACGCTATGAGCAGGGTCAATACGGGCAGGCGTGGGATCAGCTACAGCCCAGACCTTCGGCCCGGTCCTGGCCAGGAGATCCAGGAGCGTTTTAGACACAAAGGGGCCGCCCACCTGGATTACCCCATCAGGTTCAAATTCGTCCAGCGGTGCACCTCGCTGCAGGCACAACTCAAAGTTCGGAATCACCACCCGGCCCGGATGCACCTTTGACAGGATATCCGGCAGCAGCGGCCACTGGAGCGATTCCGCCAGCTGCCGTACGGCCCGACCCTCCTCCGCAGTGGAGAGTCGCCCGGCAATTATGATCCCTTTACTGACAGACAGCATTTCGTCCACCAGGTCATCCAGGTTGACCGGTATCCTGGCGGGCACCGTGTACCGGGTGGCTGGCATCTGGAGTCCGCGCTCCGGGTCACCGCCTTCGGGTGCGATCAGCGGCTTGCGCCATGGGCAGTTCACATGTACCGGGCCGTTGTGTGCCCGATAGCAAGCCTGATCAACGGTTGTTTTCAAGAAGGACCAGCCAAAGCTCGCGCCGGGTGTTGGCAGATCACAAAACCACTTCGGATAGCGGCCAAAGAGCTGGTGCTGGTCAATCGACTGGTTAGCACCGGCATCACGCAATTCGGGCGGACGATCAGCCGTGAGGCATATCAGCGGCACGCCATCCATCGATGCTTCAATTACCGCCGGATAGCCGTTAGCGGCAGCGGTTCCGCTGGTCGTGATCCAGATGGCGGGCCTTCGGGTGGCCCTACCCCAACCCAGCGCATAGAACGCGGCACCGCGCTCATCAAAGTGACTGACGCAGTTGAGCGATGGATGGGCATCCGCAGCCAGCACCAGCGGCGCATTCCGATAGCCTGAGGCAAATACTACGAGCCTCACACCACAACTTGCAAATTCCTGAATCAGACTCCGGGCCCACCAAGCATTCAGCGTGCCAGTATCAGACTCCATCCCGCCCCGGCTTTGGCTTATCCCGCTGCAGCCTGGTGAGCGGCATCTTCCTGCGTGGAGATGCCAAGCACTCTGGAAAAATCAACGATTTTATCACCGATCTCGTCCCATTCGGACTGCCAGGTGGATCCCGGCACAATGCCTGCGCCTGAGTACAGCCGCACCTGCTGACCATGAATCAGCCCGGATCGTATGCCCACCGCAAACTCAGCGGCATTCGGACCAATCCACCCGACCGGTCCGGCATACCAGCCACGGTCAAACGGTTCAATCTTCAGCAGAGCATCCAGAGCCAGCGAAGAGGGCAGCCCGCCCACAGCCGGGGACGGATGAATAGCTTCCAGCACGTCCAGGCTGGTTACCCCGCGCCGTAGGCGTGCTTTCATGCGGGACACCAGATGACGGGCCGAGGCCAGTCGCATGACCGAGCAATCCGCATCCATCTGCAGGTCCGTTGACAGCGGAAGCATGTCTTCCTTGAGGCTGACACGTACAAATTCATGTTCACGGCGCTCCTTATCGCTGTTGAGGAGTTCTTCAACCAGTCTGGCATCATCGGCAGCGGACCTGCCCCGGGGCCGTGAGCCTGCCACCGCTTCTGTCTCCACATCGCGATTGCGGCGGCGGAAAAGCCGTTCAGGCGAGGCACCGATAAAGGCCGACTGACCGGCTGGCTGGAACAGGAAATGAAAACATCGGGGCGTGCCGGACTTGAGCAGACGCAGCAGTGTGACGGGATCCGGCCCTCCGGCGCAAACAACCCGTGTCTCTCTGGCCAACACGATCTTTTCCAGTGGAGACTGACCGATCGTACGGAGCAGCGAATCAACAACGGTGCGCCATTCGGCGCGCGAGGGCCGATAGGCATGAGACAGCGGTTTGGGCAGATCCACCGGTACAGTTTCCGCATTAAGCCCGTAGAGATCTTCCACGATACGGTCCTGATTGCCGTAATCGCGGGGCAGATTCAGGTTACACCGCAATTTGGCCTGCCCGTTGCACCGACGCAATTCAAACCTGGGCAGGATAAAGCTCCAGGCACCAAAGGTCTCCCAGTGCGGCTCATAAGGCAGCCGCAGATCAAACCGGATGCCCCCGTAGTATCGGATGCCTGCAGAGCAAGTGGACAGCGGCGGCCCCAACTGCTCACGCAGTCCCAATAAGTCTCCCGCAAAGGACTCACAGCAGCTATGGGCAATCCCAATGCCAGCGGCCTCAAGGCCATCATCCCGACCGGACCAGTACACGCGTGCCGCCCCGGGGTTCGCGTGCATCCAGGCCAGCGCGTCCATATCCTCAAGCGCCACGGATGGTGTAATGATTGTGCTGGTAGCGTGGCCATTGCGATGACGAAGTACGGTCTTTATCTCGCGTGCAAGGGCGGTTTGAGCCTGCTCAAATGAGACCGCATTGGGCTGTGGACTCATTTGCGGCTCAGATATTCGGCTATCTGGCGCTCGGTATCCGCAAAGTCGCGCAGCGTAATGCCGTGTCGGAGTGCCGAGCGAATAATGAACGCTCTCAGAACATGATCAGCTACGGGCATTCGGTACATGGATTGCCACAACCATTTAATCACCGGGCGCATAAGATAACTCAATATGCCCCACCGTATGACGATGAATCCGCTCAGCCCTATGGCCAGTACGACATACTGCCCTGCCCGTGCCGCCTCAACCATCACCCAGACGTACCATAACGCCTGCAGCAGGACTGTTTCCAGCAGTCGTACCAGGGGCAGCAGCCTACGACTGACTACAGCCGGGCTGACAATTTTCCAGACCATGTAGAATCCCAGAGTCGTCAGAACAGCCTGAATCGGGCCTGCGGCTATCAGCAGCGCGGGCAGCAGCCAGAGTGCCAGGGTTTCGGGGGAACGCAGCCAGGAGTCGGATTTAGCCAGCAGGCACCCTAGGGTTTCGCGCTCAAAAACCTCCTCCGCATAGTTAATGAGCATGGACTCCCGGGTGCGGTACCAATACCCGGCATCGGTAAAGATTCCCTTGGGGGTATCCACATAGGCTGCTTCACGTTTGGGCCATCCAAGCCGTTTCATGAGGGATTCTCACTCTGGCAACCTGACTAAACGCACCGGCGGTTGTATTGTGCCTACTGGGACCCGATGCTGATGAAGTATCGCAGGCGCGACGGAGACACATCGGTTTGGGCAATCATCAGGCTGGATGGCAGGTTCACGACCGGAGCGACCCAGCCGGTACGGTCCAGTCGGATGGTTTCGTACGACACCGTGGCGAACATATCCGGCGCATTCAGTGCGGCATCATACTGGGCCAGCGGCACCAGAAAGCGCACCGTGATGTTGGCGGGCTCCAGTTGGACACCCTGCTGGGTGGTGGGCAGGTCGGTGACCATTACCGGCAACACGCGCTCCCCTTCGGTGAACTGGTAGGTCTGCGCGGTCAGTTTAACCGAGGTGGGTCGGACGGCAACGAGGCCATCCAGATGGTTTTCGTCTATGACCACATCCATCACGAGCGAATCCCGCACCCGGCGGACGTTCGAGTGTTCGGTGGGCCAGGCATCAATGGCATTGACCATGGATCGGGCTCCGGAAACCGTAACGGAATCCGGCACAAAGCGGGGGGCATTGAAGAAACCGTATCCGCTGGCTGGCTCCAGTTGGACATTTGACTCCACGGGCACCCGGCGGATTACCCGCTCATCCTTCACCAGGCGGATTTCCGAGGGCTCAACATCCAATACTTCGAGCGCGGTGGAGACCTCCAGCAGCGGCGGAGTCTCAACTGCGGACAGGGCGGCATTGAGCTCAAGCACCGGGCGGTAGAAACGTGTGCGGAGAAGATCAAACCCGCGACCTCGAATGCGCGTCGACACGGTAGCGGGCGGCAGGGATACCCAGGCCGAATCATTGTGGAGGTTTACCACGCGGGTTTCGAGTTCAAGCTCTTTGGTGTACTCATCGGAGAGACTCAGCCCGAACCAGAGCACTGTTGCCGCGACGACACTCAGCGTTACGGTGATTCCCCGATGCGACATGTTGCTGCCGGTCTGCAGCCTTCGTCTGCGGGGGAACCGCTGCTGCAGTCTGCTGCGAAAATCATTCAGCATGGCTGATTCCGTCTGAATCCGACAAATGTTACACCCTGTTCGGTGCCCAATTTACGCCGCAGTCGCCGAAATTGCCCCATACGTGTGATTGCGGTATCAAGCGGGGCAAAGAAGCGCCCTGTCGGGCGGATCACAATCGAATTCGCAGACGAACAATTCATGTGACCATGGCTCTCTTGCCGGCACGGATCTCGCCGGGTGAGCGTTGCAGGTTCAATTGGGGGGAAATCCGATTGCCATCCTTCAGCCGCGACTCGGGCGTGCAAAGAGGCAGGGACATGTCTGGATCGGGGGTTGTGTTCGGAGTGGTTCATCAACAGCCGGCCGGCATCGCATCAGAGGGAGATGTACGGGAGGAGGAAACGGTTCGTTGCCTGGGTACACCAAAGTACGATAAGTGTACAGTGAAGTACATCTTGATGGAGGTGTGAAATTTCAGGAGATTTGTCCTACTTCCTGAGAACTCAAATTCGTAATCAAATGAGCAAGCCGAGGCATACAGCGGCGGAGATGTATCCGCTGCTAGAGTTGTATGTGATGCGGACTTCTGCGCCGAACACGGCGTTGCGGCGCGGAAGTAATCGTACTGGCCCCGAAGGCCGCGCGTAGAGTCGGCTTATGAGGAAGCCTTTGCGGAGATTGTTCCAAGCGGCGCACAGGCATTGGCGGAAGTCAGTTATTCCAATGAGGTTCGGGTATGCCTTGCGGCTCCACCGGCCGCCACATAGTCGGCACATCAGGTACAATCATGATCTGCGTAGGCCCAACCACCAAATTCCTCCCCCACCCCTGCTACACAAATTAGTGTCTAACCGTGTCTCACGTTTTGTGGGCACACAGGGCAACTCGGCAAATATTCCTGTGGCGCAGACTCCTATTTTCAAGCGGACCATCAGGGGTGCTTGACTGATGCCTATTGGCCGGCACATCCGGCAGTTCGCGGGCAAGTACAACGCGTGCGACTTCGGCACAAGGCGATTTACCAGGTGGCTATGTTTTTCGGGGGTGCTAGATACCGGCTGTGATACTGACCGCTCACCGCCTCGCGCTGATCGTTGTTGGAATTGAGTTGGGGATTCCCTATCTTGCGCCACAAACGGGTAGTCATGGATGATTATGCGAGCTGTTGACTTGTTTTGCGGTGCTGGTGGGATGAGTGCGGGGTTGATGGATGCTGGCATAGAAGTCGTTACGGCCCTGGATCACTGGGATGTAGCCGTGAACACCTACAACAGGAACATTGGAGAGCATGCGGAACCCTGTGACCTGTCTGTCGTGGAAGCTGCTTCTACGAGAGTCGGGGCATCTGCCCCCGACATAATTGTGGCCGGGCCGCCCTGTCAGGACTTCTCTACAGCTGGGAAACGGGTGGAAGGGCGGCAGGCAAACCTCACGGTCGCATTCGCGGAAATCGTTGCCACATGCGGTCCAGACTTTTTTCTGATGGAGAATGTCCCCCAAGTACGCCGAAGCAGGGCTTACCGGATGCTCAGGAATATACTCTCGGAGTACCAGATCGCGGAAACGTGTCTGGATGCAAGTCTTTGTGGCGTACCGCAAGTGCGCAAGCGGTTTTTTGCATTCGGGTCCCGATGGGGGCAGGCGGTCGCGGATCGATGGGTGAGCCATGTCGTCCGGCCACAAACAGCGCACCGACTTACCGTGAAGGAGGTATCCGTATGGTAAACTAGTGAGGTGGCCGGACCAGGTGCTCCGCGGACGGGAT
>JAPPNA010000040.1 GCA_028873925.1 Bacteroidota bacterium | reverse complement strand
GATGCGCAGGCACCCATCCTTCACCCTGAACTGCCCAGGATGCAGATCAAAGCTGAACACACGGGCGTGTTTGGACTTGAATTGCCGGAACCACTTGAGCCTGCCTTTCTTGTCTTTCAATGGCTTACCTCGTGCCGCCGCGTACTCTCTGTTGCGGTGGAATGCCGCGAATGCCTTTGCCAACCGCTCGGCCACGGTCTTGCCGACAATGTTGCTACTGTGGTCTTGCAGCCACGCAAACTCGGGGTCATTCCGCAGGACCGTAAAACGCCGGGTGAATTGCCGCGCAGAGGTACGAGGCTTCCTCGTGCAGTGCGCTTTTGCCTCAGCGTACTGCGCATTGTTTTCGCTCAGCAGGTAGTTCCAAACAAAGCGGATGGCACCGGCCAACCGGTGGAGCCGCTGGTAGCCCGCGACCGATCCTGCCCGCATTCGGTACTCACTGGTGCGATAGCACCACGTGTCGGTTGATGCGTTTATTCCGGCAGCGGCCATGGTGTCGTTGGGGTTGACATTGTGGGATCTCCCGGCAGAGTATGCCTGCCCTTTTATGAGTCGGACAATGTTCGGTTCCATAGTCTTGCAAG
The DNA here is from genome assembly GCA_028873925.1 of Bacteroidota bacterium. GTDB lineage: Bacteria > Bacteroidota > Rhodothermia > Rhodothermales > Bin80 > JAPPNA01. Next base: position 12,935 of record JAPPNA010000040.1, on the reverse strand, counting down.
AGGCTCAGCTGTCAATAGCTTCGGAATCCGCCATCCTTATCCTACCGAGCGGATCATGCGTCTGAGGTTCATAGATCAGATCACCCCATACCATAGGCATACGATCACCTGGATCGTCCGCTCCCCACATGCCTGACTCCGAGCCGTAATACACCATTGGAGCTCCGGTCCAGGTCATCTGCAGCAGCACCGCCAGCCGCTGGATCTGACGATCCGGCGCACTGGGTTTGCTGATGTCGTAGGCCTCATTGCGCCGGTGACCCGCCGCATGGTCATAGTCAATCGGTCCGCCCGCTCATAGGGCCCCACCCTGCGGTTAACAATCATGGAGGCCAGCTGGTCCGTATCATGGGAATCCACCAGATTCAGTCGGGTGGGGCCCTCGGCCGGCATGCGATCGCCCAGCATGGATGGCATCAGCGTCGCATCCATCAGGAATCCCTTCACCGGATAGGCAAAGTCATGGTAGTTCATGACCCCACCGAATCCGGTCTCAGCCAGGTATTCCGCCGAAGCATCCCAGATTTCCGCGACCGTGTACGCGGCCGGATTCAGGCTGCACACCCCCTGGTGCCAACTGCGCCAAAAGCCGGAGGGAATGTCGGTGGCGACATCCAAACGCCACCCGTCTATCCCGTCGGACGGATCACCATCCCCGTTGGGATCCATCCAGCGGCGGGTGATGGCTTGCACATACGCCGCGGGTCCACCGGCCAGGGTGCGCTGATCCTCAGCATCCGCAAACTCCGGCAGCGACTTGTAGCCCCACCACCCCACCCAGTCAAACTCACTGCTGTCCGTAGCGGGGTTGTCCCAGGAAGTCACCTTGTACCAGGATCCGAAACGGGAGGCGGTCTGCTGCGCCGCCAGGTCAGCAAAGGCGAAGAAGTCCCGCCCGGTGTGGTTGAACACACCATCGATAATCACCCGCATCCCGCGTCCGTGCATCTGAGCTACCAGCGAAAGGTACAGGCTGTCGGCCGCCGTCCACACCCAGGTCTCAGGATCGTCACCGATTTCCCGGGCAATCAGGGCCAATCGCCTGCCGGATCCGGCCCGAAATACGGGTCTATATGGTGAAAGCTCGTGCCATCGTACTTGTGCAGCGAACGCGCATGGAACAGCGGATTGAAGTAGACCGCCGTAATGCCCAGATCCTGCAGGTAATCCAACTTATCCAGGACCCCTTGGAGGTCGCCCCCGTAGCGACGGCGAAACACGCTCTCATAAAAGTCGTCCCCCATGTCGTGCTCCCAGTCCGCCCGCGCATACCAGTCGTCGGTCCAGGGCATGACCTGCAAGGTTTCCGGGGTCTGATCCACATGGTCAATGGAGGCCCGAATCGGATCGTTATCCGGATCCCCATTGCGGAATCGCTCCGGGAATATCTGGTAGAATACCGCGTCCCGGGCCCAGTCTGGAGTGCAATGGTTGGTCAAAGGCACCTCCTCAATATCCGGCTCGGAGCTGTCACAGGCGGATGCGCAAACCACCACCAGGAATAGCCCGACCTTACCGCCCTGACGCAAGGTATCTCTGCAGCTCATTGCCCGCTTCATGTTCAGGATCCAGTTCCAGAAGTTTGGCCACCGAGGCTGCGGCCTGCTCACGCTCCCGCACCAGTACATAATACTGCGACAACTGCAGCCGCATGATAACATTGGTGGGGTCCAGCTCTGCCGCGCGCTCCAGATTGGACTTTGCCGCGACAACACGTCCGCTGCGCATCTTCAGTATGCCCAGCATGTAATGCACCGCTGCGATTTCCTCGATATCATTGGCCGCCTCAAAATATACCAGTGCATCATCCACCCGGCCCTGGCGTGCCATTAGGTCTGCCGCCTGCGCATACGGGCGGGGCAGATACGGGTACTGCTGGATCATCGCCAGACTCGCCTGCAGCGCCCGGTGATAGTCCTGCTGCTGCTCATAGTGGATACGCAACCGATCGGTAGCCTCATACCATTGCACCTCTCCACGGAATAACTCCAGCGCGATGGCCTCCACCGGCGACTCGGCCACCAGTGTGTCCAGCGGATCCATAGGGGTCCCCAGCGGCCGGAACGGCCATGCACTCAGCAGCTGCCGTACACGGTACGCGCCAAACAAAGAATCTACGACGGTAAACAGCACCTCCCGACGGGCGACACGGGTCTCCACATAGCGTGATGGACGACCCAGCAGACTGTCCGCCATCAATGCCTCGTAGAATGCATCCGCGATCAGGAAATACCCCTCCACATTGGGATGCAGATGTTCCAGCATCAGGTCAGATCCGATAATGCCATCATGCGCTGACCGGACCAGGGCGAGCTGCGTATCCACAAGGCGTGCACCGCCGGCTTCAGCCTCTACGCGCGTGATTGCATTGATAGCCTCGGGAGCACGGAATCGCAGCTGATCGCGATCTTTGGCCTGGATGTAAGCCTCTCTGGCTTGTGCATGTTCACCCTTCGCATCCAGCAGCTGCGCCAGCAGGAAGAAAGGCTGGGCGGAGGTGGAATCCAATCCGACCACGCCCTGCATCACCTCAATGGCACCGGACAGATCACCGGCATTCATCGCTTCCTGATAAAGAGGCTCAAAGTTGACTGCCGACGCACTGATGAAGGGGGCATGGGTGCGTTCATTGCTGGCCACTGTGCCGACCAAGACCGGAATATCATGCCTGCGGTACATGCGCAGCAGCGCACGCAGGTTGTGCTGCCACTGCCGCAGGCCCGCTTCATAAACCTTTGACTGATAGGGAATCGTCTGGCGTCCCACCATGCGTTCCATCAGGGTGGTCGAACCGGCGGATGGAGCATCGGCGTTGCGGGCCATTCTGCCCATAGCGGACTGCAGCAGCTGCATCGTCCGCCATGAATGGAGCTTCAAGTAAAGCCGAATCACGAACCTGGACTGTCCAATGGATTCGCTTGACCCCACCCCCAGTGCGCCGTAATATTCGTTGTGTCCCGCGTAAATGACCACCGCATCCGGCCCGATGGCCAAGATGGCATCGGCCAGATCCAGCATCGCGTAGGAGTTGACTGCGGCTACCGCAGTATTGACCACCTCTATGTGGCGTTCCGGCCATGACTGCTGCAGCCGCTGCTCCAGCATACGCGAAAAACTGCCCCCGTAGTAATAAGGATAGCCCGCCGCACTGGAGCCGCCCTGGACGACGATGCGCACGACATTGGTGTCCTTCCGGGCCAGAAACACATCGTGCAGGCCCGTAGGGACGCGGGCCTCCCGCCGGAAATACCGCCGTGCCACCTCCCGATTCATCACCTGATAATCCAGAGCTTCCGGCACCGGCACGAACAACGGATAGTCATCCCCGAACCCGACCAGTCGCAAGCCTACCTCCAGCAGCACAAAAAACATTGCGGGAATGCACCACATAAGCACCGTAAACAACCGGCGATGCGGCCTGTTGGCACTCATCACAGGCGCAGCAGCTTGTGAGTCGAGGTGTGATGCCCGGTCATGAGGCGTACCATATACAGGCCGGCAGGCCAGGCTGCCGTGCTCAGCTTCAATTGATGCCGCCCCGGCAGACGCGGTGCATCCGCAGCCACGGCAATCCGGCGCCCCAGGAGGTCAAAGACTTCCACCCGCACATCGGCAGTTCGGGGTAGTTCAAATTCAAGTACTGTTTCGCTGGTGAACGGATTCGGGTAGTTCCCCGTGATGCCGAAGGTCCCGGTGGTAAGCTGAGGCCCGCCAGGGAAGCCCACCGTCAACAGTCCTTTAGGCGGCGCAGGCAGTTTGTGTGAGGAATAGATGTGAAATTCACCCGGCTGCAGCGTGGACGGACGATTGCCGGTTACATCGAGTGAATCGCCGGCGAAATAGTCGTGCCAATAGCGCGGCGGCGCGGTGAGGCGACTCGTGTTGGCAGCGGGCGTTACCCCGAAGTTGCCGATGATCTCTACCTGCATGTCCGCCAGCGTAAGCATGATGCGCTTTACCGCTCCGCGCACATCCATCTCAACCTCGGTTTCTGAGCTGTGGAATACGGGCACCTCGCTGCGCAGATTGATCAGCGCCGCCCAAGTATCGTAGAGCTTCAGGCGGAGCGGATCAGCGCGGTAATCCCAGCGAATGGGCTTGGGGTCAATACGCCCGGGCGCGAACGACGGACAGTCATCGGGCCGTAGACACTGCTCCCCCCTGTTGCCGTACCCGTAGCCGAGCTCCGCAAACTGAAACAGCATATGCGGCCCCGGCAGCAGAAAATGAAACGCTCCGGCCATTTTCAGCCGATCCAGTGCAATCGGCAAATGGCGAACATTGTACGTGCCGTCGTTGGCTGCCAGCCCCGGATTACAGGCCGCGCCCCCGGCGGGTGAACGCTCACATGCGCCGTAGCTGAGGGCCCGGTACATCAGCCACTGATCATCATGGCTCTGCATGTAAGAGATCACATGCGGCAGATCCCAGTTGCGCCCCCCCTTACCGTAGAATGTCCCCGAAAAATCACTCTTACCGTTGTCGTGGTAGCCCATGACGGCTTCGGAATACGGACTGTTGCCGCTGGTCCAGGTGAGCATGCCGGGAAAGCCCTGATCGATGCCGTATTCAGCCAGCTCACGCTCTTCGCGGTCATACGTCCAGTGCTCCAGAATAATGATCGTCTCAGGATTCACCGACCAGATATGGTCAGTCATGCGCTTGATCAGCCGGACCCGAGAGGCATCGTAGTTCGCCCAGGCATCGAAAGATGTCGTGAGCCGCTGGGTGAAGCCCTTGGACAGGTCAAACCGAAAGCCATCAACCTTGAATTCGCGCAGCCAGTATTCATTCATGCGATCCAGCCAGTGCTGGATGTACGGATCTTCATGATTGAGGTCATAGAAGACATTGTACGGATGCCGGGGCGGGAGATTGATCCACGGGTTGGCTGATATGTTTTCGTACGCAAGCACCAGCGGCGAAGGGGTATCCGCATGGTTGTAGACCACATCCAGGATCACCGCCATGCCGCGAGCATGGGCGGCATCCACAAAGCGCTTAAAGTCTTCCGCTGGCCCGTAGTACTTGTCCAGCGCCATATGGAATATGGGCTGATATCCCCAGTTGATATTGCCGCCGAATTCTGACACTGGCATGAGTTCGATCGCATTGACCCCCAGTCGCTCCAGATACGACAGCGTATCTTTGAGCGTGCGCCAGTCATGGGCATGCACAAAATCCCGCACCAGCAGCTCATAGATGATCAGCTCTCCGGCGGGCGGCGGCCTGAAGTCGGTGACCTGCCAGTCGTATTCCTCCCGGGCGGTCTGCAGCACGGATACGTGACCGGTCGTCTTTCCGTGCGGATAGGGTTTGAGGTCCGGGTAGGTGGCGGATGGGATGGCTCCGTCCGAGCCCGGGTCCAATACCTTGGTTGAGAACAAGTCAGCAATCCGCTGAGCGTTTTCCAGTACGTACTGGTAGGCGATTTCCCGGCCTGGAACCAGGCCCTCCAGCGGAAGCCACCAGTGAATGCTGTCTTCTGCCCCATCACGGTACATCAGCGCCGCATCCGAAACAGACCAGTCATTGAAGTCCCCGATCGCATGGACATAGCACCGGTCGGGCGCGAAGGTTGACAAGACAGCCCGCGTCGGATCCTGCGGGTCATAGGTCACGCCGTCTGTGACCGCCTGGGGACGGGGGCGGTCTTCCACCTGCGGTGGGAGAAGGCCGCTGGATGCCTCTACGGATGTGCCTGCCGAGTCGGTGGCCTTGAGCGTAAACTCAACATCGCACAGCACCGCTTCGGGCAGGTCATAATGGAATACGCCATTTGTTACGTACATCAGCCCGTCCTGCTCTTCTCCGTTTATGGAGAATCGTAATTCAGCAATGCTCCGTGACCCGAACACCCCGGCACTTACGCCGGTGACACGGTTGTCCGCATCGGTGTGGCGGGCCATCTGGAAGATCATCGGGTCCGCAACTGTTACTACCGAGTTGTTGTGATCGGCAGGATTGGTGCGGTCGTTAAGCGGATCGGTGATCCAGCTGTAATCCGTTCCGCTGGGGTCGCGGTGGACATGAATCTTGTACTGGTGGGTCTCACCGGCCAGCAGCGTTGCAGTATAGAGCCACTGACCGGAAGTTGAGTCCAGCGTCATAGCTGACGGAGCATTGGCGGCAATCCGCCCGCTCGAATTGGGACCCCAGTTGTTGAACGTACCCGGCAGGAAGGCCCGTTCGATGGGCTCGTTGGGGATCCACCGAAAAGTCACACTTACAGGCTGCGCGTCTGACTCAATGGCCATAAGACCGCCCGCAAGGATGAGTCCTACACACAATACGTTCCGCATCCGCTGCTCCAAGTATCTGTCGGGGTCTGTTACGCTGCCCGATCCATGCCTGCAATTGTTGTGGATCCTCCCTATCCAGTGCGGAATATACGCTGCACACGCTCGTGTATCCCATACTGCAACGATGGCCTGGGGCACGGTTCAAGTCTGCCCGGAGAATTCAGTTCAACGCACCGCCAGTCAAGTAGCCAAATCCAGAACAATTGAGCACTGAATGAATGTTGCAACCAATAGCGGCAGCTTGCACCTGATCATGGTGGCCAACTAGTCGGCCGGTAGGCAGCGGTGCGACAGTCTACCGCCAGATCTTGCGCGTAATCCTGAGCATGTACAAGCGCTCCTGAGACGATGCGAACAGTGTTGACAGGCTCGCCGGATTCGTGCGGTCTGTAAAGTTACGCAGCCAAGTATTGATAAAGCCGAACTGAAGTCTTGAGGCTTCCTTGTACTCCCAGCTCAGCCGTACAAATACGTCCGCTCTGCTGTCATTCAGGTTGACGGATGCCCGTACAGCGGTACCCAGTTCCAATTCCACGCGCGGCCCCATTACAAGCCCGGCTCCGGCCCGACCGAAGGAAAACCTGGAAGGATTTCCACGCTCAATGCCGTACGGATCATAAGCAGGCAGCGAAAAACCAATCCAGGGATACGCCTGCCAAGCGGCAAAGTAGGCAAGGGTAGCTGCGGATCGGTAGCCTGACAGGCTGGCAACTGACAGATGCCGGAACCTGCTGTCGGATGCGCTGGAGCGCCGACCCTCCAGGCCGCCAGCCAAGTCAACGGTTAACACCCGGCCTAATCGGCCCTTGGCGGTCGCCGAGGCATGCCACCTGAATGCGCCTTCCGCATGTATCGCAGCCTTGGGCCGCACAACCCACCGATTCCGCAAATCCGTAGAACCCGCTATGTCTGCAGCAACAGATACCGCGTGATCAGCCAGATGATTGACCCGCAGAGAAATCACAATCCGGTTGAAGGACCGCGTCAGCAGCGTGCCGATCAGCGACACTTGCGTCTCACGGTAGCCCCACCCTACCCATCTGTGTTGTTGCGCCAGCTCTGCGGTGAATTCCAGTTCGTGCAGATATGCCAGCAAGGCACTGACTGGGTAGTCAATGCCCGAGTACGCAACCAGGCGATCCGTCAGTCCGCGCCGCCCATAGGGACCAGTGTTAATACCTGAATCGGCCAGCGCAAGGCCGCCATACCAGTTCAACGACCTCCTGCGCTGTTCATATTGAATCTGAGCCGCAAATCCGCGCTCAGTGGCTCGCTGCTGGCGAAGTCTCTCTTCGCTTATCAGCCTATAGCCATCCGGCGTAGTTTCCCACACCGTTCGGGTAAGCAGATTATCAATAGCCTTTGACAGCATGCCCTGCCCTGTCAGGGCCTTATTACCAGCGCGCAGATCCCAGTCCACCGCGACAGCACGCACCCAGGGCGCATGTTCCTCCTCCGTCCGGCCCTGGGTGGTGGCCAGCGTAGTAGTCCGAATCGGCCCGTGAGCACCGAATGCAGTTGAAATCCCCACGGACGACCCGCGCCGGACACGCTGGCGGAGTCTTCCGACAAAGCCCTGGTCAAAACGGTCAAAATCCCGTGTTGTCACAACACCCGCCCCCGCATAGGAAATCCTCCCCGGTAACCGCCCCCGAAGGGCTGCCGCCCCGAGCATAAGCTCGTCATCTTTGGACCAGACAGGATGGTGGAACACCGAATTACCCAGTATGGCCGGTGACGAAAGGTACCGCTGCGAGGCCGCGAACATCCTCGGTAGTGCGTATGAACGGAGGTCTGGGAAAAAAGGCGATTGGAGATACTCCCTGAAGGATTCCGGGATAAAGTCTGGAATGAGTGCCGCATGTGCGACTGCCACCGGTGTAAGGGCCAGTTCCGCCTCCGCACCCGGAAGTGGAATGGCCAGCACCGCTCCGTTATCCGACCCATCGTTAAGTCGGAAGGCATTCAGGAGCACGACCGCGCTCCTGTACACCCCGGGGTCCGTCGTTCCGGTCAAATTCAGGATTCCGTTGGATGTGACCGCCCCCGATAAGCGATCTTTGGCAGGTGTCTCAGCCCACTGACTCAACTCCCATCGGTGAGCCACAAATCGGCTGAAATTCACGCTGAGCCGCGCTGGCATCCTGCCGGTAAGCTCAATGACCTTGAGCGGGATGGCCATTTCCACCGTCCACCCGGTGCTGTCTACACGCACGCCGGCCTGCCACTCCGCATCCCAGGCTGTATCAAAGCCCATCGGGTGGTCTGGAGCGTAGTCCGGCGTTCCTGCGACCTGCAGCCCTTCGGCACGCACGCCGGCTGCGTTTACGGCAAAGCGAAAGGTCGTCAAACCATCACCGTACGGATCCAACGCAACACTGAACCAGTTCGCCGAATCGAACAGGTCCCGCCGCCCGTAGGCGCTTCTGATGCGGTCGGCCTCGGTGTCGTACATTCGGGCTCCGATATAGAGAATGCGGCCATCATGCAGCAGGCGCACTTGGGTTGCATCGGTTGCCGGTGCCCCCTCTTGAGGCAGGACCTGCGTAAACCCCCTGGCTGGCTGCGAAAGGCCCCATTCCGCCTCCCCAAGATGGGCATCCAGTGCCAGGACCGTAGCAATGCGCGGCGCAGTGACCGTGCAGTCCGGCGTACAACCAACCTGCTGAGATTGCAGCAGGCTCAGCAGCATCACCTTCAGAATCATCATGATTGGAGGCCCAGTGATGTCGGCATCCTGGCCGGGAAGCAGTGTGAAATATTTCGGAGGTGCAGGCTCGTTTTGCCCCGGCATATTGCCTGCACAAGAGCCCTGCGCACGGCTCGATCATCCGCCATCATCGAAGATGCATGGCACCCCCACACGCAGGTCGGATTCGGCCCATGGATTGCCTTCAGCGTCTACCCGCCATGTGCTTCGGTTCACGCCTCCAAAAATGCCCAGCCCACCTGTAACATTTGAGTACAGCGGAACAGGCCGGTCTCTGAAAAAATTCTGCTCAAAGTGATCCGCCCTGGACACGGACACCTCATATTCCCGGAACTCGCTGCTCAGACTCGCCACACTTATGCTGAAATACGGAGCCAAGTCAGCCAACTGCGCTACTGCCAGTCGCAGCGTTATCTGCAACGATTTCCCTTCAAACAGTTCGTCTGAAAACCAGGCCCAGCCGAACAATTCCTCTTCAGCGAAAACTACCTCCGACGGATCCGCAAGCTGGCTGGGGGCTGAATGGAGGTCTGAAAATGAACTCGTGAATTCAACACCTCGGTAATCTGTACCTCCCCCTTCGGCAAACGAAACAAAGCCGTTGCCAGTCCAGCAGTCAAGCCCCAGCCGATGGACAGCAATCCTGTAAATATTCCGGCCCGCTTCATCTGCCAACATGAACTGAACCTCATAGAGGCCATTCTTTTCCGGCTCCGGTGGGCGGATTTCCTCAAAGCCGGTCCAGGTTACAGACAGCGGCGGCACGCCGGAAACGGCGCTGACCGGCTGCAGTGTCGGCGCGGTGACGTTGAGAACATACTCATGGCCAGGCCGTGGCCTGCTCCCAAGGGCAGACTGGTAAAATCCGTCCCCAATGTGCGCAAACTGTTCCCCAAAGCCGCGGTTATCAGTTACAGATACGACTGCATTGCCAATCACCTGCCGGGTCCAATCCACGGAAGCCTCAATGGAGGCACTGCGGTGCAGCCTCAAGGTCCAAACGCTGTCTGGTGCGAATTCGGAATATACCACGACCTTGGGCTGGTACGCGTCCGAAAAGTCCAGCTCCACAGGACTGACGCACCCGCCAGCCAAAATTGCGATGATGGCCCAATACCGCATGGTCAGAATCTGATTTCATAGGAAACGGCGGGAATCATCTGAAGCAGGCTGAGCTGTTTCCATTGAACCCTATCGTTCTGCTGAACTGCATAAATGTACATGGGATTCCTGCGATTGTAGGCGTTGTACAATCCGATTGCAAACATGCGATCCCCCCACTTGATCCGCCTTGAGAATTGCGCGCTTAGATCCAGCCGGTGGGTAGCCGGAGTTCGCAGTGCATTCACCGGCCCGTAGTCAAGGTATTCCGGGTCACCATAGAATGATGTATGATTCGGAAATCGCCCCACCGGGGCCCACAGGGGATACCCGCTGCCATATACCCAGGTCAGGCCCAGCGTGGTGAATGCGGTCAGCCGGTAGTGTGCGACGATGGACACATCATGCCGGCGATCATAGGTGTCCGGGAATTCCAAATCGTCATTGAGATCCTCAAATCGCCGGTCTGTTCGTGCCCAGGTATAGCTGACCCAGCCATCCAGCCGTTGGCCTCCACGGCGCACCATGGCTTCGGTCCCGTAGCTTTTGCCTGTTCCCGACACTATAATTTCGGGCCACCCCAAAACCGTCGCCTGTTGGGGCAGCCGGTGGGCTTTGTAATCCGTCAGTCCCTGCATAGTCCGATAGTATCCTTCAACGGAAACCTCCAATCCGGGACCAAACTGATCCCACACCCCACCCAAGGCAATTTGCGTGCCATGCTGCGCTGCGATCCCGTCCATAGCCGGAATCCAGACCCCACTGGGAATCAGCGGACTGGTACCGGGAAGTTGATGTACGGCCTGGCCCATGCGGGATACCGATGCTCCAAGATCCAAGTCGGCGCTAACCGGCACGCGGACACTCAGTCGGGGCTCAACCCTTTGCATCAGGGCTCCATCGCTGAGAATGCCCACCAGGCGAACGCCTACATTGAAGCGCAGGCCGCCAGCCAATTGCATATCGTCCTCCACATACAGACTCAGCTGATGCATGTGGAGCCGGGGAGCGCCGGAGTACGTGATATCACTGACCGTAGAATTTTCACCGGCAAATCGCATACGCCGCGTATCGGGCCGCATCTGATGGGCAATGTGCTCTGCACCAACTCTCAGATACTGATTGGGGAGAAAGGCATATTCCAGATCCAGACGGGTCACGTAGTCCAAAACGACTGCGTACCAGTGCTGCTCATGGTGATTTGCCCATTCATCCTTCCGTTTAGCCTCCGTGCCCACCCTGTATCGGGTGACCCCGGCGATAAAGCTGGCAAACATCCGATTACTGACCAGACGATTCCACCGTACTGAAGCAAGCCGATTCCCCCAATTGAGCGCGGCATCCAGATCGTGATCCAGCGACTCATCCAGAGCTTTACGCTGCTTTACGGTGAACCTGTCCTGCCCCAGATAACCGGTCACAGAAAGCTGATCCCTTGGGCTCACCCGATGACTCAGCTTAAAATTCGCGTCATAGAAATAGCCGCTGTAAACCGTGCCGCCCCGCTGAACCCATCGCGTGATCCAGTCCACAAACGACCGTCGAGTGGAAACGATGAACGACGCACGATCATGTACGACCGGCCCTTCAATCATTACCTGTGATGTCAGCACACCCAGCTTAGCCGCTCCGCCGAATCCTGTCAGGCTTCCCTCCTTGGTCAACACGTTCAGCACTGACGACAACCGCCCTCCATACCGCGCGGGAAAGCCCCCTTTAATCAGCTCAACCTCCTGCAGCGCGTATGGATTGAATATGCCGAACAGACCCAGCAGATGCGTCGGATTGTAGACCGGCATCCCATCCAGCAGAATGAGATTCTGCCCCGCCTGTCCGCCGCGGACGTGCAGGCCGCTGAAGCCTTCCCGCCCTCCCTGCACACCGGGAAGAAGTTGCAGGGTCTTGAGAATGTCAGACTCCCCGAGAATGACCGGTACGGATGCTATCTCCGCAATGCGAAGGCGATGTTGACTCATTTGGACAGACCGGGATTCCACGGTCCGCTCTGCGGTCACCCTGAGTTCGTCAAGTCCAAGGATTCGGCGCTCAAGCTTAATTACAACGGAGGTATCCGACTGCACGGTCAGTGCTAGGTACGAGGATTCATAGGAAATGTGAGAGATCGCCAGCTCAACCGCTGACTCGCGCGCATGGATGCTGAAATACCCGAACTGATTCGTGACTGCTCCGATCCGATGCTTCACCAACCAAACATGCACACCGGACAATCGTGCTCCACTGCCACTTTCTTCCACGAACCCGCTGATGATGGCGCGTGGGGCGGATGGCAGCCCCAGCACGATGCCGGCATGTGTCGCGGCTAAGAAGACCAGCGCGCAGACACGAGCCCACCTGGACGAAATCACCACCCGCTTTGAATGCAGCATACCTCCCGACCGGTTGTAACCCATACGCACTGACGTTTATCACTATACACGCCGAGACACGCCGGCAATCAGTCTGCCAGCCGCCGGCTTGGCCCGTTGGTATTATCGGCCTGCGGAGCCCCGGTTCGTCTACCAACATAAACTGGATCTCCTATATGCCGTTCTCTTGGGCATCCCGTGGGCGGATTCCCTCAAGAGTGGCCCTGTCGCATAATCTTGAGCAATAACATCCCGCTTTTGACCCAAACCGAACAGACCCGGTAGGCTGGCCCTTTCGCGCCAGGATCAGTTGTTAGGCCAATGCTGCTGTTGATACTTGATCAAGTCAGGCCCTGATAGCTCCTGCGTTGCGTTGTTGAGACGGGCGTAGAAGATCTGCTGACCCATTTTATTCACCACGGCATCGCCCTGACCTTCTGAGGCGGCATCGGATCA
>JAPPNA010000122.1 GCA_028873925.1 Bacteroidota bacterium | reverse complement strand
CCACACCAAACCCGCCACGACCCAGCACGCGGCCAATCTCGTAGTCCCTCAGAACTGTACCCGGACGAAGAACCTCTCCCAGGGAATGATCAGCTTCCTGACCCATGGTCACGCAGTCTCAACAACTGTCAATAATACTGTGCCTCAGTATTCCACGCATCGGCTTGGTCGGGTGCAAACCACCTTTTGCTCAGAGCTCTACCGGAGGAATAACGCGACGGACTTCGTAGATCTCGGTTTCCGAGTCCGTCCCAACTAGCGCGTAATAGCTGCCACCCTACGTAAAGCGGATGAACTCAGCCACGGAATCCTTCGCAATGAGGTCCCCATCATAGGTGTACAGCCCCAAATACCAAGTCCCGTTCTTGTAGCTCCGCAGGGACAGGTGATCGTCAAACAGGAACGGGTCCAGCTTCATCTCCAGTTTTTCAAGCACTTCCGGCTGTTCTGCCGGTTCCACATCACCGTAATCCGCCAATTCAAGAGACGAGTGCACGATCTCAAACCACTCTGCCTCACCCGACTGGATTTCGTATCGCCATACCCGATGTGAAAGCGGTATGGTGAAGTACAGACCCCCCTCGTGTTCCTGAATTTCGCCTCCCCAGCTCCGCAGCTGCAGTCCCTGAGAGAAGAAATGTGCCTGAATATCGCCAACGGTCAGCTCCAGTGGTTCAAGCGTTCCTTCGTCGTCCAGGCGATGAAGGAGGACATAGTCTTCAGGAAACCAACTCGTCACAGAACTGTGCAGGACATAGTACCACCCGCCCACTCGACCGAATTTCCCGACTCTAATCAGGTCTGGATGTGACACTTCGGCCTCACATTCACCCGTCCCAATGGAGTAGCCCAAAATGCGGGTCCGCCTCCTGTCAAAGATAAACACTGTGTCACCCACCACAGAAAGCGAAGTCACTTCCTCGTACTCACACGGACCTCGGGCTCTGCGTCCAAGCATACCGGCGCGACGATCATCAATGAACAGGTAGACTCCGCCCTCAAAGTCTACTGTCAGCGCTGAGTCCTGGCCGACCGGCAAATACTTGATTATTCCCGCAACAGGGGGCATACCTTCGTCCACCAGGTATCGGGATGGCTCCGGCGGAACTGGGGTCACCTGGGTGCTGGTGGGGCCGCGATCGCTGCTCTGGCATCCGGCGAGCACTACCACCACAAGCGTTACGATCAGGATGTACACGAATCTGCCCCCGATGAATTATCATGAAAATTGGTTTCTGTGCGGTAGACTGCGCCAAAAAACCGCGTCTGTGGTGGAGATTCTACAGGTCACACAGTCGGTCCGACCCTGCGTGGTTGCTGGGATCGTCGCGTGCAATCCCTCAAGCGCAGTGTCCCTAGGTGATACGGCGCTGCGGATCTTTTGTTGGGCTGAGCATATAGCACATCAGTGCGTCCAGGGTCCGCCTTAGCGTTCAACACGCCCAGAACCGCGTCCACCCATGAGCTTTTCTACCTCCGCGGCGGTGACCAGGTTGTAATCCCCGGCCAGCGTGTGCTTAAGGCAGGAAGCCGCTACGGCGAATTCCAGTGCCTCCTGCGTGCTGCTGCCGGTAAGCAGACCGTGAATCAGTCCTCCGGCAAAGGAATCGCCGGCACCTACACGGTCTACAATCTGAATGTCATATCGGGCAGAACGGTACGGAACGCGGCAATCCTTCTCATCATGCAGCAGGGCGCTCCATGCATTACGGGAGGCGGAAAAACTCTCGCGAAGCGTAATGGCCACCGCCCGAAAATCAAACTCCTCCTTCAGGCGACGGATCAACGAGCCGAAGGCCGCTTCATCCAGCTCCGCCTGCTCCACATCCGTCCGAGCCACATCGAATCCCAGACTGCGCTGCGCATCTTCCTCGTTAGCAATACAAACATCCACCTGGGCCATCAAGGGCCGCATCACATGCTGCGCCTCGCGCTCAGACCACAACTTAGCCCGATAATTCAGGTCACAGCTGATGGTGGCACCCGCCTTCCTGGCAGCTATGCAGGCTGCCTCCAGACAGGCCTGCACATTTGGACCCAGCGCGGGCGTGATGCCGGACCAATGCAGCCATTGGACTTTGTGCATGATGGCATCCCAGTCCAGTTCTGCCGGGTGCATCTGACTGAACGCAGAGTATGCACGGTCATAAATCACCTGAGATGGTCGCTGACTGGCTCCCTTCTCAAGAAAGTAGGCCCCTATGCGCTCCCCGGCCCGCACGATATGGTCAGTCCGCACACCACATCGTTGCAGATCATTCACGGCGGCCTGACCGATCGCATGGCGCGGCAGCCGACAGACAAAATGCGCCTCGTGCCCGAACTGTGCCAGGGAGACAGCCACATTAGCTTCGCTACCCCCATAAGTCACATCAAACGAACCGGCCTGAACAAAGCGCTCAAAGCCGGGCGGCGATAACCGGAGCATCAGCTCCCCAAAGGTGACGATTTTCACGGTTTCCTCTCCTGTTGTTTCCCCTTATCAATATTGAGCATCAAAGTACGGGCACGCGCAGTCAACGTTGCCAGATCACCGTTTAAAATCGTGCGTTCGTCCGCAAGTGCGCTCCCAATGCCGACCGCCGTAGCCCCCGCGCGCATCCAAATGTGCGCATTATCCGGTCTGACCCCTCCGGTCGGAACCAGACGCAAATGCGGCATGGGAGCCCGGAGGGCTGATATATACTTGGGCCCCAGAAAGCCCGCCGGAAACACCTTTAACAGATCAGCCCCCAATGCCTGAGCCGCATCTGCTTCCGTTGGGGTGAAAACACCCGGCATGACCGGCAACCCACGATCGTGCGCGGCCCGAATGATCTCCGGTCTGGCTACAGGGCTGACTACAAATGATGCCCCGGCACTGGCCACGGAACTCACCTGATCAGCGGTGACCACGCTGCCAGCCCCGATAAGAATGTCGGGCATAAAGACATCTGCCAAATGAGCAATCGCCTCCAACGCTCCGGGTGTCGTCAGGGTAACCTCAAAAGCCGTTATGCCCCCTTGCGCCAGCGCCTCTGCCGCGGGCTGCAACGGATGCCTCTGGCGCGTCCTAAAAATGGCCACGGCTCCTGCCTCTACGAGCCTTTGTGTGATTTCTTCGCGAATCATGTCACTTCTGAACCCGCACTCGCGTATCCGGTAACAGAATAAGCATCAAACAGCCACTCTTGCACCTGAGTAAACCTGTGTCCCATGCAATCCAAAGCACTTGCAACTCCTCACAGCCTGAATAAGTCCGTCGGCAACGGTGTACGCCAAGATTCTATTTGTGAGCTGGAATCTCGGGCGCGTGCGCTTGAGCTTACGGGTCCGCAGTGGGAAGAACTGGCCAGTAAGGTGCTGGCCTATGCTTGGGCGCATGTCAGTACGGTCAGAGACCAGCCCGCCTACAATGCAAAGCCGGGTAACGGTATCAACCTTTTGTCCTCACCGATTGCTGAGCACGGGATTTCGATCGATGACGCTTTGGACCTGCTGCACGACAATGTGGACACGGTCAGTTTGAATCCCGGCTCTCCCCGCTTTTTGGGCTACATTCCTGCGGGCGGCCTGGTCCATTCGGCCTTTGGCGACTTTCTGGCCGCGATTGCGAACCGTTATGCGGGCATATTCTTTGGCTCGCCGGGGGCGGTCCGCATGGAGAACTTGCTGGTCCGCTGGATGGCGGAAGTGGCGGGATTTCCGGCGAATTCGGGCGGTTTCCTGTCCGCCGGCGGCAGCACGGCCAATCTGTCCGCAATCGTAACGGCGCGGGAAGCATGCCATGTGCTCGCAGACGATGCCACAAAAGTCGTCGTGTACGTCACTGAGCATACGCATCACTGCGTGGACAAGGGGCTGCGCATCGCCGGGCTTGGACACTGCCGCCAGCACCGCATTGCGGTGGACGATCGCGCCCGCATGTGCCCGGAAAATCTGGATACCCGGATTCGCAAGGATCGCGAGGCCGGATTGCGGCCCTGGTTGCTGGTGGCTTCAGCCGGAACCACCAATACCGGTACCGTTGATCCCCTCCGCAGTCTGAACGAAGTAGCCCGCGCTCACAATCTGTGGTACCATATTGACGGGGCTTACGGGGCGTTTTTCGCTCTCTGCCCGGAAGGGGAGGCCGTGCTGGATGGCATGGGCCTGGCGGACTCGCTGGTACTGGATCCGCACAAAACGCTGTTCCTACCGTACGGAACAGGGGCCCTGCTGGTTCGCGATCGGGAACTGATGGCGCGCGCCCACGGAGGCATGGGGGCCTATATGCTTGATATGGAAACGGATCCGACAGAGCCTTCGCCCGCGTATCTGTCGCCGGAGCTGACGAAGCATTTTCGTGGCCTGCGCATGTGGCTGCCCCTGAAGCTGTTGGGGCTGGCACCTTTCAGGGCGGCTCTTTCGGAGAAGATTCACCTGGCCCGCTACTTCCACTCGCAGATTCAGCAGATCCGTGGATTTGAGGTGGGTCCGACACCTGACCTCTCCATCGTTACCTATCGTTATGTCCCCTCGCATGGCGATGCGGACGCGTTCAACCGACGAATGGTCAAAGAGCTGCAACGGGATGGACGGGTGTTTATCACCTCCACCCGGGTGGGAGGCCGAACAGTGCTCCGCATGGCAGTGGGATGCTTTCGCACGCACAGGGAGGATATTGATTTGGCCCTCAATTTACTTGAGGACAAGGCCCGGCGATTGGAGAATAAGTAGTGCTTACCCGAAAACCATTCGGTGGCCGCACACATGGGTTCATGCCCCAGATCACTGACGGACCTTTAGGAATTCGTTTATGACGAAGTCGGCCTCATCGTCTGCCAATCGGCGCACTCGCTCCTCGCTCTCCGAGAACAGACTTCTGCTAAAGATCTGGCTCCTATCAATTCCCACCACCAAGACATTCGGCTGCGGGGTAAGATGTAACACTTGAGTCGTTAGGCTAACTGCACATAGACCAGGATTTATGGCAACCGCGTTGAAGAATATGAGACCCGTTTGACCATCAGGCGACGTGGAGCCGGGTGAAACATCAACCACCCGTATTCCCGCTCTGCGCAGCCTTAATTCAATTCTACTCTTTATGGTGCCATCTTACGGCAGGCAACTGGTCGCACCTTCGGGTGCGCCAACATTGACCTCAACGACTAGTCTGTCAATCACTGCCATTACGTTGGAGTCCACGAATTGCCCCCGCGCAGGTACGGCCAGCACTGCGAGTAGCAAGCAGAGACCGGGTTGATTCATCGGTGGTTTCTCCTGTGCCTATTGCCTATCAGGCTTATCAGGATTGCACCGCAAATCCCGAGTATCCCTCCCAATATGGCTAAAGGAACCGTCCCTGCTATCGCTGTCCCCATAGCGGCGATGCCGATTTTGCTGCCCAACGCACCCCCGAGTGTTGCGCCTCCAACGCCTCCAGCGGTCACCTCAACTGCTTTCCGTTTAACTTTCATTTTCCGATTAGCCCCGTTTTTTACCTGCTAGAGCCGCACTTACCAACCGAAGTATACGTAGTTCCACAGGTGACCCTCGTCGGATTTGGAGGCACGGGAGCCAATGCAAAGTCCCGTTGTCTTACCGAGGCCTACCCTCCAGCGGAGTCCCGGTCTGTTTTTGACTGCACGCCAATGCTCACATCGGGCCATATTTGATCTACGGAGCAATAATGCGAACTTCACGAACGAACTGCAGATCGTATCCGACCGCGCACTCAGCCGCCACTTTTAGCGCCCACCGGTTGTTCAATCATGGATGGATGGTCGCAGAGAACCGTGCAAACCAGGGATTAGCGGGCCAGAATCAACAGTTGGCCTGGCTCAAACATTGCAGATTCGTCCGATACCCGTCCGATTCTCTAGAAATCGGCTAACCTCGCAATAATTGGGGACAGGCTATACCCGCCTTGATCTGGCAACATGCGCAGGTTGAGTCCGGCGCGTGAATTACGACCAATCGTGCGAGCCGAGTAGCTCTGTGTCTCCGGCGGCTATCCAGGCGACCTGTTACGATCACTCCCGACCAGGTCCCTCCGCCTTGCGCACGGACATGGGCGGCTCAGGGAGCAGATGCCAGATTACGACCCCCATCATCAGGGCCAACAGGGCGCTCGCGATAGTATTGCTGATATACCCGAACCGCGCGTACAGAATGCCCGCCACCGCTGCGCCCACGCCAAAGCCGAACTGCCCGAATGAAATTGACAGACTCATCAGACTGCCCCGGCGGTCATCAGCCACAAGCGCCGTCATCAATGCGTACATCGGGCTCATGCGGAGCGCCACCAGCAGCACGAGCAGTCCAATGAACAGGTACGCGGTCAGCAGCCCGCTGATTACCCAGGTGGTAGCCACCAGCGCCGCCGCCAACAACACACACATCAGTACGATGACCGGCTTGCGGCCCACATGGTCCGACAGGCGGCCCCCCGCCGGTGATCCGATCAGATTGACCGCACCCACCGCCACAAACAACCCGGCAATCTGGGGCCCGGTAAGCGCATGCACCGTTTCCAGCCATTCGGCCAGAAAAAACAAAAACAGTCCGCCGCTTCCCAGCATCAGGAAGTAGGCCCACACAGCACCGCCGGTAGCCTTGTCGCGGATCAGTTCCGCATAGTTCATCACCGCCGGGCGAAGAGCCAGACGCTCCGTACTGCGCACCACCGCAGGCTGCGGCACAAACAACAGGATCATCAGGTACGCCAGAGCCATGATGAAGCCGAAAAGGACGAACGGCATCCGAAAATCCATCCGAAACGCCAGCCATACCGCTGCAGGCAGGGCGACGATCTGACCCGCGGCAACGCCGCTCATCACCCAACCGGTGGCCCAGCCTCGGCGCTCATACGAAAAATAGTCCCCCACATAGGCCACCACGCTGCCGCTGAGTACACCGCCCGCCATACCGGTCAGCAGTCGGACCAGCATCAGCATGGAATACGAGGATGCCACCCAGTGCAGCAGCAGCACCAACGCCATAGATCCGGTCCCGATGAGCAGGATCACCCGGCGCCCGACACGGTCCGAAATCGGCCCCGCCACCAATGCCATCACCATCAGCGTACCCGCATAGGCCAATCCCAACAAGCCCAGCTTTACCTCTCCGATCTGAAAGGTGTCGCCGATCACCGGAAGGATCGGGGCAATAATGATGAGCTGACCACTGGTAACCACCAGGACGAGCCATAAAGCCAGTATGATCAACACGGTGGTCCGCGAGAAAGCAGCCTGCGCGACAGCGGACGACCCGTCAATTTGCTCCATCCTCATCAACGAAGCTGGCCAAATCCTTGTATTTTTGAGCACCTGCGCAAGATGGAATTGCTATGTCCTGGATAAAGCGGCCGCTGGAAGATCCGCAATCACCTGCTCAATTGAGCAGCATTCTCAATGATATCCCGCTGCCCATTGCGCGCGCCCTGGTGCTGCGCGGCATTGATACGTTCGATGCGGCACGGCGGTACTTCCGGCCTGCCATGCAGCAAACATACGACCCATTCAGGCTTGCGGGGATGGCGGCGGCAGCTGACCGGCTCGCCCGCGCCGTTGAGCACCGGGAAAAAGTCCACATCTGCGGAGATTTTGATGCGGATGGCGTAACCTCAACGACCATCCTGCTGGATTTTCTCTCTTCGCAGGGGTGCACCGTCAGCTTTTCCATTCCGGACCGCTTTATTGAAAGTCACGGATTTCATCGCAGTGGGGTTGACCAAGCGATCGAATGCGGTGCCTCGCTGATTGTGGTCGTCGATTGCGGTACGGACTCCGTTAACACCGCGGATTATGCGGCGGGCCTTGAGCGGGATGTAATTATCTGTGACCATCACGAAAGCAAGGATATCCATCCGCAGTGCGTGGCCCTTGTCAATCCCATGCGGTCGGACTGCCCCTATCCTTTCAAGGAAATCGCCGCCTGCGGGCTCGCCTACAAACTGGTGCTGGCTACCCTGGATCGTCTTGGACGGCCGCCGGATGCTGCGCGACCCCTTCTGGAGCTGGTTGCCATCGGTACGATCGCCGATGTGATGCCCCTGATTGACGAAAACCGGGTGCTGGTGCGTGAAGGGCTGGAAATTCTGCGACAGACCACCCGCCCCGGTTTGCGCGCACTCGCTACCGGCTCCAGGCTCACCATGGAAAAACTGGTCGCCACTGATGTCAGTATGAAGATTGCCCCCATGCTGAACGCCGCGGGCAGACTGGAGCACGCCGAACACGCCGTTCGCCTGTTGCGCGCCAGCGCGGATGAAGCCGATATGTGGGCCGTCAAGCTCAGCGCACTCAATGAGACCCGAAAGGATCAAAGCCGGCGCGTTCAGACCGAGGCGCGCAAAGAGGCTAGGAAGCAGATGGCGGGCAGCTACACCCACGCCCTCGTGCTGGTTGACCCCAAATGGCATCCGGGCGTACTGGGACCAGCCGCCTCCCAGATTGCCAACAGGTTCACCCGACCAACACTGCTGCTGACCGCCAAGCCTCCGGAAACCGTCCGCAACCCGGAATTCCTAACCGGCAGTGCACGCTCCATTGAAGGGGTAAACATCCATGATGCCATCGCCTCCTGTGAGGATCTGCTCGATCGTTTCGGCGGACATGCGGCGGCTGCAGGGGTCACCCTGCGCAGCGTAGACTATCAGCTGTTCCGGGAACGACTGGATGCCTATGTCAAGGCGCATTGTGATCCCGATTTCCTGATTTCCAGGATTTACTATGATGCTGAGTTGCGCCTGGCGGACATACCAGGGCGCTTCATGGCGCTGCTGCGGCAATTCCAGCCTACCGGCAAGGAAAACGAGCCGCCTGTCTTTCGGGTTCGGGATGCCTATGTCTCGTCCGTCAGAACCGTTGGCATCAACCACCTGCAGCTGCAGGTTCGCGGCCGCCACGCGGACAGCAATGGCAACGGGGACACGCCACAGTTTCGATGCATCGCGTTCGGGCTGGGCAAACTGTTCAAGAAACTGGAAGAAATGCGCCAGACCCAATCGCCCGTAGAAATGCTGTGCGCGATTGAGGACAATACCTATCTGGGCAGAACAACCACGCAACTTCGCGTGGAACAGATCCGAGCTCAAACCTCCGACCCGTAAGACATCAATGGCCCGAACAATACGCCGCCTTCTGCCTTTCGGACTGGTGTTGCTGCTGCTGCCCGGTGCGCAGGCACAGCTTCAAAGTCCTGCTGAATACCTGGGCTACGAGCTCGGGAAGGACTTTACGCCACACCACCGAGTGGTCGAATATGTTCAGCATGTGGCCGCAGAGGCCTCCAATGTAAATGTGCTCCAGTACGGGAACACTTATGAGGGGCGGCCGCTGATGCTGGCTGTAATTTCATCAGATGCGAATATGGCGAACCTTGAGGCACTGCGGCAGGCCAACCTCCGGCACACCGGGCTCATGGAGGGTCCGGCGGATGCTGAGTCCCCCGCCATTGTTTGGCTCAGCTACAATGTGCACGGCAATGAGTCCGTCAGCACGGAAGCCGCTTTGGCCACACTGCATACGCTCGCCGGTAATTCCGACCCGCGCACACGCTCCTGGCTGGAGAATACCATCGTCATCATTGACCCCTGCGTCAATCCAGATGGTCGTGAACGCTACGTTTCGTTCTACCGGAGCACGCGCGGGCGATGGCCCGACGTTCATCCTGATGCCCGCGAACACGCGGAGCCGTGGCCCGGTGGCCGAACCAATCACTATTATTTTGACCTGAATCGGGACTGGGCCTGGGCCACCCAAAAGGAGACGCGCGAGCGACTGGTGTACTACAACCGGTGGATGCCGCATGTGCATGTGGATTTCCATGAAATGGGCGTTAACTCGCCCTACTTCTTTGCACCAGCCGCGAAACCCTATCACAGTTTCATTACACCCTGGCAGCGCGAGCTCCAGGTGCTGATGGGACAAAACCATGCAAAGTACTTTGACAGGGAGGGCTGGCTCTTCTTCACGCGGCAGGTATTTGACCTGTTCTATCCCGGCTACGGGGATACCTGGCCTGTGTTCAACGGGGCAATTGGCATGACGTATGAGCAGGGCGGTTCCGGACGTGCCGGACTGGGCATAGTCACAGCCGAAGGCGACACGCTGACGCTTCGAGACCGCATTGACCATCATGTGACCACCAGCCTGTCCACCATTGAGGTCGCGGCGGACCATCGGGAGAGAATTGTCCGGGAGTTTGCAGCCTACTTTGCTCAAGGTGCCGCGCAGCCTGCAGGCGACTACGAGACGTATGTCATCAGTCTGGAAGGGCAGCAGGACCAGGTGGCGGCGATTGAGCGCCATTTGGATCATTTGGGCATCCGATACGGAGCGGCAACCGTGGACAGCCGCCAGTCCGCCTTCGCCTATCGATCCGGTACAAGGCAATCTGCAGCTGTTCGAGAAGGCGATCTTGTTGTGCCGGCGGTTCAGCCCAAGGGTGTGCTGACCCGCGTGCTGTTTGACCCGGTAGCCGATCTGGCCGACTCCCTGAGCTACGACATCACCGCCTGGTCACTGCCGTACGTATATGATGTGGAGGCGTATGCGGTCGATTCACCGATTGCATATGCTGCTGCTGAACGGGAATTACCCGCCCGCAATGTTTCGGGTCCGGCGGTGGCCTATGTAGCAGAGTGGCAGAGCTTTGAGGACGCGAAACTGCTGGCCGAACTGCTTAGGCGCGGCGTGCGGGTCCGATTTTCCGAGGTGCCCTTTACGATTGATGACCGCTCTTTTTCCGCCGGTACGCTGATTATGACCCAAAACGGTTTGGACGCTGCGTGGGAGCACACCGTGCTCGCCGCAGCTGAGGCTGCCGGGCAATCTGTGATTGCGGTCAGTTCCACCCTGGTGGACGATGGGGCGGATTTCGGATCTTCGGATGTCCCGTATCTGGATCCTCCCCGGGTGGCGGTCATAGCGGACCCGGCAGCCGGAGCTTATGCGCTGGGGGAGTTGTGGCATTATTTTGACCGGCAATTGGCGTACCCGGTCTCCCTGATTCAGAGTGATGCCCTCCCGGGGCTGCATCTGTACAACTTTGATGTGATCATTCTGCCGAGTGGAGGCTATGGTGATGTGCTGACGGAAAACCGGCTGGAAGAGCTTCTGGAGTGGATCCGCGCAGGCGGGCGGCTGATTGCCATTGAAAGTGCAGCCCGATTCCTGGCAGGCAAAGACGGATTTGGACTCAAACAGCCCGATGAGGACGAAGACCCGGCGGAAGAATCGGATGCCCCTTTGAAGGTCAAAAGTTACAAGAATCGCAGTCGTGAGGACATCTCGGAGGAAGTAACCGGGGCCATCTTCAGGGCTCAGATGGACAGCTCACATCCGCTGGCTTTTGGGTATGATGAGGCGTACTTCACATTAAAGCGCAGCAGCGAGGCATACCCGTGGCTGGAAGACGGATGGAATGTCGCAGTGGTGCGCAAGGGGGCACTGGTCAGCGGATTTGCGGGGCATAAAGCCGATGTGCTGATCCGGGACTCCCTTTTATTCGGTACCGAATCCATCGGACGGGGCGAGGTGGTCTATTTGATGGACAACCCGATTTTCAGAGGTTTCTGGTATGGCGGACACCTGTTGCTGGCCAATGCGGTGTTTCTGGTGGGGCAACGATCTGTGTCCGCCTATTGACCTCCGATATGCTTGAGCGGGCATTCCGGCTTTGTCTCCTGGCCAGCTTATGTGCCACCGCCTCATTTGCGCAGACCCCCATGCGCGGCGTGGTATGGAGTTCGGATTCAACGCCCACAGCCGCAGATCTGCACCGCATCCGTCAGGCGGGAGTGCAGGCGATACGGCTGCCGCTCGTACATGATCGGTCGCTGCTTATTGAAGCTGACTCATTGGGTTTGAGTCTGTTTCAGGAGTTGCCCATGCGGTATCTGACGGCTTCCAGCCTGATGGATTCCTTGGATTCTGCCGCCTCCCAACTGGCCCGGGCGCTGGAGCTCGGGGCGGGTCACGCGTCAGCGGCCCATTACGGTCTGGCCAATTACAGCGACACGAGCAACGAGGCGGCGTGCTCATACTTCACCGATCTGGCCCGCATGGCAGACGTAGCTTTAAATGTTCAGGTCTACTATGTGAGTCCATTCATTGAAAGTGACCGGTGTACCCATACGGTGGATTTCGTGTTGCTGGATGTGCGTCACCTGCCGGACCCTTCGTGGGCCTTGGACCGATGGCCGCATCCGGCCCGTGTCGGGGTCGGTGCTCTGGGCACGGCTGTAACCGAGGGAGCCTTCGGGCTCAGGAACCTCCGGTCCCCCCAGTCGCAGGCCCGCTACTTTGAATTGCACCTGCCCACCCTGTTGGATGCACCCGTGAACGCGGTATTTGTGTATCGGTGGGGGGATAACAGTGCGCTGCATGAAGCGGACCGGTGGGGACTTCTGGATTCCCTCGATCAGCTGCGGCCTGCCTACGAAGTAGTGCGTGGTCTTTACACCGGTACACAGCAGGAGTTTGCTTTTCCGGCCGGCAAGGCGGCTCAGGGCGAAACGCCCTGGCTGGTGGTTGTGGGTTGGCTGGCCATTCTTGCGCTGGGGCTGACCTACGCGGTCTCTATTTCCTGGCGGAATCTGGTGCACCGTTTTCTGACGCGTCACGGCTTCTATTTGGATTCTGTGAGAATGGGCCGCGAGTTTCCGGGAATAGGCAGCCTTATCTTTATGCTTGTGCAGGCACTCATCACCGGCTGTGTATGCTGGCTGGTGGTGCACACTGCGCTGGAAAGCCGTGCTGGAGAACCGATGCTGGCTTCTTTGTCCCCGGCGATGCTGCAGATTGCGGGACGCATTGCCGGAGACCCGGGAAGGTCCACTCTGCTGTTCAGCGGAGTGAATCTGGTCTTCCAGATGGCATTGCTGCTGGCAGGGATGTCGGTGCTTTCTACGAGAGGACTAGCCGGAGTTAAACGCGTAATTACCCTCCAGGTCAGTGCACAGTGGCATGTCATCTGCCTTCTGCCGTTGATCATGGTGTATCCTTCATTTTCACAGGCCGATCTGCCCTTGATTACCGGGCTAACCGCGGGTGGCTGGATATTGGCAGGTGTGTTTTCTGGCGTACGCCTGGTGGTCGATTATGGCGCGGTCCTGGGACCGAGCCGCAGGATAGTGGCGCTGTTTGTGCTGATGCCTCAGGCACTGTCTGTGACTGCCGCGCTTGCCTGGGTGCTGTACACCCCCACCGGTGCTTCTATTGCTTACTGGTGGCATCTGATCGTGCGGCCCTGATGGCTGCGAACCCCGCCCTTACGCCGGGACCGCGTCAATCCGCGGCAAATCAAAGCTGCAGCACATCCCCAGTTTTTTGGCAGTAACAGGCGGCGGATGCCTCAACAGATTTCAGAAACCACCGATCTATGCCCACCAGCAGACTGGCTCTGTGCACCCTCTGGGAGTCTACGCCACAAAACCCTCACTGACACAGTTTGACCCTTATCGTTCAAAACATGGTGAATTCCGGTTACCACAGCCTCCGTGAGCAAAAGGTGCTTCTTGATCCAGCCAATTCACGGAATCTTCCTCAAAGTGCTAATTCCAAACGGGCTTGGCTGGCACCTGAGTGCGTTGCTGTGAGCTGTGGCGGACCTGCCGCCTCAAATTCCTGACTTCGGCGGTTAGGGGACCGTGCGGACATTCATACGGGCCGTAAGTA
>JAPPNA010000073.1 GCA_028873925.1 Bacteroidota bacterium | reverse complement strand
GCGCCTGATTAGGGCTTTCATTTGCAGGACTTCCACCCGCTATATTCCGCCAGTTTGCCTGGCGCACCAGGTGCAGACTCGCGCCCATGATGCTACAATAGAGTCGATCGCGGCGGTCCAACGAATTATGGGCGGCAATAACTGCGGTTGGGAAGCCACACGGCATCGGCCCGATCACGATCTACCCCGTAATCATTAAAGTCACGCGGTCCACTGAAAATGATTACCGCAACCAACAGGCAGCGCAGTGGCCCCTGACCCCCATGGTCGTTGAACTTGCGCCACCGAAGGAATGTACGAACACCTTGAACGTCGCCCGTGATTCCCTTGACTCAGAGGGACGCTGGGCCTACCGGGGCGGTGGCGCAGGTGGCCCCGGGAGGCCAGTTCAGTGGTTTCCCGGGCTCGGGATTGCGAGGCATACCGGTAGGCTCCCGTTGAGCCGAACTGCGATACATATGGCAGAACCTCGGCAGGCACTTCCCATCGCGGCACAGCGTGCATGGTGGACCCACACCTCACCCGAACGCTCCTGGCTAACTCCCGGTTAAACCCCAGCCGGGGTAATGGCCCATAAGTCAAATGCAGCCAAGCGTATTCGCACCCCCCACACACGGTAAGCAGGCCGCCACGGCCCCGGCGTGTAAGCGCCGCAAATCCCTAAAGGATTTTCAGCTTCTGACCGGGATAAATCCGGCTGGAACGCAGATTATTGGCAGACTTGATCTTCTGGACTGTCGTCCCGTAACGGCTGGCTATGCGGGTGAGGTTTTCCCCACGTCGTACCGTATGTATCTGGGCTTCCTGGGGAATCTTCAACTGCTGACCGACGCGAATTCTGGTTCCACGCAACCCGTTCTGTTGTTGAATCGCGCGCACACTGGTATTATAGCGGCTGGCAAGCCGACCGAGTGTGTCGCCGCGCCGTACGCGATGCGTAATAGTTGCCGCAGATGTGCTCCGCGCGGCCGTGCTTACATTCCGCGTGGACGACGAAGTGCTGGCAAGTCGCGCCGGAGTAGACCGCTTGGCCGTCTCGGCAATTTCTTCATTGAACTCAATCGGGCGCCTTACGCGCTCGCCCCATCGGACAGACTCAACGCCATCGCCAGACAGCTCAGCCACACCCCGCCGGGATGCACCGGGAACGACGAGCTCCTGCCCCGGATGGATGACCGTTCGCCTAAGTCCGTTGGTCCGCATAAGCGTCTGAACCGAGGTGCCGTACCGGGAACTGATCCGACCTAACGTGTCCCCGCGCCGTACCACATGGGTGGCGGGCGGACGCTTCTTGCTGTCCGGCAACTGCTCAAATGCCTCGGCAAATCTGGCAAAAGTGTTCAATGGAATGCGCAGGGGATAAGGCTCAGCGCTGGGAGGAAGTACCCCGCGCCGCAATTCCGGATTCAGATCCTGAATTTCATCCTTCGTCGTTCCGACCATTTCCGCAATGGTCTCCAGAGAAAGCATGCCTAATACCGGCACCACATCGTACGCGAATTCCGGACCATCTGAAGCAGCCGGCAATCCGAAGGCTGTCGGGTTGGACATGATCAGCGCAAACGCAATAAACTGCGGTATATACCCCTGAGTCTGCTTGGGCAGGTACGGACTCATGGTCCAGAACGAGGGCGGATTGGCGGTCGTGCGGCCGGCTCGGCTGATGGCCCGTTTGATGCACCGAGGACTGCAGTTGTATCCGGCCAACGCAACATGCCAGTCGCCCCAGTAGGTCCGATGAAGGTCCTTCAGATGCTTGGCGGCGGCCCGCGTAGCCTTAATCGGGTCCATGCGCTCGTCCACATAGTCGTTCACCTCCAGCCCGTACGCGGCCCCGGTGGCTCTCATGAACTGCCACATCCCAACTGCACTGGCGGAGCTGACGACGCGCGGGCGCAACCCGCTTTCCCCAACAGCCAGATACTTCAGCTCATCCGGAACCCCCTCCTCCCTGAAAATCTGCTCAATCATCGGGAAATACGTGTCCGCCCGCCGGGTAAACCGCAGAATGGTTTCCCGCTTATCGCTCAGCAGCCATTGGATGGACCCCTCCACAGCCCGATTCTGCGTCATCGGCACCGTAGTGGCTACCGGTTCTATTTCCGGGAGCTGGGTGGCTTCAGCCGTCGGGTTGGTGATTGTCGCCTGAAAATCGAACATTTCCGCGCGAAGCGCAAAAACATCGCCGTATTCCCGCTGCGAAGCCGCGTAGTCCTCACCAAAGTACTGGTCGTGCTCGGTGACGATGGTCCTGAACAGCTCCTTGTAGCGCGCAAGCCCGGTGATGTCTTCCTGGGCCGCCAATGCATCCACTTCCGACATCGCACGGTGCAGAAATTCCTCCGCCACCCTGTATTCACCATCCACCTGCGCACGCAGAATCCTGGACTGATACCAGTACAGGCGACTCATGCGCCGCGTCAGCTGCTCCTCCGTCAGCGGGCCCCCGGGACTGCCCAGATCGCCGCCAATCACATACCGATCGAATCCCCGGAGTTCCTCCACCGGGATCGGATCGGGTGGGATGATGGTCTGTGCCCGGGCCGTACCGCCCAGAACTAGCCCCAAACCGAGTATCGCAATGATGTGCTTCCGCATGATAACCTCCAGTTTCTGGAATTCCCTGATGCAAGATAATGCTTTAGCTGCACTTAAGGTAACTTCTTACGTGAAAAGGTGCAACACGTTGAATAATACCGCATTTGACCAAATAACGCAAATTTTACCTTTATATAGCGGAGAACTGACATGAGTTCCCAAGGTCGCGCCCTTCATAGCGGAAGGTTGTCGTGCTTCTTTCGGGGATTATTGAGCACCTTGCGACGCAGCATGTCCAGGCCGTGCGCAATCCGGGTGCGCGTCGTGCGGGGGAGAATCACATCGTCAATGTAGCCGTATTCCGCGGCCACATAGGGATTGGCAAACTTCCTGCGGTACTCCTGCTCAAATGTGGCCTTCCGGGTTTCGCTGTCCGATGCCTGGGCCAGATTCTTGCGATGCAGAATCTCAACGGCTCCTTGCGGGCCCATTACGGCAATTTCCGCCATCGGCCAGGCGAAATTCAGATCCCCTCGGATGTGCTTTGAGCTCATCACATCATAAGCTCCCCCATACGCTTTCCGGGTAATCACCGTAATCTTGGGTACAGTAGCCTCGCAGAACGCATACAGCAGCTTCGCCCCATGCTTGATGATGCCGCCCCATTCCTGGTCCGTACCCGGCAAAAACCCGGGCACATCCTCCAACACCACCAAGGGCACATTAAATGCATCACAGAACCGCACAAATCTCGCTCCCTTCAATGACGCATCTATGTCCAGCACCCCGGCCAGATGAGCGGGCTGATTGGCTACCATGCCGACCGATCGTCCGCCGATGCGGGCAAAGCCGCAAATCAGGTTGCGTGCGTACGCCTGATGGATTTCAAAAAAGCGTGCATCGTCCACGATCTGACCGATTACATCGTGCATATCATACGGCATGTTCGCACTCTCAGGAATGATATCGTCCAGCGGTGCGGCCTGTCGTGTGACGGGATCCTCCGACATCCGGTCCGGCGGCTGCTCTTCACAGTTCTGGGGTAGAAAACCCAGTACCTCCCGGATAGCACTCAAGCACGACGCATCGTCCTGACGCACCGCGTGAGCCACGCCGCTCCTGGTGGCGTGCGCGGCGGCACCCCCCAACGTATTGGCCGTAACTTCCTCCCGGGTGACAGTACGCACCACATCGGGCCCGGTTACGAACATAAAGCTGGTATCCTGGACCATAAAGACCAGGTCGGTAAGCGCCGGGCTGTACACGGCACCGCCGGCGCATGGCCCCATGATCGCCGATATCTGCGGCACCACGCCCGAAAGCAGGGTGTTTTGGAGAAAAATGTCTGCATAACCTCCCAGCGATACCACCCCTTCCTGAATCCGCGCGCCTCCAGAGTCATTGAGACCAATTACGGGGGCTCCGTTCTGGCCCGCCAGCGTGAGCACTTGGACGATTTTGTCCGCGTGCGCGCGCCCCAGTGATCCCCCAAAGACCGTGAAGTCCTGGCTGTACACATACGTCAGCCGCCCTCGGATCTTTCCATAGCCTGTCACAACACCATCCCCATAGTAGCGGCGCTGATCCATGTCAAAGTCCGAACACTGATGCCGTACAAACCGGCCCAGCTCCTCAAAGGTGCCCCGATCAAACAGCTCATCAATCCGCTGCCGCGCCGTGAGCTTACCTTTGGCCTGCTGATGTCTGATTCGGTCCTCACCGCCGCCAAGAAGGGCTGATTGCTGCCGTCTGGTCAGCTCCTTTGCCGATTCCCGCATTATTGCTGCCCCTATTTGCTGGCCCGACTGCTGCGTATCACCCGTCCCGGCATCGCTCCGGTATGTTCTCCGGCCAGCAGCACCAGTTCTCCATTCACCAATACATGCACCATGCCGGTGGCCATCTGATGAGGATCTTCAAATGTGGCGTGATCCTGGATGGTATCGGGATCAAAGATCGCAAGGTCCGCAAAATAACCTGTCCAGAGCAATCCGCGACGATCAAGGTTTAAATTGGCCGCCGGAAGGCCCGTCATGCGTCGGATGCCTTCCTCCAACGTCAGCACACCCTCCTGACGCACATACTTGGACAGGAGTCGCGCAAAGGACCCGTAGGCCCGCGGATGCGGCATAGAGCGGGTAAAGGGGGGTTCCGGGGCGATGGAAGCGGCATCCGAATCAATGCTGACCCAGGGCTGCCGGAGCTTGAGGCGCAGATTCTCCTCGCTCATGAGGTGGTAGACCGATTCAACACGGCTGCTGTCGTCAACTATCAGGTCCATAATGACTGAAGGGACACTTGCGTTGCGCTCCCGCGCAATCTCTGCGAGCGACTTCCCCATGTAGTGACGTAGGGCTTCATTGCGAAACCCCACCACGGTGACGTTTTCGGGGCCGGCCGCCAGCATCAGATTCTCCCATTCATCAGTGGGTGTCATCATCTCCACTTCCAGCCGGGCGCGAATTGCGGGATCCTGCAGATTGGACCGCCAGGCTTCAAACCCGCCTGCCTGTACGGAAGGCGGCATGGAGGCATTCAGCCCGGTCGCACCGGCCGTATAGGTGTACATGTCCGCGGTAATCCGCAGACCTTCGTCGCGGGCCGACTCAATCACCGCAATCAGCTCTTCCATCTTGGGCCAGTTTTCACGACCAGCTGCCTTGATGTGATAGATCTGCGCGGATACATCGGCTTGGCGTGCTATTTCAATGAGCTCTTCGGCGGATTCAATCAGCCGGGCACCCTCACTACGCAGATGGGATATGTACATGCCGCCGAATTCGCCCGCCACGCGGGCCAGCGCAATCAGCTCCCGGGTATCCGCGAAAAAGGCCGGAGCATAAATCAGCGACGATCCTACGCCCAGCGCTCCATCCTGCATGGCCTCTCTAACCAAGGCCTGCATACGGGCAAGCTCCACTGCGTCCGGGGCCCGTTCCTCGCTGCCCAGTTCATGCATCCGCACTGTCGTAGCACCCACGAATGAGGCCACATTCGGGCTGACACCTTTCTGCTCCAAAAAGGTGAGATACTCGTTCAGCGTGGTCCAGGGCAATGTGCGGTTTCCAAGCAAAGCGGCAGCGGCGCTGTCAGATCCGGCCAGCCGGACCATACTCTGGTGCATCTCATCCTTCATGGTGCTGTTGAGCGGCCCCATTGAGACCCCCTCGCCAAAAATCTCCAGCGTAACGCCCTGATGGATGTCGCTCATCGATCTTCCATCCAGAATGAGCGACCGGGGGGCCCAGCTCAGCATATTGATGAATCCGGGCGCTACCGCCAGCCCCGCCACATCGAGCTCCTGTCCGCCGCGGGCATCCGCCAGATCGCCGATTGCGTCGATCATATCGTCGTTTATGCCGATATCGGCCAGGTACGGGGCACCACCGGTGCCGTCATAGACCGTACCGCCGCGGATTATCAGGTCATAGTCTGCCGGCTGACAGCCCAGTACAGCGCCCAACAGCAACGGTAAGCAGAACCTCCCAATACCCATTTGAAATCAACCTGTCGGCTGGGCGACACGGATGGGCTGCCGGCCGAATTCATATTCTTTGGGAGGTGTGGCATCCAGCAGATGCCGGACAAAGTAGTCCCACCGCTTGCGCATCCAATAATTGCGCGCCCGACCGAATCCGTGGGTACCGCTGGGGAATATGAGCAGATCAAAATCCTTGTTGGCCGCGACTAACGCCTCCACTAGTGCGAGTGTATTGGAAGCCGGAACATTGTCATCCATCAGCCCGTGCGCCAGCAGCAGCTTCCCCTGAAGATTGGGGGCCAGCAGAATATTGGACTGATTGTCATAGTTGGTGGTGCCGTCCGGTTTGATTTCCAGGAGGCCCTGCCATTTTTCGCCCCAGTCATCTTCGTAGTTGCGATTGTCATGATTGCCAGCCCCGCTGACTGCCACCTTATAGAAATCGGGATATCGCAGAATCGCACCGGCCGCGGCAAAGCCGCCGCCGGAATGCCCCCAAATACCCACCCGATCCAGATCCATCCAGTCATGGCGTGCTGCCAGCTGCCGAATAGTCGAAATCTGATCCGGCAGACCGTTGTCGCCCATATTGCCGTAGTACGCGTCATGGAATGATTTTGAGCGACCCGGCGTACCCATCGCGTCGACTTCCACAACGATAAATCCCAGCTCCGCAATGGCCTGTTTGTCTCCGCGTGCTGGAACGAAGCTGCGTGTGCCGACGCTGCCGCTTTGCGGCCCGGGGTAGAGGTAATTCAGTACCGGATAAGACTTGGAAGAGTCAAAATCGGACGGGCGGTACATCAGGCCGTACAGTGTAGTGGAATCGTCGCGCGCCATTGTGGTAAACGGCATCGGCGGCTGCCAACCGTGGTCTTCCAGCTCAGAAATATCCGCCGCCCCCAATCCGGCGACCCATGACCCATCGCTGCGCCGCAATGCGTGCTGTTGCGGCATCACCGGTGTTGACCAGGTGTCCACAAAATACTCTCCGGATGGCGAGAACCGGAACACATGATGGGCCGAGTCCGGTGTCAGCAGCCGCAGGTCTGATCCATCCATGTTGATGCGGTACAGGTACTGATAGTAGGGATTGCCATCCTCCCTGCCCGCCCCCGTGAAATACAGCTGACGGTTGTTGCGGTCTACCCGGCGCAACTGCTGGACCGCCCAGGGACCGGAAGTAACCTGACGTATCAGTGTGCCGGTGGAGAGTTCATACAGGTAGAGATGACCCCAATTTGAACGTTCCGAATACCACAGCACCTCGCCGGTATCAAAGAACACGTCCCAGTTTTCAGCGTCCACACCGGATTCATAGTAGGTATCTACGGTCTCGCGCAGTACATCCCGCACGAGGCCCGTCTCCGGATCAGCTACGCGCAGCTGCGCCTCCTTATGGTCGCGACTGGAAGAAATAAAGGCCAGCTGACTTGCATCTTCGCTCCAGCGGACATCCAGAAAGGTGCCGTCCCAGCCAGCAATATGGTCGGTCGTAGTGCCCCGATGGGGGTCCGGCGGCATCTGGAGCCGTACGGTGCGGGGGCCATCCAGATGAATGACCACCCGGTGGATCATGAAGATGACGCTATCCTGGGGCAACGGATACTTCCAGGCCTCCAGTTCTGACCGGCCGATACCCGTAGTCACCATATACATTTCGCCCACATTGCGGCCATCGTGCTGAAAAGTGGCAATCTTCCTGGAGTCTGGAGACCACAGGACTACCGGTCGGTCACTGCGCACCCATCCGGCGTTATTGGTGGCATAGCCAAAATCCTCTTCGCCGTCAAAGGTCAGCTGCGTCTCGTCACCGGTTGCCACCTCGTGCACCCACAAATTGTTGTCCCGCCGGAATGCTGCCAGCTTTCCGTCGGGAGACCGTACGCCTGCACGCGGGACAGCAGATTCAGGGGGGCCGGGTGCGGCAGTGCAGCGGTAAGTTTCCGTATCGCAGGTGACGACCTGATCACCTCGGGTAAAGGACAGATTACCTCCTTCCACCTCCAGTCCGGGCAGTGATAGTCGGGTGGCCGCAAAATCTTCATTGAGCAGCTCTGCCAGCGCACCGGCGAGTCGGTCATGGTTGAACAAGGGCCTCTGCTCTCCCGCATCCGGGTCCACAAACATATACTGCACCTGCTCCGGTGCTGTGTGGCGATACCAGAACCGGTCACCTTCCAGCCAATTGGGGGTCAGGGTGCGGTGGTAAACCTTGGCGGAAACTGAACGTGAAAGCAGCTGTTCAGCGCGGCCATAGTCGTCCTCGGTGAATTGAAGCTGCCCGAAGGCCGGCAGCGGAATCAGCAGACAAAGAAACAATACCGGGTGCTTAAGATTTTGAGCCATGTTGAGCCTACAGTAATCTGGCTTTTCAAACCTAATCCACTCACTCGTGATCCCATGAATACGCTACGTCTGTTCTGCGTGAGCCTTTTACTGCTGCCCGCGGGTCTACTTGCCGCCCAAGATGGTGCAAACCCTCCGATGGAGAGCTTTGATTTGGAGGGCTCGGACCCGATGGCCTTAGAGATTGCCGACAAGGTAATGGCGGCCATGGGAGGGCGGATGGCATGGGACAACACCCGATACCTGTCCTGGAGCTTTTTCGGGGAAGATCAGCTCTGGGACAAGTGGACGGGGCGATTCCGGTGGCAGAACGACAGCATGGTCGTACTGATGAATATTCACACCATGGCCGGCATGGCCTATGTGGATGGCGAGGAGATTGCACCGGCGGAAGAATTCCTCCAAGGGGCCTACCGCGACTGGGTCAATAGCGGCTACTGGCTGATGATGCCTTATAAGCTCAAGGACTCCGGCGTTACCTTGGGTTATGCGGGAGAGGGCACGATGGAGGATGGCACGGACGCACATATCCTTACGCTCACCTTCAGCGATGTGGGGCTCACGCCAGATAACCGGTACGAGGTCTATGTAGACCGGAAAAGTATGCTGGTGGGTCAGTGGTCCTATTACCGTGGTGCAGCCGATCAGGAGCCCGGATTTACCCTGCCCTGGCAAAACTGGCAGCTCTACGGCGACATAATGCTGTCAGACTCGCGGGGTATGCGCACGGACGGCACCCCGTTTGAGCTGCCGAATGTGGGCGTTTACGATGATCTGCCCGATTCGATGTTTGAAGATCCGTCCCGACTTGACCTGTCCGTGCTCAGCGCTCAGCAGTAGGCCTGCGGCGCGGCAAGGCGATTCGGTCCAAAGACTGCGCTTCATGCACCGCTGCCGCGACGGATTCATGTCTGAACGTTCCCTGCTACACATTCAGCCTGCGCGACGTTGGATGCCGAATCCATGGCAGCTTGGGCCGACCGCTCTGGATGGAATTCTTGTCTGAATCGTAGCATTTCATCGTGAAATGGCACGCGCATAGCCGTTAATCTTCCATCTGTAGACCCACTACTTGTCGGACCGACACCCATGGCACAGACTCCTAACTTATTTGGCGGTGACTGGACGCGTGATAAGCTCAGTATCCTGAAGGATTATCTGACCAACTATACAACAGTCCTAAAGAAAAAACCGTTTACGCTCATCTATATCGATGCCTTTGCTGGCTCGGGCAGATTCTCATTGCGCCACCAGGCAGAGCCTTCCGGGCCCTATTTATTTGATGAAACCAAGGGGCAAGGTCCAGAGCGGATCGCTGTAACGAGCCAAAGGAGTTCAGTTCGCGGCGAAGATTCCGAATTCCTGGAATTCCTGGATGGATCCACGAGAATCGCCGCTGGCATCACAGACAGACCCTTTGACGAATTGGTGTTTATTGAGAAAAACCGTGCGCGGAGCGACCAACTCATCGACCGATTCCACGATCCCAGGATTGCAGTCCATAATTCCGAGGCTAACACATTCCTGCAGAATTTGGACCGAAATTGGGCCAGCCACCGCGGCGTGCTGTTTCTTGATCCGTTCGGCACACAGGTCGAAATGCGGACGCTCCGACGGATTGCGTCCATGGAGGCGCTGGACACTTGGATTCTTTTTCCAGTAGGTACGATTGCGAGACTCTTGCCCAGGAAATTGGAGGCCAATCCGTCTGCTGCACCTTATGCCGAACGCTTAATAAGTGTCTTTGGTGATGATAGCTGGAAGAATCTCTATCGGCGCAGCGACCAGAGTACCCTGTTCGGCCCTGAGGAGTACATTAGGGAAAAGGGCCATTCACAGATCCTTGAATTATACATGGAGAAATTGGAGCAGATCTTTGGGGATCGTTTGCTGAGCAAGACTCGCCCGCTCAAGAATTCGCGGAATTCTACGCTTTTCGAATTCATCTTCTGCGCTGGCAACCCTTCCGGCATTGGACCTGCGCACAGGATTGCAGACCACATCATTAAGCACGCGTGAATCATGGCTGTTGGAAGTACGATCGAGTGGACCGAGGCCACATGGAATCCCGTGACTGGCTGCACCAAGGTCAGCTTCGGCTGCCGCAATTGCTATGCGGAACGCATGGCCCACCGGCTTAAGGCCATGGGGCTCGTAAAGTACCGCAATGGATTTCGCGTTACGACCCACGAGGATGTGCTTGCAGAACCGCTAAAGTGGAAGCAACCGCGCCTGATCTTTGTGAACTCCATGTCTGACCTCTTTCACGAGGATGTACCTGCGAGCTTTATTGAGCGCGTATTTGAGGTCATGGGTCTTGCCCGGCAGCATACCTTTCAGGTGCTCACCAAAAGGCCGGAACGCGCGGCGGCCATGAGCGACAGGCTGCCCTGGACAGCCAATGTCTGGCTTGGCGTGAGTATTGAGTCCTCCCGTTGGCTGCCCAGACTGTCAAGCCTGAAGGAGGCCGGAGCATACGTGAAATTCCTGTCACTGGAACCGTTGCTCGGTCCGCTGCCCGACCTCACGCTGCAGGAGATTGACTGGGTAATCGTCGGCGGAGAGTCTGGACCAGGTGCCCGACCCATGCGCGAGGACTGGGTTAAAGAAATTCGCGACAAATGTATCGATGATCAGGTGCCGTTCTTTTTCAAGCAGTGGGGCGGGGTCTTCAAGAAACGTGCCGGGCGTACCCTTGAAGGTCGCACCTGGGACCAGATGCCACATATTCCTGAGCACGCCGGACCGGTTGCAGCCGGGCTGCCGGGGTCACAGCCCCATAGGTCGTTCTCGTAATGCAGTGCTTGGGGCATGCTGAGTAACTTTCAGACCTGCAGGGCATGGAATGAAGTACCCTGGATGGCCAACGCCTGGCCGATTGCCCTCCCGATGGCTTCAGTCAGAAGCGGATGACTGCTGGCCATCCTGCCTGTTCGCGGCCGCGCATTCAGCAGGCTCCTGGAGAACTGTCACCTTGCTGCCCCACGGTCCTGATTCACTGTGCGCCCGGGCAGGAGCCGCTCCAGATGATCGACGAATCGTGCAGCGATACGGTCCCAACTGAAGGTGGACACGGTATGATCCCGCACGCGTGAACGCACTGCGGCATCCGACCGCGTGGTCTGGATTGCCTCAGCAAAGGCCGCTGCATTGCCCTGCCGCACCAGCACGCCGTTGCGACCGGGCGTAATCACGTCCCGGATTCCTTCCAGGTCCGCGGCTACGGTAGGCATCCCGCAGGCTCCCGCCTCAAGCATCACCACCCCAAAGCCCTCCATGTCACCGGCTACCGGGCGATTGGGCATCACCAGCAGGTCGGACATCTGAAAACTTTGGACCAGCTCCCCATCAGTCAATTGACCCAACATGCTAACGCGGGACTGAAGTCCGCTTCGCCTAATCACGCGCGCTATTTTTTCCTTTTCAGGACCATCGCCAACGATGCGGTAGTTCACGCCGGAGGGCAGCCTGGGCATGACATTCTCCACAAACCACGCAAATCCTTTGCGCCGGACCAGACGGCCTACACTCAACAGCCGCAATTGTCCGTCCTCACTGCCGCCGCCGAGTGTGAAACGCTCCGAATCCACCCCGTTGGGAACCACATGAATGCGCCGCGTGGGCATCCCTCTCTCCTGGCAGGCCCTGGCCGTCGCCCGACTTACCGACATCACCGCATCCAGCCCTCGAAGCGCCCGTCGGATCACCATCAGCTGATGCAGGCCCGGCAGGGTCACATCACGCCCATGAGCAATGGCAGCCATGGGAATCCCGGCGGCCTTGAAAGTCGGCCTCAGCAGCGGTGCCAGTGCACCCGTTACCATGGATGAAAACAGCACCGCATCCATCACACCCCGCCGGGCCATCGTCTGCAGCCGTATCAACGTCCACACGAGCCAGGGCGCACACCGTACATGATGAAACCGCCAGGAGCTCCGCAGCACTATATCCCTGGCTTCAATACCCGGCTGGCACTTCAAATGATCAGAGAGATCCACCGCCACCCGCTGCATTCCCCCCACACTGGCCATGGGGCGATCAGCCGGCGGAAACGAATGCGATACAAATAGTACACGCACAATCAGGCCGTAGCTGCGAAGGGCATGCACATGCTGGCACCGGCCTTCGGCCCCGGCGGAACTCCGAATATCTCCCCGTAATAGCCCGCCATACGGGCCATTACCTGGCTCCATTCAAATCTTAAGGCGCGGGCGCGAGCCGCTTTTCCCATAGCCTGACGACACCCGGAGTCCTCAAGGAACCACGAAACACACCGTGTGAACTGATCGACATCCCGCGAGGGTGCCAGATAGCCGGTCTTCCCGCTGACCACCAGCAGATCACTGCCCGCCGCGTTGGCGCAGACCGCAGGCACTCCCGATGCCATCGCTTCCAATGTAACATTGCCGAACGTCTCCGTATCACTGGGAAACAAGAATACGTCACTGGATGCGTAAGCTCGGGACAACTCCTTCCCCGCCAGCGGCCCCGTGAAAATCGTCTCCGGCAGGCGTTCCTCCAGCACCCGGCGCGCAGGGCCATCCCCGACGATCATGCTGCGGTGCGGGGTACCCTTGGCCTTCAGCTGATCGATTACATCAGCAAAGACACTGAGACCCTTTTCCCAAACCAGCCGCCCGACAAAACTCACCACCACCTCGTCCGGCAGTATCCGGTGCTTAAGCCGCCAGGCATCACTGCGCCAGCTGGGACTAAACCGCTTTGAATCCACACCGCGTACCCACAAACGCAGGTTTTCGGTGATACCCTTAGACCGCAGTTCGTCGGCAATACTGGGAGAGGGCACATATATATGCTGGCACTGGGGGTAGAACCAGCGGCCGTACCGCCAGGCGGTGTTGTACAGCAGGTCCATCCGGTACAACTTGTTGTACGACGAAAAGTACTCCAGATAGGCCGCAAAATGCGTGTGAAAGGAGGCCACCACCGGAATGCCCCGGCCACGGGCCCACTTCAACGCTTGAGATCCGGCATAATCCGGTGTTGCGATATGAACAAGATCGGGATCGAAAGCCTCCAGCCTGGCCCAGCCCTCCCGGGACAGACCGATCGTCAGGCGATAGTCGCTGCGGCCGGGGAATGGAATCGACGGGACAGACACGAGCGTTCCGGCATGACGTTCAATGGCCGGGGGTTTGTTGGTGGTCGGCGCATAGATCAGCGCCTCCGCGCCATGACCTTCCAGGTATTCAACCAAACGGTTCAGCGTCAGGGCCACACCATCCGAAATATGGTTGTACGCGCCCGCAAAGAGCGCAATCCGGCGGCCCCCCAACCATGATGGCGGTGCGTAGTCGCTCCGGTCCGCTATTGCCTCCATGAATCCTACCGGTGCACCAGAATTGAAACAGAGCCGAATAAAGGCTCAGGCCAGCCAATAGATAGACGCGGCGAACCGGAGAAAAGTAACAGCCGGAGCCTCTTGCAAAACTATGGGACCGAACATTGTCCGACTCGTAAGAGGGCAGGCGTACTCTGCCGGGAGATCCCACAATGTCAACCCCAATGACACCATGGCCACTGCCG
>JAPPNA010000038.1 GCA_028873925.1 Bacteroidota bacterium | reverse complement strand
AAGACGCGGGTGTTAAGCGTGATGGATCGCGAGGCGGATGCCTATGCGATTTTTGCCGCCCAGAAGCGCTGTAAGCGCACCGATATACTGGTGCGGGCCAAACATGACCGTAGCCTGAAGGGTAAGGATGAGCAGCGGCTGTTCAAGGCGATGCGCAAAGGTCCGGCGGCGGGTCATATGAGCGTAAGCAGATTGAGCCATCGTGCGAAGTCGGGTCGGGTGACCAGTGAGGCGCGTATAGCGCGCGATGTGCAATTGGAAGTGCGTTATCAGAAAGTGACCCTGCCGCCGACAAACGACAAAGCAGCCGAACCTGTGCGGGTATGGGCGATCCATGTCCGAGAAGTCGCGCCGCCGCCCAACGCGGAAGCCATTGAGTGGTACCTGCTGACGACTGCGGAAGTGTCCTCATTAGCGAAGGCTGAGGAGATCATCGAATTCTTCTGTCTGCGCTGGCGTTTGGAGGACATCTTTCGGATGCTCAAGACCGGCTGCAAAGTGGAGGAGCTGCCTATGCAGCAGGCGGGTCAGCTGCACCTGGTGATTACGTTGTACATGGTTACAGCCTGGCGCATTATGCTGATGGCGCTGTTGGGGCGGATACAATCCGGCCTGCCAGCAGACCTCATCTTCACCGAAACGGAATTGGATATGCTGCGCGTTTACGCGCGCAACTACAACGAGCCCGAACACACTGATCTGGCATCCGCTGTGCTGTTGATGGCGATGATGGGGGGCTACCGGAATCAAAAGCACGACCCGCCGCCGGGTTATGAAATCATCTGGAAAGGCTATACCGCGCTGCAGATGCGGGCGATCACCATTGAAGAATGGGCATCCTGTGACCTGGTGCAGCGGCCGTCATAGCGGAGGCCTCAAGTCCAATACCAACCCTGATCCAGCCTGCTCTTCGGTGAGCCCAGCCGAAGTACGCCCAAGTCACACCAATCGATACTCCGCCACGGCTCCGCAGGCCAAACGCACGCAAACCACGGGTATAGCCGGCCTTTTGAGTGGCAAAATCACTCCAAAACTGTTGCCCGGTACCTGCTCTAACATCAGCCTGAGACTGCAAAATGTTCATAATCTAGCAGAAGTCAGGGTGATTTAATTGGGACCGGGCAGGGGTAGCCCGGCCGGCGCAGCTGGTACCGGGTTGTGTCGGGATGGTGCTGTTCTATTCCGGCGTGGACAGTCCTCAGGTGGGGCTGCCAGTCGGGGAATTCCACTGATGGGCGGCAGCGCGCTTGGCGTTTATGTGAGTCCCTCAGCGCAAGCCAGGGCCAATCCTACTGCCTCAACGCGCTTGTGCAGCGGAAAGCGATCCGTCCCCGGATAAATCAGGAAGACCTGGTCCAGCTTCAGGTCCTCCAACGCCGAGTACAGGGATCGGGTCATGCGGGGAGAGCTGGATCGTTTGAACTCCACGCCGATTCTGCGTCCTCCATCAAAGGCGAGCAGGTCCAGTTCGGCACCGGTATGGGCCGCCCAGTAATAGCAGTCCTCCCAATCAACAGTCAGGATCCGAAGGACCTCGTGCAGCGCAAAGCCCTCCCAGGAAGGGCCTGCTATGGGGTGGCCGAGCAGATCCGGTCCAGATTCAATTCTGAGCAGCGAGTGCAGCAGACCGGAGTCTGTCAGGTAGAGTTTGGGAGCCTTGACCTGGCGCTTCTTAAGATTTTCAAACCAGGGCGTGAGTCTTCTAAGCAGAAGGGCATCAACCAGTGAGTCAAGGTAGACATTGGCGGTTGGAGCGGAAATGCCCATCGAACGCGCGATCAGGGCCGAATTCCAGCGTTGGCCGTGCAGGTGGGCGACCATCGTCCAAAACCGCCGCATGGCCGTTGCCGGCACGGAGATGCCAAGTTGCGGCAGATCGCGTTCGAGAAAGGTGCGGATGAAGGCCGTTCGCCATGTTGTGCTGGTTGAATCACTATCTGCAAGAAAGGACCGCGGAAATCCACCCCTCCACCACAGCTGTTCCAGGCTTTCCGGGCCGGACTCATCCGCGCGCAAAGGAGACAGCTCATGATAAACAATGCGGCCCGCAAGCGATTCTGCGGACTGTCGCAGCAGATTTGGACCGGCACTTCCCAGCAGGAGAAACCTGGCCGGGTTGGAGGGCCGGTCAACCAGGACGCGCAGCACGGGAAAGAGTCCCCTGTTGCGCTGCACTTCGTCAATGATCACCAAGCCGCTGAGAGACTCAAGGGTAAGTTTCGGATTAGCCAAACGGGCCTCGTCGGTCGGATCTTCCAGGTCAAAGAATGTTACAGGGCCCTGCTCTTTTGCTTTGATGGATCGGGCGAGCGTCGTCTTGCCCACCTGACGGGCCCCCAACAGACCTACCACAGGGAATTGGTTCAGGTAGCGGCGTAGTACCGCCTCGTGGCGCAATCGGGGAATCATGCGTACAATTTAAACAGGAAAATCACAAATGCAACTTTCGATTTTCCTGCCAAAGGGCCCAACAAGTCCGTGCGGAGCATTTATAGACTGAGCCGGTCGTTTGCACGGCTGAAAGTGCGCACGGGATGGTGCAGCCCATTGTCAACGGATCAAGCCATCGGTTATCCTGACTGCTCATCCGAGGGAATCGGCAGCCAGGCAAACGCCGGTCGCATGGATCCGGGCCGAATGATAACTCAGTCAGAATTTTGCG
The DNA here is from genome assembly GCA_028873925.1 of Bacteroidota bacterium. Classification (GTDB taxonomy): domain Bacteria; phylum Bacteroidota; class Rhodothermia; order Rhodothermales; family Bin80; genus JAPPNA01. The sequence continues at coordinate 89,026 of JAPPNA010000038.1, read as the reverse complement.
CCGCCGGCAATCGGACGTGGACCCCAAATACGGGTGCACGGAGCGCTGAGCTGAAACGACCCTGCAGCTCAATCTTGTATGTGCCCGCAAGCGTCATCCCGTAATTGGCGTGCGCATTGAGCGTAAAGTCATCCTTTCCAGCTACGGAACCCGATGAAATCCGCCCGATTGGGCTATCCCAGGCGGAGCCCATGCCCGCGACCTGGCCCACACTAGGCGCTACGGATAATGAAAGACCGTTCGCGCCCGACCGAACCAGCGTCAGCATCAGACTTGCACCCCGCTCGCGGTATCCCTCTGCCGTATGGAAGGCAAGCGTGCGCGCCTGCGCGTCTACGCGCACAGGTCCCAGTGTGGCCTGGAAACCGCCTATCGCCTCAACCCCGCCTCCTGTCTGACCATCGCCAGCATCCCGGCGGAGGTATACCTGGCCGAACGGCATCAGCGCGCCGGCCCCGATTTGGGCAGACAGCGACAGGTCTGCCCCAACGCGTTGCTGCGTTACCTGCGCCGTTTGCCCATCTATGGTCTGCTCCCCGTCATCTGTTGTCAGTCTGGCCCAACTTGCATCTGCCAGGATGCTGGTCTCCAATCCCCCCGGGCTGCCGAACCGCCTCCTGCCCTCAATGATTCCCTGGAGCAGGCGCATATCGCTTGTTCCGGACTTGGTGGTGCTGCGCACATTCTCCGCGTCGCCCAAGCCGGCTCCCGTAGCGGCCCAAACCGACGTGGTGCCATTGGCCCACCTGAGGTAGGGGTGCAGCGCAGTCACGGTCTGCGTCAGTTGACCCTCCGAAGATCCTGCACTCCAATCCCCCGTACCTCTGCTGCGAGACATGGCCAGCCCGGCCAGCCACTGGCTGTTTATCCGCACATCCACGCCGGCATAACCGGTCCAAAGCTGTCCGTCGTATATGGATGCGAGCGAACCTGAAGGCACTGTGCCCTTGAACGATTGCAGATCACTCTGACCCCACAAGGTCAGCCTGCGCCGGCCATCACAGTCGCCTATGGGAAGGTTGAAATCCGCGCCGCTGAATGCCGGCACCCCGCTCCATAGATTGAGGCCAACGGCACGGCCCAGTACGGAGACTACCCTGCTGCGCAACCGATCCCCAGGACGCTGGACTGCGGCCCTACTCCCTGGATCATTCCGGGTCATCTCCTCAAGCGCCCCGAGCTCATCGGTCAAAGCTAATGCGGGCGCAGAACGGATTTTCCCGCGGAAATGGTGGATTCCGCTCCGTTCTGTTTCCGAGAACACCGGCTGCCCCATGAGGGTAAGCCCGGCCGGATTACACTGTCCGGTCTCAATGCGGCGTCTGAGCGTGGAGCGGGCACTGGCCAACAGGCCTCGTGCTGTGGCCGCCATCACATGGTTGATGATCACGCGCTGCGGCCGGTCGGTAACTCCGACGGCAAAGGACTGGGTCGCTGCCAGTCCATCTATATCCTCTGCCGTGACGCTGATGCTGGCGGTTCCGTACACAACAGCCTGCAATGTCAGAACCGTCCCCTCAAGGGATACCGCTACCACCCCGGGATCAGACGAAATGGCGCTCATGATCAGGGCATCCCCGTCCACATCTTCAAAAAAAGGCAACAGCTCAATCTCAATCGGATCGCCTCCCTCTTCGATCTGCTGATCTGGAATTGCTCCAATGGCGATCGGCGGATCGTTAACCGACCTCACCATCACGATCACCGCAGCAGTTGCGGTTAAGCCCGAGGCATCCGCAGCGACGTAAGTGAATCTGTCGGTGCCGTGCCAGTCGGCTTGCGGCGTATAAATCACCCCTCCTTCCGAAGCCGTACGTACCGTGCCGTTTGAAGCCGGCGATACGGAAACGACGCTCAACACGCCCCCTTCCGGATCCCGATCATTCGCCAATACATTAACGGTGACGGGCGAATCCTCCTGGGTTTCAACCCTATCATCCATGGCTGCCGGGGATTCGTCAACATCTGTTACGCGTACCTCCACATGGGTTCGGGCTTCGGCACCGAACGGATCGGCGGCCAGCACGATCAGCTCATACAGGTTCGGCTCCTGCTCAAAATCTTCTCCTGGACCCGTGTAGCTCACCGTTCCATCATCCTTGCGCACGGCAAATTGATGGGTGACTTGGCTGATGAGGCTGTAGGTCAGCGGATCGCCATCCGGGTCCACTGCGATTACCTGACCCAGGTTGACGGGCTGAATATTTCCGCCTGCATTTTCCGGCAACGAAAACCGATACATTGCCTGCTCAAAACGCACCTCGCGATTGAACACGCCCACTTCTATTGAGGCCATCGCAACCCCTTGCCTTGGATCCATTACCTGGGCGGTGATCACTGCCTGGCCTGGACTGGACCCGGCCTCCCAAGTCGCTATGGCCCCATCCACGGCCCCAACAAATTTCCCCGAGGGTGCACTCCACGCGTACGTCAACGGATCACCATCCGGATCCGATGCCGTTACCGACAAACTAACCTGTCCGCCTCTTGCCACTCTGCACGGGGTGCAGGTCACCTCCGCAGTTGGGATTTCGTTGATGTCAGTTACATTAACGACAACCTTTGTCTGCGCCTGCGCCCCGAGCGGATCTTCAGCACTGATCGTTAGCTCGTACTGATTCGGCTCAGTCTCATAGTCTTCCCCTGCTCCCACATAGCTCACCTGCCCGCTGTTCGCATTGATGGAAAATTGACGGGTCGCTCCACTGGTAATGGAATAGGTCAGCGCGTCTCCGTCAGCGTCTTGCGCAGATATCTGGCCCAACGGGATGGGCTGCGACTGGCCGCTGGAATTCTCATTGAGATCAAAGGCGTATTCACTCTGGTCAAAACTTGGAATGCTGTTCGTAACATCGACCCGTACCGTGGCCGTTGTGGAGCCGCCCCGTCCATCTGAAACCACCACGCTGATCTCGATCTGCCCGCGCTTTGCTTCAGCTTCCCAAGTTGCCGTGGCTTCATCCGTATCCCCAACAAATTTTCCCGAGGGCGCACTCCATGCGTATGTCAGCGGATCACCATCCGGATCCGACGCAGTTACCGACAAACTAACCTGTCCACCTCGTTCCACCTTACACGGGTTGCAGGTTGCCGCCGCAGTTGGGATTTCGTTAACATCAGTTACACTAATGATAACCTTTGTCTGCGCCTGCGCCCCGAACGGATCTTCAGCGCCAATCACTAATTCGTACTGATTCGGTGGTGTCTCATAGTCTTCCCCTGCACCCACATAGCTCACCTGCCCGCTGTTTGCATTGATGGCAAATCGACTGGCCGCACCACTGGCAATGGAATAAGTCAACGCATCCCCGTCAGCGTCCTGTGCAAATATCTGGCCCAATGGGATGGCCTGCGACTGTCCGCTGGAATTCTCATTGAGGTCAAAGGCGTATTCACTCTGGTCAAAACTTGGAATGCTGTTGGCAACATTGATCTGCGTTGAGGCCGTAGTGGAGCCTCCCCGTCCGTCTGATACCTCTACGCTAATCACCATCTGCCCGCGCGTAGCCCCGGCCTCCCAAATTACCGTTGCTTCATCCGTATCCCCGACAAAGCGGCCCGAGGGCGCACTCCACGCGTAGGTTAGCGGATCACCATCCGGATCCGACGCATTCACCGATAACTCTACCTCGTTGCCCGGATCTACCGTGCATGGATCACAAGAGGCCGCAGCTGTCGGCAATTCATTCACATCCGACACGCTAACGGTAACAGCGGCCTCCCCCTGGGCACCGAATGGATCTTGGGCACGGATCGTCAGTGCATACTGATTCGGCGCAGTCTCATAGTCTTCCCCTGCTCCCACATAGCTCACCTGCCCGGTGCCCGCATTGATGGCAAAAAGACTGGCTGAACCGCTGGTAATGGAATAGGTGAGCGCATCCCCGTCAGCGTCCTGTGCAGATACCTGGCCCAATGGGATGGCCTGCGACTGTCCGCTGGAATTCTCATTGAGATCAAATTCGTATTCACTCTGGTCAAAACTTGGAATGCTGTTGGCAACGTTGACCTGCGTTGAGGCCGTAGTGGAGCCTCCCCGTCCGTCTGATACCTCTACGCTGATCACCATCTGCCCGCGCGTAGCCCCGGCCTCCCAGGTTACCGTTGCTTCATCCGTATCCCCGACAAAGCGGCCCGAGGGCGCACTCCACGCGTAGGTTAGCGGATCACCATCCGGATCCGACGCATTCACCGATAACTCTACCTCGTTGCCCGGATCTACCGTGCATGGATCACAAGAGGCCGCAGCTGTCGGCAATTCGTTCACATCCGCCACGCTAACGGTAACAGCGGCCTCCCCCTGGGCACCGAATGGATCCTGGGCGCGGATCGTCAGTGCATACTGATTCGGCGCAGTCTCGTAGTCTTCCCCTTCCCCCACATAGCTCACCTGCCCGGTACCCGCATTGATGGCAAATCGACTGGCCGCTCCACTGGAAATGGAATAGGTCAGCGCGTCTCCGTCTGCGTCCTTCGCAGATACCTGTCCCAATGGAATGGCCTGCGACTGCCCACTGGAATTCTCATTGAGGTCAAACGCGTAGCTGGTCCGGTCAAAGCTGGGGGTGCTGTTGGCAACATTGACCTGTACCGTGGCCGTTATGGAGCCAGCCTGTCCATCCGATACGACTACGCTGATCTCCATCTGCCCGCGCGTTGATCCGGCCTCCCAGGTAGTCGTTGCTTCATCCGTATCCCCAATAAAACGGCCCGAAGGCGCACCCCACGCGTAAGTTAGCGGATCACCATCCGGATCCGACGCAGCCACTGATAACGCCACCTCTTCGCCCCGATCCACCGTGCACGGATCACAAGAAGCGGTAGCTGTTGGCAGTTCGTTTACATCCGTCACGCTAACGGTTGCAGCGGCCTCTGCCTGGGCACCGAATGGATCCTGGGCGCGGATCGTTAGCGCATACTGATTTGGCGTAGTCTCGTAGTCTTCCCCTGCTCCCACATAGCTCACTTGCCCGGTGCCAGCATTGATGGCAAATCGACTACCCGCACCACTGGAAATGGAATAGGTCAGCGCGTCTCCGTCTGCATCCTTCGCAGATACCTGTCCCAATGAAATGGCTTGCGACTGTCCGCTGGAATTCTCGTTGAGATCAAACGTGTAGCTGGTCGGGTCAAAGCTGGGGGTGTTGTTGGCAACATTGACCTGTACCGTGGCCGTTGTGGAGGCGCTCTGTCCAGCGGACACCTCCACGCTGATTTCTATCCGGCCGCGCGCTGACCCGGCCTCCCAAGTAGCCGTTGCTTCGTCCGTATCCCCGACAAATCGGCCCGAAGGCGCACTCCACGCGTACGTTAAGGGATCACCTTCCGGATCCGATGCAGTTACCGACAACGCCACCTCCTCGCCCGGATCCACCGTGCACGGATCACAAGAGGCGGCAGCTGTTGGCAATTCGTTTACATCCGTCACGCTGACCGTAACAGCGGCCTCTGCCCGGGCACCGAGCGGATCCTGCGCACGGATCGCAAGCGCATACTGATTCGGCGTAGTCTCATAGTCTTCCCCCGCCCCCACATAGCTCACCTGCCCGGTGCCCGCATTGATGGTAAATCGAGTACCCGCACCACTGGTAATGGAATAGGTCAGCGCGTCTCCGTCTGCGTCTTTCGCAGACACCTGTCCCAATGAAATGGCCTGTGTCTGCCCGCTGGCATTCTCATCGAGGTCAAAATCATATTTACTTTGGTCAAAGCTGGGGGTGCTGTTGGTAACGGTGACCTGTACCGTGGCCGTTGCGGAGCCGCCCTGACCATCCGATACTTTCACGCTGAGGGTCACCTGCCCAGTGGTTGACCCGGCCTCCCAGGTAGCCGTGGCTTCATCCGTGTCCCCGACAAAACGCCCCGAGGGCGCACTCCATGCGTACGTCAGCGGATCATTATCCGGGTCTGAGGCTGTCACCGACAACTCCACCTCCTCGCCCCGCTTGACGGTGCACGGTGTGCAGCTGGCGGAAGCCGTGGGTTCCCTGTTGCTGATTGGGGTTGTCAATGTAAAGGTCAGGCGCGCCATACGCACATTGGAGAACTTTCCGGTTCCCTTGATACTGGTAATGGTCTCCTGAGGACTGGTTGCCGCATTGCTAAGCACAAATTCGGTGCCTTCTTCGGTGCCCGCATCGTACGGAAAAAGATCCACCACATGCGTTTGCCTCCACTGAGTCCCATCCAACAGAGACTCATCCGAAATACCTACAAACCAGTCTGGACTCGGGCCGATCATGGAAAGCAGCGTGACCTCCGGGTGTGTGGGAGATACCGTTATAGTGAAGCTGGCCGTACCGGTGCCCCCGCCTCCGACCCCTGCCTGGATTACGGATTTGGTGTGCGTGCTGGCTTGCACCTCGCTCCTGAATTGAGAAATGGATCCGAGCTCGGCGACCAACTCCACCCCGCGGGTCGCCATCCCGCCTACCTCCCAGAAGGTTACATCACCCGAGTGGACGGCTCCTATCAACGTTGTGAAATGTGCACCGCCGACAACACCCCCGGGCGTGCTTTGCGTGGTCCAATTGCCCTCAAACTGAACGTCATAGGATACGTCCTGAGCCAGGATTTTAAATCCGGGAAAACCAGCCACACCGCAAATGCACAACATTACCAGTATTCTGCCCGCCCTGCTGAGCTGAATCGGCAGCTTGGGGTCCGAACGGCCGGTTCCAGCGCAAGTGCCGGTAGGACACGGGTCAAATGCAGGCATTGAGTCTATGTGGGTTACCATGCTCCTAAACACTGCTCGGCAGACACCCCTGGCCAGGATACAGGGCTCTACCGCGACTGTTGTTAATTAAACAGCCATGGAACAAGGGGGCGTGCTTCGCTAACTTTCTGTACCCTCTTCCGAGGGTTCGGGTTTCTTGGGTCCGATTCGTTCCGCTTGAACACGGGACTGTTGATGGCAAAGCGCATCTCAGAGGCCTTCCCGGTGTCGTTCAAACCTTTCGGCGACCTGGATGCCCGCCGGTACGGCTGGCTCCCTGACACGGCTGAGCTTGAGATGCTGCATTGCTTCGGCGATAGAGTCGTGTTGAAAGACGGCCTTGAGGTCCTCTCCTGGCCTCCACGCAGTGCTGATCTGTATGTGGGATTTGCGGATGGTATTCTGATTGGCTGTGGTGTATTGTCCAAAAGCGCATTTCGGCTGCGCTGGCGTTCATGGTGGGTTCGCGTCCGTGCACTGGGTTTGATGGCCGGATGAAAAGCGATCGTGGGTTAGCGCGCCGCCTGGAGGCAGCTCTGTGCCGCCCGAACTGCGGACCTTCCATCTGTCGGTCGTAACAATCTGGAATTGCCCCGTATATCCCGACCCTGCAGCAGGGCCTGTGCCGGTCGTGACCCTCATGGACCCTATTCCGTTCGGAATCGCTCACCACCGTGGCCTATTTGCGGCCGACATGAATTGCCTTCGCGTCCAGGCTCACATGCGCGGTGTCTTTCGGAGCACGCCGCCGCGTAGGATTTGACTGACGACATCAAGCCTGCAGCGCCATCTTCGCTTAACTCCTCATCGCTTTATGCAATCGATTCATCCAGGATTCAAAGGCTTCGGTATTTTGCGGCGAATCACTGGACCAGGGAACACGGATCGCATTTACCCCCTTGGAGGACTTGACCCGGGGTACGCGGCAGTGGACGAAGGACGGAAACTGAAACCAATCCACATGCCGCCAAGACCGCTCCTTCCGGTAATCATACAAGGTGCCCGTCTCCCCGGTCACCGGGCAGATCAACCGGTCGCCCACATAGGAAATATAGATATCAACCCGTTGAGCATCCGCATCCAGACGGATCTCATCAACCTTCCAATTGGCCCCCATTCGTAAACTGTAACATATCATAAGATCCAGATCCGTTTCCATGAAATGTGAGTACTTAGTGGTACACGGAAATTAAGCATTTTACACGGATTGGGGAAGTACCATCAAGGAAACAGTGCCGCCACAGGTATACTGGGTCAGCCGGGGATCCGGCTTAATGGCGGATAGAGGCATGTCTGCGGCCTGCGCCATTGTCGGCCGTCAAGCGATTGCCGAATCCGCTCAACAGCGCCTGGCAGCTCGGTGACACTGCATCCTTCAGAAACCGCCCGTTTGGACAGCAGCTTCCGCAGAGGCCGATATACGCTTCTGATCAGGCAGGTAGCGTGCTGCGATAACAAAGGAATCCCATGTATGCCGCCCCCGCTGGTCGGTGTCGCTGCCAGTTCCGGCGTGCCACGCGAACAGATTAATGTGAGTGAGGCATCCGGTTAACTCCATCCAGTTTGCGCCATACCAATATTCCTGCGCTTGAGCAATGCTGTATACCGGCGGGCTGGGCCTTGTGTCGGGCGCATGCCATTCCTGCTTGTCAGCAGACTGTATCACCTCCAGCCGCATGCCGGAGCAGTGCTCAAAATCCCATCCGTCCCAAAGCTCCAGCCGAAGTTCTTAAGGCAATGGCTACCGTCGCACCCACATATTCGGAACGACGCATATTATTGATGATCGGCAGCTGACCTGAGGTCAAATCCACTCCATGCACGGGACTTGAATCCGCCAATAGGGCATTCGGCGGCATCGATCAGTTTCTCGCCGACCCACGCAATCACCAGTCTAAGGGCCATTCGGCACTTGGCGTATGTGCGTTGCGGATCAAAGCCACCAGACTATCCGCCAGGTGCGGCATTTGCGCGGCCAGGTCGTTGGTCTCGCTGATATCCTGACTGAGATCATACAGCTCAGCTGCCCCACGCTCATGAAAATACACGGCCTTCCACCGGCCCGCCCGAATGGCCTGCTTCGGAGGACCCTCATGGAACTCCCAGTACAGGTATTGATGCTGCGGCTGAGACTGCCCCAGAAGCGTCGGCAGAAACGAAATCCCATCCGAGTCTACCGGATCAAGGCCGGCAGCCTCAATCGCTGTAGCCGGAAAATCCCAAAACGCGGACGGATGGCCGGTAGTAAGTCCCGGAGCAATGGTGCCCGGCCACCAGGCAATAAACGGTACGCGAATGCCGCCCTCGTACAGATCCCGTTTGATGCCGCGCAAGGGTCCGCTGCTGCTAAAAAACTCCGGTACACGCCCGGCCTCCCGGTGCGGCCCGTTATCGCTGGTGAAGAACACCAGTGTATTTTCGGCTATCCCCCGGGACTGCAGCAGATCCAGCAGCCGCCCCACATCGCGGTCCAGTCGGCTGATCATTGCAGCTGTACCCTTATGGGGGTCCTCCCAGGCTGAATCCGCATAAAGGCCGTAGTCCGGCACTTCCATCCCGTGAATCCCGCCCGCCGGTGCCTCATTGTTGGCATGCGGGATCGTGTAAGCCAAATAGAGGAAAAACGGGGTGCCCTGCTGACGCGTAACCCACGACAGAGCCTCGTCGGTTACCAGATCATGGGAGTAATCCACTCGTTTGGTGGCATAGCCGCCCAAACCGTTACGCGACACAGCTACTACTTCATTGTCCAGTGGAACCTTAACGGTATCCCGCCACAGGAATTCGGGATAGAAATTGTGGGCGTGCACCTGATTCAGATATCCGTAGAAGTAATCGAATCCTTGGTTGTTGGGGATGCCGGTGGTGCCGGGCTCGCCAAGTCCCCATTTGCCGATCAGGGCCGTACGGTATCCGGCATCCTGCAGCAGCTCTGCAATGGTGACATCTTCGTCTTCAAGGGGCACCAGGCGGTTGCCCCGGATCCGGCAGTGACCGCTATGAAGACCGGTCATGAGCACGCACCTTGAAGGCGCACACACCGTGCTGCCGGCATAATGGTCCGTAAACCGCATACCTTCCGCTGCCATCCGATCCAGCCGGGGTGTCTGGATTACCATCTGGCCGTAACTGCCCAGATCACCGTAGCCGAGGTCATCGGCCATGATAAAGATGATATTAGGCGGAGCGGGTGCCGGAGCGCAGGCACTAACGGCCAACAGTATCACGGGAAAGAGTCGTCGCATGGTTTTATCGCATAAACAGTCCCCGTTAATATCCAGGGTCTCACCGGTCGTGAAGGGATTTTCAATCAGGAATTCCACGGCATGCGCGATGTCTTCACTGCTGCCGTGGAATCCAAGTGGAGTCTGGCTCTTAATCGAGTCCAACTGAGCCTGCGTTGTATACCTTTCGTGAAACGGTGTCAGAATAACGCCGGGAGCCACCGCATTTACTCGGATGTCGGGTGCGAGCTCCCGTGCTGATCCGCGCGTGAAGGCATCCAGGGCACCCTTGGCAGCTCCGTAAATGGTCGCGGTCGGGGCACCGTGACGCATCGCTATAGAGGTGATGTTGAAGATGCACGGAGAGGTACCCTTACGCAACAACGGCCCGCACAGCCGGGTCAGCAGCATGGGCGCAAAAGTGTTCAGTGCAAAGATCTGCTCCATCAGATCCCAGCGCAGGGTGGCCACGGTGCGGCGCTCAAGGAGACTGCCCGCATTGTTGACGAGCACATCCAACTGATCAGTGCAGTTGCTGACTTCGGCAACCAACCCAAGGCACCCGGACTCCGCGCTCAGGTCGGCCTGGAAAGTATGCACCTGGGCACCGCGTTCTGCAGCTTCCGAGGCGACATCGTCAATGGAAGAACGATTATGATGCAGCAGCAGGGTGCTGCCGGGTGCCAGCCGGCGCGCTGTCTCCGCACCAATGCCGGTGCTGGCTCCGGTGATGAGGATAGTTCTGCCCATGTTCCGGGTTCGTCAGGTCAATTCGGTGTCATGCGAACGCCGATCGAATCCGCCCAGCTTTGCCATTCGGCGGCCATGCGTTCAGCCCGCAACGGCAGGTGCCGGGACAGATCCGTGAGTTCTGTGGGATCAGCCGACAGGTCATACAGCTCCCATTCGCCCCGTCTCCGGTCGTAAACGAGCTTCCAATGCCCCTCCCGTATGGCGCGGTGGCCAATATGCTCCCAGTACAGAGTCCGCTCACCGGCAGGTACAGCAGACGTAGTGAACACCGGCAGCAAACTGCGGCCATCCGTTTGCGGAAGCGTGATGCCTGTTGCGTCGGCAATCGTGGCCATCAGGTCCATGACATGCCCGCCGGCCGTGGTGATGCGGCCGGGTGCCCCTATTCCATCCGGCCAGTGGGCAATAAGCGGCGTGGCAATGCCCCCTTCGTGCATCCACTGCTTGTACAGCCGAAACGGCGTGTTGGAAGCGTTGGCCCATGCCTCCTGATAAGCCACATATGAGCCCCGCGCCCCCACAGCGGCGGTTGAATCATGGAGATTACGGCCGGCCACACTTTCGGCGCAGCCGCCATTGTCCGACAGGAACACGATTAGCGTATGGTCAAGCACACCCATGGCCCTCAGCTGACCCACAATACGGCCAATGCCCTGATCCATGCGGTCGACCATGGCCGCGTATACCGCCATCCGCTCCGCCCAGTTTTCCTTATTCGGCTCGTCCTCCCATGCGGGCAGATGCTGCGGTCGCGACGGCAGACCCCAGGTGGAATCAATCAGCCCCAGGTCCAGTTGCCGCCTGTACCGCTCATGCCTGAGCACGTCCCAGCCATCGGTATATCGATCCCTGTAGCGCGCAATGTCCTCCGGCAGTGCATGAAGTGGCCAGTGAGGTGCCGTGTAGGCGAGATACAGAAAAAAAGGATCGCCCTCCGGGTGCTCGTTGAGAAAATCCAATGCCCGATCCGTAAAGGCATCCGTCATGTAGAAGCCCTCCGCCGGCGGAGACCAAGGCGTATCATCAAGGGCCATCGCACGAATACGCGGCTGGTCGCGGATGATTTCGTAGTAGCTGCTGGCACCGCTGATCAGGCCGAAATAGCGGTCAAATCCGCGCCGGCGCGGCCAGTGCTCCGGCTTTTCGCCTACATGCCATTTGCCGGACATGTAGGTACGATAACCGTTTGCCCGGAGCATTTCGGCGATGGTAGGAGCTTCCTGGCTGAGATAACCCTGATAGGGCCCGGGTTGGGGGAGCGAATTGAGCGAGCTCACCATCGCTCCCATACCGACTGCATGCGGATAACGCCCCGTCAGCAGGGTAGCGCGGGTTGGGCAGCACCGCCCACCGTTGTAGAAGCGCTGAAAACGCAGTCCGTCCAACGCCAGCCCATCCAGGGCCGGCGTTTGAATCTCTCCGCCGTATGCTCCGATGTCCGAATACCCCAGATCGTCCGCCAGTATGATGACAATGTTGGGCGGCGGCGTACCGCCGCACCCTGCGCAGTACCAGACAATAGCCGCGCAAGCCATTAAGGGCCGGATGGACCAGTGACGGATCATGATTTAACAGGATATTCGGCGCAGGCTGACGTGAAAAGTTATGGGATTGCGGCAAATAGTAAACCCTTTAGGCCTATTGAGCCTGGCAGGAGTAACCCGAACGTGGACACCCCTGAGCAAGGGCCGGATGCTCAGATTGCCACATTATACGGGCCCAATGTTCTTGAAGGAGACATTCCCGGTTCCGAGGGGCAGCCGCACGGCAGGTCGGAAACCGTGCTTCCTGCGTCCTGAAAATGTACATGCTGCTTAGCACCTGACCCCATACGCCACCGGTGCTAAACGTTAAGGCGGGGTGATCAATTGGAACGGTTAAGGCGGCGATCGGCTTGGGTGTTGTGGGGGTGGATTGCGTATCTTGCGGGAGTAGCGCCCATGAAGCTTTACATGGCGCAAAGCGCAGTCGTGCTCATTCAGAAATTCAGTCGCGAGCTGCCCATTCCTGCTGAACCATAGGCGATGGATGGTCCCGAAGAGATGGACGAAACCTGGGCTGCCAGCTTGGAGAAGCTGCGCCAGGGGCAAGCTGGCTGTAGCAGACTCAGTACGCCGGGCCACGCGAATTCGGCGGACTGGAGCCCTACCGCACAAGATGAGCGTAATTCATCAGGAATCCTTAGCGTAAACCGAATGGATCACCAGTAGATGGTGCACTTAGCGGGTCCTCTAAAACACATGATCGTGAACCCCTCCGAGCTCAAGCCGCGGGTCAAAGTGCACCCATACGCGTACCCGATGCAAACAGCACCAGGTCAGTCCGGTCAAAACTCAGTAGGATCATTCGCGACCGTAATTACGGCCGCTGACCTGGGGCCTTTGCAGTTCACCATTCCATAACCGGTTGGTGGTGACCATGGTGTCATTTGTTACGATCACGCAGACCTATCTGGCGGAAATCAGCAAGATTTACCGGACCGGCGTGTCTACGGAAGAACTGTCGTACTACGGGCCGCTGCGTGACCTCTTTAACGCCATTGGGAGCACGCTTTCACCGGCCGTCTCTTGTGTTGAGCAGCCACGGGGTGTCAATCGTCCTGACTTTTTGCTGTACGCCGAGGGTGATTCCAAGGACGGTGATGCAGCCGCTCGCGGGCGCGGAATGGTGGAGGTTAAGGGTTGGAAACACGGGATAAACGAGCTGATCAAGAGTCCGCAAGTGGTTACATACTGGGAGTCGTATAACAGGCGGATAATCGCCACCAACCTGCGCCAGTTTGTGGTCATCGGAGAGGACCATGAAGGGCATCGCAAAGAGTTGGAGTCATTTTCGATTGCCGGGAGTGACGATGTGTTTGAGCAGTGCCTCCGGCTCCCAGGGGAATACGCCCGGCAAATAGGGGTCCAGTTCGGCGAGTTTCTCGCAAGAGCATTTTCGTACAAGACCCGGATCAGGGACTTGAAAGATCTGGCACAAATTCTGGCATCGTATGCCCGCGAAGGTCTGGCGAGGATGGAAACCTCTGAGTTGGACCTTGAGTCGTCTCAATTATCTGACGAATTGGGCAAAATTATCGGCGTTGATTTTCAGGGCGAATTGGGAGGACAGTTTTTCAGATCCACATTGATTCAAACGCTGGTCTATGGTGTGTTCTCGGCTTGGGTGTTGTGGTCCCGCCAGCAGGAAAGCAGCGGTGCGGGGCCGTTATTTGCCGGACACCATCCTACGGGAGGCTTTGCCTGGCGCGATTCCGCAGACCACCTGCACGCCCCCGCGCTTAGCGACTTGTTCAATTACATCTCGCAGCGCCGGCAGTTACACCACCTTGGCGGACTGGGCGATATCCTGGACTGGACGCAGGAGGCCCTGATGCGCGTTGAGGCGGAACACTTCTTCAATCGGATCACGCGCGAAGATGTTGTGGTGTATTTCTACGAGACCTTCATAAACTCCTTTGATCCGGCCATTCGGGCAGAACTGGGTGTCTGGTACACCCCTAAGGAAATTGTGCGCTATATGGTGGCCCGCGTCGATCAGGTGCTCAAACGCGACTTTGGCATAGTGCGGGGGCTGGCTGACGACAGCGTGTTTGTTCTGGATCCATGTTGCGGCACCGGTGCCTACCTGACTGAGGTTCTGCACGTAATCAGGGCAAGTCTGTCGGAAGAACTGGGCCATGATCTGACAACTGTTGCCAGGCTCAAGGAGGCGGCAGCCTCGCGAATTTTCGGATTTGACATTATGCCCGTTCCCGTAATTGTGGCTCACCTGCAAATCGGTTTAGCGCTGCGCAATGATGGCATAGCATTGGATCCCCAGGATGCGACTGACCGTCTGGGAATATTCCTGACTAACTCACTCACCGGCTGGGAAGAGCGACCTCAGATCAGCTCACTGTTTACTGAATTGGCAAAGGATCGGGAGCGCGCAGATGAAATCAAGCAATCGACCCCAATTCTCGTTATTCTCGGCAATCCGCCCTATGAGGGGTTCACAACATTGCGGATTGAAGGCGAAGAGGGCAGGTTGAAGACCTATCGGGAGGCTAAGGATCCAAGGATTCGCCCCGAAGGACGAGGCCTCAACGATCTGTATGTGAAGTTTTTTCGCTTAGCCGAGCGTCGAATTGCGGAGGGTACAGGCAGAGGAATTGTCTGTTTCGTGTCAAACAATTCCTGGCTGGAAGGATTTTCTCATCCGGTCATGCGCGATCACTTCCTAAAGACGTTTGACAAGATTTGGATTGACAACCTCCATGGTAATCGGCGAGCCAGGGAACTGGGATCGGATGGCAAACCGAGTCAGACGGTCTTTGCTATGGAGCATAGCGGGGCGACGGGCATCGAAGTGGGTGTAGCCATAACACTGCTTTCAAAGGTCCACAGAAGCAACGGCAGCAGGCAGGCGGAGGTGTTTTACCGCTCCTTTGATCAGTCTCGGGCGGATAATCGCAAAGCGGCGTTACTCCGGAGTGTACAGGAGCCGGACGGGTATACGGCAATTGAGCCTGATGCGGAAAGTCGAATGGTTTTTACGCCCGTAAACTCCTTGAAGGCAGTTTATCAGCAGTGGCCATCACTGATTGACATTTTCAGATTCCGCAGCCCCGGCATCAAGACCTCGCGGGACGAATTTCTGGTTGACATTGACGAAGACCGCCTTCGTCGTCGGGTGGAAGAGTATTTTGACCCAGATACTTCAAATGACGAGATCGCTCAACGGTATCCGCGGATAATGGAGAGCGGCAAGGGCTTCGATGCCCGGGCGGAGCGGGAAGCGCTTGTACGACGCGGACATCCGCGGGAGGAGGGTTTCGTTCCGTACGAATGGCGTCCGTTTGACCAGCGCTGGCTGTACTGGGAGGAGCACGGCAAGCTGTTGGATAGGAATCGGGCCAGGTATGTGTCCAAATTCCTAACGGGAACGCCATGCCTGGTACTTGCGCGGTCATCAAGCAGGAAGCGGCCATTTCCACCCGTCGTGTTCAGCCTGAGCTGTATGCATCTGGATGCTCAAGGGGGATCTGTCTTCCCGCTATATGTTGCAGGAGATCTCCTGAACGGGAATCAAAAGGAGCCTAACCTCAAACAGGAGGCACTGGAGTATATCACGCGGCTGGACGTGACCGTTGAAGATCTTTTCGGGTTCATTGTGGCCACCCTGTATGACAAGGAGTACCGGTCTACTTATACCAGGTCCCTGAGACTTGATTGGCCCCGAATCCCCCTGCCGGGCTGGGGCGAGAGCCAGGACTCAACCCAAGCCGGAAAAGAACTCTTGGCTAAAGCTGACAAAGGAGCGCGTCTTATCCGACTCCTAAAGAGTCCGGGACGAATCAGGGGTGTGACATCATGGGCAACGCCGGAGTTCAGGCCTATTGCACTGATGAAGACGGAAAATGAAAAGCCTGTGCAGGGTGACGATTTCAAGGTGACTGCCCCTTGGGGTAAGCGCAACAGGCGCGGATTCAGCGTCAGTTCGGGAAAGACGGAGAGATTCAATTACGAGGGTATGCACTCAGATGTCTTGGGCCCGTATGCCTATCGGATCTATATCAATGATAATGCATACTGGGACAACATACCCGAACGAGTGTGGCAGTTCAATATGGGAGGGCATGACGTACTTCCGAAGTGGCTTTCGGCAAGAGACTTCAGGTTCTTCAATCGTCCCCTAACCTATCACGAAACGGACCATTTTTCCCATACAGCGCGCCGGATCGCCGCGATCCTTCTTGAAGTCGCCGGGGTCAGGTACGGTCAATGACTTGGCGGACCATGCCGTATCGGTCTGATGCACCAGGCGGAATTGGTGATCGGCCAAAAGGAGTTTCCGGGAGCAAGTCAGTGGACAATGGTGCCGCGAAACAAGGTGATAAGGCCAGTCCGACAGGAACCGCCAGGACTGTATGGGCCGCCGGAGGGGTACCGGTCGCAGCGCATCAAAGTCTCGGCTGGCGGACCCTGCGTGACGTGGCGGACAAGATGGTGCTACGGTTGCCATCAGAGGCAGGGAAAAGCAGAGCGGCGGCAGCGCACGGTTATCGCTCAACCCAATATAGGTCCCAATAATCAGGCCCGTTGGCACCATGGTGCACAGTCTGGAAGATGAAAACACACCGATTTCAGAAGAGGCAATAGAAGACCTGTTGCGCAGGAGCCTGTGCAGCGGTGATCTCCGGGATAAGCGGGTCCTCGTGATTATTCCTGATACGACGCGTACAGCGCCCGTACCAGTGTTTTTCCGCCTGCTGACGCGGATTCTCGCCGGGCATGCCCGGAGGATCGATTTTATCGTGGCACTCGGCACCCATCCCAAATTGTCCGGTGAGGCGCTGCTGCGCCTGGTCGGTGTATCAGCTGCGGAGCGTGCTGCGCGATACCGACATGTCGGTCTGTTCAACCATCACTGGGACGACCCCGATGCGCTGGTTACCCTGGACACCCTTGACGCAGACGAGCTGCAGGAATTAAGCGGCGGCCTTGTGCAGCTGTCCCTGCCGATAACCATCAATCGGGCCATCCTGCAGTACGATGTGCTCCTGGTTTGCGGACCGGTTTATCCGCATGAGGTTGCGGGGTTTTCCGGCGGCAATAAGTACTTCTTTCCCGGCATCAGCGGGGCGCAGATCATCAACATCACGCACTGGTTGGGGGCCCTGCTGACCAGTTACGCGATCATCGGAACCTTCAATACGCCCGTTCGCGCCATTATAGACCGCGCGGTCCGTGCCATTCCCCGCCGCAGGCTCTGTGTCGCAATGGTAGTACATGAAGGCGGTCTGGCCGGGCTGCATGTGGGGCCGCCCGAAGATGCTTGGGCCAGGGCAGCCAGGCAGTCGGCGGGACTGCATATTACCTGGGTGGACCGGCCCTACACGCGTGCCTTGGCGATCATCCCGTCCATGTATGATGATCTGTGGACCGGGGCCAAGGGCATGTACAAACTGGAGCCTGTCATGGCCGACGGATCGGAGCTGATCCTGTATGCACCGCATATCACGGAACTGTCCTATGTGCACGGCAAAACACTGGATCAGATCGGATATCACGGAGCTGCCTACTTCCGGCAGCAGTGGGAGAAGTACCGGAATTATCCATGGGCCGTGCTCGCCCACGCCTCGCATGTACGCGGTGCCAGCACGGTCACAGGGGGCATTGAGACCCCCAGAATAACCCTCACACTGGCGAGCCAGGTGTCGCGCGACACATGTGAGCGGATGGGGCTTAACTGGCGCGACTATGCAGCCATTAAGATCGATGCCTGGCAAGGCAGAGAGCACGAAGGTATTTTGTTGGTTCCCAAGGCGGGCGAGCAGCTGTTCAAACTCAGACGTGATGCGCCTGATGACCTCTTCCGATAGCGCAAGCAATTGTACGGGTTGATGACGGAAACAGTCGGATTTGTCGGGCTCGGCATTATGGGCGGCGGGATGGCCCGCAATCTGCTCAGGGCCGGATTTATGGTGCATGTCTGGAATCGAACCCACGCTCGCATGCTGCCGCTATTGGAGGCCGGAGCCAAGGGGGCTTCCACCTGTGCCGATCTGGCCGGGAAAGTTACCATTGTGGTTGTGTGCGTGAGCGATACCCCCGATGTGGAGGAAGTACTCTTTGGCGCGCAGGGAATTGCGGAAGGTGCATGCCCTGACACACTGATCATAGACACCAGCACCATCAGCCCGCAGGCGACTGTTGAATTTGCCCGCCGACTGCGCAGGCGGCAGCTTGCGATGCTGGATGCCCCCATAAGCGGGGGCAGCGAGGGGGCCGCCAACGGCACATTGAGCATCATGGTCGGTGGAGCGGCCGGCGATTACGATCGGGCGCTGCCGGTGCTGGAGGCTATCGGCAGCCGCATTACGCATGTCGGGCCCGCCGGGGCCGGGCAATTGGTAAAGCTGGTCAATCAGATTCTGGTGGTCGGTACGATGCAGGCGGTCAGTGAGGCCCTGGTGTTTGCGCAGCAGGGGGGATTGGATCTGGAAAAGACGCTGGCGGCCGTAGAGCATGGCGCGGCGGGAAGCTGGATGCTGATCCATCGGGGATCGCAGGCCATTCAGCGGAATTTTCGGCCGGGCTTTACCATAGATCTGCAGCAGAAGGACCTGCGCCTGGTATTGGAGGCGGCCGATGAATTGGGGGTGCCGCTTCCGGTAACCGGTCAGATCTTCCAGTTGTATCGCACGCTGCAAGCACGCGGGCTGGGCGATGAGGGCAACCATGCGCTGATCAAGGCTCTTGAGAATCTGGCGGGCATCCAGGTCGGCACCTGATGCAGACGGTATTTGTCGGTACCTATACCGAAAAACTTGACCATGTAAACGGTAGTGGAGAGGGTATCTACGTCTATACCCTGGAGGCCGGGCGGCTTAGACCGATAGGCGTGTACGGCGGACTGGCCAATCCGTCGTTCCTCCATGTGACCCATAGCCGGCTGTACGCGGTCAGTGAAGTGATGCAGTACGATGGCCAGGCGCAAGGGGGCGCGCAGTCGTTTGCCATTGATCCGGGCAGTAAACGACTGATGCCGCTGAATGTCCGGCCGGTCCCCGGACAGGCTCCCTGCTATATCAGCCTCCACCGCAATCATGTATTGATAGCGAACTACATGGGCGGCTCAGTCACTGCGATCCGTCTGGATGCGAGCGGTCGGCTGGCTGGAATGACCTCGCACATACAGCATTCGGGCTCCGGCCCCAATCGGACCCGCCAGGAGGCACCGCACCCTCATGCGATTGTGCCGCTCCCATCGGGCGAGCAGGTGCTGGTTCCGGACCTGGGGACCGATCAGGTCCGTCGCTATGGATTGGAGGCACAGACAGGTAAGCTGACGGATCTGGGGGCACCGGCCCAGGTGCAGCCCGGTGCAGGCCCACGGCACCTGGCCATCAGTCCCGCGGGTCACTGTGTGTATCTTATGAATGAGCTTGATTCAACGATTACCGCATTTGCCCTGGAACCCAACGGGCTGCGTGCACTGCAGACGATATCCGCACTGCCTGATTCATTTGATGGCGTGCCGTCCGGCGCGGACATTCATGTGCATCCGTCAGGCCGGTTTCTGTACGCATCGCTGCGCGGTCCCCACAGTCTGGTGTGTTTTAGGGTCGATGCGGCGACCGGGCACCTGACGAATCCACAGTGGACTTCAACGCTTGGGCTGACCCCACGCAATTTTGCATTGGATGCCGCCGGGGAGACGCTCATCGCAGCTAATCAGGATTCTGACTCGCTGGTGGCGTATCAGGTGGATTTGGCAACCGGGCATCTGGAGGGGCCGACGGACACGGCAGATGTGCCCAGCCCGGCGTGTGTAGTGATTGCGCCATGATTGTGCAAGCAATTAAGCTCCCAAACTGGTATCATTTACGTTTGCACCCGAGAGCCGAATGTTGATGAATAAGACGCGATCTGGCCAGCGATGCTTTACGCGGCGGGATTTTCTGATGGCGGCCGCCGGTTCAGCGCTTGTACTCGGCTGCGGCGAGCAGGAAACGGCTGAGCCATCGCCGGCCGCTCCGCCAGCTGCTTCCGGTGTGCCCGTTGGCGTGCAGCTGTACTGTTTCCGGCATCTGCTGGAGGAGGATTTTGAAGGGACGCTGGAACAGGTGGCCACGCTCGGGTATGATGGCGTGGAATTCGCCGGCTATTACGATTACAGCGCGGATGAGCTGCGGCAGCTGCTGCAGGGTCACGGACTTGAAGTGGCCGGGGCCCATGTGGGCATTGAGGCCCTTCTGGGTGACGAGCTGCAGCCTTCCATTGACTTTCACGGGGAGCTGGGCAATACGCGCCTGATTGTGCCCGCCATCAGTGAAGAGCGGCACGCAAGCGTGGACGCGCTGATGCGTACGGCCGAGGATCTTACCGGCATACAGGAAGCCCTGCGCCCGCACGGCATGAGTACCGGGTATCACTGCTATGCGTACAGTTTCAACCAGCTCATGGACGGAAAAACAGTCTGGGACATGCTGGCTGACAACACGCCGGAGGACCTGATCCTGCAGCCGGATACCGGCAACGCGGCCAATGGGGGCGCGGATGTGGCCCAGGTCATCAATAATGATCCCGGACGCATCAGGTCCATGCACCTGAAGCCGTTCACCGCCGGTGCCGAGGCACCGTTTCCTCCTTTCATCGGCGATGACGGTTTGCCTTGGGCTGAAATCCTGGATCTGAGCGAGTCGCTTGGGGGGATTGAGTATTATGTGGTGGAGTACGAGGAGGAAAGCCATCCGCCGCTTGATGCTCTGCGTGAGAATCGGGAGCGCTTAGCCGGCTTCGGGCGATAAAGTTTGGGTCATGCATTCAATTGGTGTAGCGGTAGCCGGCACCGGGTTTATCGGTCCGGTGCATGTAGAAGCCCTCCAGCGGCTGGGTGTGCAAGTTACCGGGATACTGGGCCGCCGGAAGGCCAGCTCAGAGGCGGCGGCCCGGAAGCTCGGCCTGCCGCGCGGTTATGCTTCGTTTGAGGAGGTCCTGGCAGACGAGGGCGTGGATTCCGTACATCTGGCCGTACCCAACATACTGCACTATGATCTGGCCAAACGCGCACTGCAGGCCGGCAAACATGTTATGTGCGAAAAGCCGCTGGCCATGAACGCGCGGCAGGCCGATGAACTGGTTGAACTGGCGGCTGCGTCGGGCCGCCACGCCGGCGTGTGCTACAACATCCGGTTCTATCCGCTGAATCTGGAAGCCCGTGCGCGCGCCCGATCCATGGAGCGCGTATACAGCATTGTGGGGCGGTATGCGCAGGACTGGCTGCTGTACGATACCGACTACAACTGGCGGGTGCTCAGCAGTGAAGGGGGCGCGCTGCGCGCCGTTTCAGATATCGGCACACACTGGATGGATCTGGTGCTGTTCATTACCGGACTCACCCCGGAGGCGGTGTTTGCCGATCTGTCCACCGTGCATCCGGTCCGCAGACGCCCCAAAGGCGAAGTGGCAACCTTCGCCAGCGTGGACCACCTTGAACTGGAAGATGTGCCGATTGAAACCGACGACTGCGGGTGTGTGATCTTAAGGCTTGCCGGGGGAGCACGGGCCGTGTTGTGGGTGTCACAGGTGACGGCCGGGCGCAAGAACTACTGCACCTATGAGATTGCAGGTGCCGATGGCAGTCTGTCCTGGACCAGTGAGCGCCCGAACGAGCTCTTTGTCGGGCACCGCTCAAAGCCCAATGAATGCCTTACGCGGGATGGATCGCTGATGGGGCCTTTGGCTGGCGGCTACACCGATTATCCGGGCGGTCATAACGAGGGCTTTCCCGATGCCTTTAAACAATGTTTCCGGGCCTTTTATGAGGCAGTTGATGCGGGGGCGGGTTCGTCGGAGGTCCTGTACCCGACCTTTGCAGACGGGGCGCATTCGATTACCCTCTGCGATGCAATACTGCAGAGCCATTTGGAGGAGCGCTGGGTTGCGCTCTGATTAACCTTTAGACCTTAGAGAGAACCATGAAAGAAATTCCGTTTATCGCAGGCACCCTGCTGCTGGGCGTTGTTCTGGCCGTACATCTGGCCATGAACGGCAAAGTCGGCAATGCCATCGGCAATCCTCAAATGGCCAACGCGCTGTTCTGGTGTATCGGGGCCGTTACCGCGGTCATCGTTGGCTTCACCGCCTGGGAGCCCGCGGTGCTGGGCAATCTGGGCAGCATAAATCCGCTGCTGCTTACGGCCGGGATTATGGGAGCAGTGCTCGTGTTTGCCATTGCAGCCATGATTCCCAATGTCGGGGCCGGGCGGCTGTTTATTCTGCTGCTGACCGGTCAGGTAATTACCGCGATGGTGATGTCCCACTTCGGCTGGCTCGGCTCGCCGCAGGAGCCCATCAGCCTGATGAAGGCTATCGGGACCGTGCTCATGATCGCCGGGGCCGGGATGGTCACGCTTATGGACTGACCGCCCATGGATAAGATTACACTCGGCACCTCCGGTGTGGAGGTCAGTGCGCTCTGCTACGGAACCGACCTGATTGGCAGCAGTGTCAACGAAAGCGATTCGCACCGGCTGCTGGATGCGTTTACGTCGCATGGCGGCACGTTTATTGACACCGGCAACTTCTATGCGAGTTGGTATCCGGGCTGCGTCGGCGGCGAAAGTGAAGCAACGATCGGCCGCTGGATGGCCGCTCGGGGCAACCGCAGCCGGATGGTGATCTCAACCAAACTGGGATTTGACTATCCGGGCTGTGAAGGCGGGCTGAATGCGCGGGAAATTGAGCGCGAATGCGAAAAGAGCCTGAAGCGGTTGCAGACCGATTATATCGATGTCTACTATGCGCATCGCGACGATTTTGACACGCCGCAGCATGAGACCATGGAGGCCTTTCACAGGCTGGTCAGTGCCGGCAAGGTCCGCGCGATCGGTGCCAGCAATCTGTGGCTGTGGCGGGTTGCGGAAGCCAATGAAATCGCCAGGCAGCATGGACTGACACCGTACAGTGTCGTTGAGCAGCGGTATACGTATTTGCGGCCGCGTCATGGAGCGGATTTCGGACCGCAGATCTGCATCACCGACGATATGAAGCGCTTCTGCGCTCATCACAACATGACGCTGATTGCCTACTCGATCCTGCTGCAGGGTGCCTATACGCGGGAGGATCGGCCGGTGCCAGCCCAATTTGCCGGGCCCGAAGCCGACGAACGCATAGCAGCGCTCAGTCAGGTGGCCGGTGAAACAGGTCACACGCTCAGTCAGGTCATCATTGCGTGGATGCGTCAGAGTGATCCGCCGGTGCTGCCGATTATCGGCGGCAGCCGAACGCAGCAGGTGGAGGAAAACATCGGGGCGCTTGCTCTGACCCTGTCCGCCGATCAGATGGAGCGGCTTACGCGGGCCGGAGATCCAAACGTAAAGAAAGCCTGGTTGCGCTGAAAACAGAAGGAAATCATGAATAATACCATGCGCCGCACCGCGGCCTTAAAACTGGCCCTGCTGCTGGTGCTGCCCGCTTGGGCGCAGAGCAGCGAAATCATCTTCGTACCGGTCAAAATTGACGGACCGGCCCACGATCCGATCAACAACAGCTACTGGTTCGGACCGTTTTCCGAAACCGCGTCGGTAGCCGACTTTGACAACGATGGCGATTTGGATATTGCCGCCGGCCGCAACTGGTATGAGGCACCGTTATGGATCAAGCATCTCAACTTCCGGCCCGGTGCCGAAACCAATGGCCCCGAAACCGAGAGCAACAGTGAGTTTGCGCTCGATGTGGACTTCGATGGCTGGGACGACATTGTCAGCAGCGGCTGGATGTTTATGAAGGGGGCCTACTGGTACCGGAATCCGGGTCGCGCGCTCGCACCCGGAGAGCAGTGGGAGTCCCACAAAATCCATCAGGCCTTCAATATGGAGGGTGTCGTTCACGGTGACATTGACGGGGATGGAGACGAGGACATCCTTGTCAATCACTGGGCCCTCGTGGAAGGCCAGGGCATGACCTGGCTGGAGCATATCCCGGAGCACCCGTACTGGATTGAGCATATAGTCGGCACCGATGGCGAGACCCACGGCAACGCGCTCGGTGACATCAACATGGATGGCCGGCTGGATATTGTTACCGGTCAGGGCTGGTATGAGCAGCCGGACGAGCCGCGCGGGCCGTGGCCGTTTCATGCGGACTGGGATTTCCGCAGCGCGCTGTCTGAGAACGCAATTTCAACGGCCCATCCGAACATCGTTCATGACGTAAATGAGGATGGTCTCAATGATGTGATTTTCGGCAGCGCGCATGCCTACGGACTGGCTTGGTATGAGCAGTCGGTTGATGACGCGGGCGAGCGATCCTTTACGCACCACTGGATAGAGACTGACTACAGCGTGTTCCATTCATTGGCCATGGGAGACCTCAACGGGGATGGCAGGGACGACCTGATTGCTGGCAAGCGTCTGTTTGCGCACTACGGCGGTGATGTGGGCGTTGGCGATCCGAGCTTTGTGTTCTGGTATGACCTCAAGGGCGGCGAATTTGAGCGGCACATTTTGTCCTACAACCATGCGCCCTTTTATCCTGATGAAGGGGGCATAAGCCCACCGCCCAACAATGTAGTCGGGGTCGGCATGAAGATCAATGTTAAGGATATGGACAAGGATGGCGACCAGGATGTTGTACTGGCGGGCAAGACGGGACTGTACGTGTTCTACAACACCGGCACACCACCCAAGCCCAAGTACGCCAACGAGCTGCCGCCCTACTACACGTACCCCTCCTGGCGCCAGTGGCCAGCGTATCAGACGCTGTTCAACGGTAAGGACTTCAGCGGCTGGATTGTCCCCGAAAATGATGGCGGCCACTGGAAGGTGGTTGATTACATGATTGACTACGACGCGCTGTCGGAGGCGGAAGAGAAGAATCTGTGGACGGAAAAGGACTACGGGGATTTTCAACTGCATGTGGACTGGCGTTTCAAGGGTCCCAGCGGGATGTATGACATGCCGACGATTCTGCCGGACGGTTCCTACGAGACCGACGAAAACGGTGAAGTTATCACCGAACCCACGCCCAATTCGGACTCCGGCATTTTCTTGCGCGGTACCACGCAGCAGGTTAATCTCTGGAACTGGGGCAGCGGATCCGGTGAGCTGTGGGGAGTCCGCACGGACCCCGAGGCGACTGCTGAGCAGCGCGCGGCGGCTGTGCCCAAGGTGCGGGCCGACAATCCGATCGGCGAGTGGAATTCGATGGACATCACGCTGGTCGGCAACCGCATCTGGGTGATGCTGAACGGTCAGCAGGTGATTGAGAATGCAGAGATACCAAATCTGCCCGAACGCGGTCCGATCGCCCTGCAGCATCACGGCGGCTGGGACGCATCGCTGGATGCCTACAATCCCACCAGCAGCAACATCCAGTTCCGCAATATCTGGATCCGTGAACTGGAGGACTTTACCAGCGAAGATCCTGCGCTGAATCCGGAAGGTTGGGACATGTTGTTCAACGGCGAGGATCTCTCAGGCTGGCTGACGGGGGAAAACAACAAATTCGTTGTGGAAGATGGAGAGCTCACGGTAAAGCGTGACAGCCCGGATGGACAGGAGCACAACTTGGATTACCTGTGGACCGAAGAGCAATACGGTGACTTTATTCTGGAATTGGAAGTCAAATTGGTTGAAGGCACCAACAGCGGCGTGTTTTTCCGGACGAGTGACAATATGGACCCGGTATATACGGGCTTGGAAGTTCAGGTGGCCAATTCACACGGGCGGAACTATACCTCGCGGACCGGTACAGCGGGGGCGATCTATGATTTGGAGGCCCCGGTCAGGAACATGATCAATCCGCCCGGTGAGTGGAACAGCTACCAGCTTATCTGCCGCGGAAGCCGTATTCAGGTATCGGTAAATGGCGAGCGTGTAATTGACATGGACATTGCACGCTGGCGCGTGGCGCATCAGAATCCGGATGGCTCGTGGAACAAGTTTCCGACACCGGGCACTGCGTTTGCACGGGAGGGTCATATCGGGCTCCAGGATCACGGTCAGCCGGTATGGTACAGGAATATCCGGGTAAAGCGGCTTGATTAGCTATGGGGCGATCGGTGTGGTTGTGGGCGGCGCTGCTGCTTGTGAGCGGATATGTGGAGGAGAAGGCCCGCTATCGCATTCTGGTGTTTTCCAGGACGGAGGGATTCAGGCACGCTTCCATTGAGCCGGGCATTGCCGCGCTGAAGGCATTGGGCAGCGCACACCGGTTTGAGGTGATGGCCACCGAGGAGGCGGCCTATTTTCATCCCGACACTTTGGCGCGCTATGCGGCGGTGGTCTTCCTCAATACGACCGGAGATGTGCTCGATGCCATGCAGGAAAAGGCCTTTGAGGCTTACATCCGGCAGGGGGGCGGGTTTGTAGGCATTCATGCGGCCGCCGATACCGAGTATGACTGGCCGTGGTACGGCCGTCTGGTGGGGGCCTACTTTGACAGCCATCCGCGTGTGCAGCCAGCCAATGTGCTGGCTACGGATCGCCAGCATCCGGCCACCGCGGATTTACCTCTGAGGTGGAATCACACCGACGAGTGGTACAACTACCACATCAACCCCCGCGCATGGGTCCATGTGCTGGCCGTAGTACAGGAATCCTCCTATGAGGGGGGTGCCATGGGGCCTGATCATCCCATTGCGTGGGCACATGAATATGAGGGTGGCCGCAGCATTTATACCGGTCTGGGGCATACCACGGAGAGTTACCGTGAGCCGTACATGATGGCCCATCTGTACGGAGCAATTGAATGGGCGGCCGGACACCGGCCGGGCGATGTGCAGGCAACGCTCGCATCGGGTTACCAGGAGGTGGTCCTTACCGGCGAGCTGACCGATCCCATGGAGATTGACATCACTTCAGACGGGCGGGTGTTCATTGTGGAATGGGCTGGAGCCATCAAGATCTGGGAGCCGGATACAAATGAAATGCGGGTGATCGGCTGGCTTCCGGTGGAAAAGAACATTGAAGATGGCCTCTTGGGGATTGCGCTGGATCCAGCGTTTGATGAAAACGGCTGGGTCTACATTTACTACTCTCCGGTAACGGAGGAGCAGAAGCTGAACCGGCTCTCGCGCTTTGTTTACGATGGCTGGCAGCTGGACATGAGCAGCGAAATCGCCATGCTTGAAATTCCTGTTCAGCGGATTCAGTGTTGCCATTCGGGCGGATCGGTGCAGTTTGATAAGGAGGGTCTGCTGTATCTGTCTACCGGGGACAATTCGGGCGGAAACAGGGATCATGAGGACCCCCATTACCGGCGGCTGGCTGATCAGGGGCGCACCAGCGCGAACTCGAACGATCTGCGCGGCAAGATATTGAGAATCAGGCCTGAGCCGGACGGGACCTATTCGATTCCCGAGGGCAATCTGTTTAAGGCCGACTCGCTCCATCGCGGCGAAATCTGGTCCATGGGCCATCGGAATCCGTTCAGGATTTCCATTGATGACTCCACCGGATGGGTATACTGGGGGGATGTGGGTCCAGGCTTGGAGCACGGGTGGGATGAATTCAACCAGGCCCAGGGGCCGGGTTTCTACGGGTGGCCCCTGTTTACCGGCTACAATGATGTCTATCCTGATTACCGTATAGGTGGGCAGCCTCATGTGGCACCTGATCCCGACCGGCCGGTCAACGACTCCCCCCACAATACGGGTGTCCGAGAACTGCCGCCGGCGCAGCCGGCTTGGATCAGGTACTTCTACGGTATGAGCGAGGAATACCCGGAGCTGGGCGCGGGCGGACTCAATCCGATGGCCGGGCCGACTTTCCACTTTGATGCGTCAACGGCCTACCCGACCGCACTGCCGCCTTATTACGACAATAAGGTCATGATCTATGAGTGGATGCGGAACTGGGTGCAGGTGGTCACGCTGAATCCGGATGGCAGCGTACTCAAGATGGATCCGTTTCTGCCGGGCAATGACTATATCCGTCCGATGGACATAGAAGTCGGACCGCACGGGCACCTGTACATCCTGGAGTGGGGCGACGAATTCTGGGGCAGCAATCCCAACGCCCAACTGGTACGTCTTGACTACTACGGCTCCAACCCGGGGCGGCCAGCGCCTCCGGCTGTGTCGCCGCCGGGCAGGCCGGTGATGGTGGCGTGGCCGCCCAACGGGGGTATCTTTGATTTCAACGGGGCCATTGCGTACACGGCGGAGGTGGAGGATCAGGCATTGGCGGATCAGGTGAGTGTGCAGATCTATACCGGATTTGACACTTCGCCGATTCCGCTGGAAAAACTCGAAGGGCTTGCTGGCAAATTTACCGTTTCAAAGGACTTCACCCACCATCCGGATATCCATTATGCGGACCGGTTTGCGGTTGTGGAGGCCTGTCTTGAGCGTGCCTGCTCACAGGTCAAACTCCAGCCTCGGCTGAAAGAGGCCGAGCATGTGTTCAGCGCCGAGGAATCCACCCGCAAGACCTATTCAGCCCGTCCGGCCAGTGAGCACTGGGGCAGAACGGCGCTGAGCGTGATGCCGGTGGAAAACGGATCCGTGCTGGCCTACGGTCCCGTCAACCTGTATGGGATTACGGGTCTGACCCTGCGTTTCCGGGCCACCGAGGACGGGCAGGTTAGCGTGACGGCTCCGGGCTTGGAGCTGGCGGTGATTGATGTGGGCCCGGAGGCAGGGGAGGCGGTGACACCGCATCAGGCGGATTATCTGGCCTCGGTACCTGCGGATGCCCCCGGCCTGGGGCTCCTGGAGGAAGGAGCCTACGACAACTGGCGTGAAATCAGCGTGGATCTGGCTGAATTCGAGGGATCATTCACACTGACCTTGGGATTTGCAAGCGAGGCCGAACGTATTTTTCTTGAACTGGACTGGATTCGCTTTGATGGTCCGGGCATTATGCAATAAACCTTTGGTGATAACGATGAAACAGACCAGACGCGAATTTCTGAAGGCCGGGACGCTGGCCGCTTTCACCCTGCCGCTGGCAGCGGGCGCATGGCCGCTCCGGCCGGATGAGCTGTTTGAGATATCTCTGGCGCAGTGGTCCTTGAACCGCTCCATCTTTGCGGGCAGGATCGACAACCTTGAATTTGCGGGCATAGCTGCTGAGAACGGCATTTACGGCATTGAGTACGTGAACCAGTTCTTCATGGATAAGGCGGAAGACACCGCCTATCTCGCGGAAATGAAGCAGCGGGCGGATGATGCGGGGGTAACCAGCATTCTGATCATGTGTGATCGTGAGGGGCGATTGGGGGATCCTGATACGGATGCGCGCCGCGAGTCGGTGGAGCGTCATTTCAAGTGGGTCACGGCGGCCAGGTACCTGGGCTGCCATTCGATTCGGGTCAACGGATACAGCGAAGGCAGCTATGAGGAGCAGATGAAGCTGGTGGCGGATGGTATGCATCAGCTGTGCGAATTCGGAGACGAGCACGGCCTGCATGTGATCATTGAGAATCACGGGGGTTATTCCAGCAACGGCAAGTGGCTCAGGGACACCATCAGGATGGCGGACCACCCGCGTGCGGGCACGCTGCCGGATTTCGGAAATTTCCGTATCAGCGGAGAGGAGACGTACGATTCCTACCGGGGTGTGGAGGAGCTGATGCCCTATGCCACCGGTGTCAGTGTAAAGCCGATGGTGTTTGACGACCACGGCAACGCCAGCCCGCTGGATTACGAGCGCATGATGAAGATTGTGCTGGATGCGGGCTACAATGGCTTTGCGGGCATAGAGCACGGCCCCGAGGATCGCGAGATTGAGGGCATTCTTGAGGTTAAGGCCGCATTGGAGGCGGCGCGTGACGCGTTGGCTTCAAGAATGGAATAAGCAGCTTGTTTGGGATGGCCAGGGCTGTTGGCTCAGTTGGCCGGATCCAAGGCAGGTGTGGTTGCATTTGTATCCCCCCTGAGTCGGATTGTGTATATTTAGCGTGCCGGAGTTGGGCGGGGTGTCAGGCCCTGACGCAGCCGGGCATGGCTGACCTCATGTGAGGCGGCCTGTTTTGCACCATTTATCAGGCAGAAAATTCTAATGACTAAAGCAGAACTCGTCAAGAGCGTATCCGACGCGGTGGGTGCCGGTGTTTCCCGGCGCGAATGCGCTGCGGTCACAGACGCATTGCTGGCGGCTATCATTGATACCTTGGAGAGGGGTGAGTCCGTTGATATTCGGGGGTTCGGCATCTTCAAGGTGCGTCATCTGGCTGCTCGTATGGGCCGCAACCCAGGAACGGGAGAGCCTGTCAAAATCGCGGCGCGCACTTCGCCGGTGTTTCGACCATCGAAAGCTTTTCGCGAACGTGTGAACACGGGCGCATTGCGGTAATCGGCCTGCACTATGTACTGGATTTCCCTGCGCGCGGCACCAGTTGATAGCAGGTCGGGCGAGCTGCAGGTGCAGGGATCAGATTGCCAGAATCCGTTTCCGGCAGCGCGGAGATGGTGGAGACTGTTGATTGCTTAGTCAGGCTTTAGGACAAAGTCCAATCGGGATGACCCGGAGGGGATAGGCTCAACTTGGTCGTGTGGTAGATGGGTTCGGCTCCGGTCTGATAGCAGGCAGGCAGGTAAGGTCCATATCAGCATATTCTTGTTCTTCCAACTCAATGGAACCGTTGGTTCAGCGAGGCGTTGGCCTATGCTGTTCTGAATTATTGCGCAGGGGATCCATTTGCTGCATTAGGGGGATAGTCACATGAGAGGCCAACTAGAACAGAAACGGAGCGGGAATGTGCTGAGCCGGTCACCCGGTTTTCGCTCTTTTTTTGGTGCCGCCATGGACGGAAGGGAGCCATATTCTTGGCAGGTCCAGCTGGCCGAAGGTCCGTGGCCCGAAGTACTAATCGCTCCAACTGGTTCTGGAAAGACGGCAGGGGTGACCCTTGCATGGCTTTACCACAGGCTTATCCAGCCGGACCAAACGCCGCACAGGCTTGTTTGGTGCTTGCCCATGAAGACGCTGGTTGACCAGGCTGCCGGTGAAATCCATCGGTGGCTGGAGCGTCTCACTGCGATAGGTTTTAGCCGCGATGGCCGACTTCCGCAACCTCAAGAGCTGTTTGTCCTCAGAGGAGGAATGTACTCTGACGACTGGCTTGACACACCTGAGCGCTCAGCGGTCATGGTGGGTACGCAGGATATGTTGTTAAGTCGGGCGCTCATGCGTGGCTACGCTTCGCGGCGAACTCTGTGGCCCATGCAGTTTGCTCTGCTGCACAGAGACGCTCAATGGATCTTTGATGAAGTGCAGCTAATGGGGGCTGGCCGCGCGACTTCAGCCCAATTGGCGGCATTCCGCCAAATGGAGGCCGACAGCGTAGAGCGCGTGAATCAATCGCTACCGCGTCCCAGTCGCAGCCTGTGGGTTTCCGCCACGCTCGAGCCGGACTGGCTCAAGACTGTGGATTTCCAAACCCCACAGCAGGTATTGCGGGTCGATCCGGCAACGGAGCATGAAACACGGCTGCGCGACCTAGTACACGCGCCAAAAATTCTGTCACGATTTAGCGCTGGGCCTGAGTCCGCCTCAGCCAAGCACGCGAAGCAATACGTAAAGGAACTCGCAGCTAGAATTGTGGAGGCCCACCAAGTCGGTCGTATGACGCTCGTGATTGTCAATCAGGTTGCGCGCGCGCAGAACGTATACCGACAGCTACAAAAGGCGACCTCCAAGATGGCTGGCGGTACCCGGATTGAATTGCTACATTCACGGTTTCGTCCACCGGACCGGCAAAGAGAAGTGGATAGGGTTCTCGGTGAGGGGGAAACCTCAGACATGATAGTTGTAGCAACGCAGGCTGTGGAAGCGGGAGTGGACATATCTGCGGCTGTCATGTTCACGGAGCTCGCCCCATGGGCTTCGATGGTTCAGAGATTCGGGCGCGCAAATCGGCGAGCGGAGGTGGAGGGTGGAGCCCAGATCTATTGGATTGACCTGTTGGCGTATACCTTGGACACGAATTCTGAGAAGGCTGCAATCAGTCTGTCGCGACCGTACGACCTCAGTGAGCTCCTAGAAGCCCGTGAAAAGCTGCTGACACTGAAGGATGTTGCGCCGGTGAATCTTCCGCGCACTGAGCACATCAATTCATCCCTGCGCGTGATTAGACGAAAGGATCTTGACGAACTGTTTAGCACCGATGCTGATTTGGCCGGGTTTGACATTGACATTTCACCGTATGTGCGAGATGCTGATGATACAGATCTGCGGGTCTTTTGGCGTGACACCCCAAGTGCGATAGAAGATTCGCCGCGCGCAGGTGCCGATGAGCTGTGTGCAGTGCCGATTGGGCTAGCGAAGAAATGGATTGAGACTGCACAGCGTAAGGTTGGCAAAGGGCTATTCTTTGTGCGCGATCTGCAATCACGGCGGCGAAATGGTCAGGCCGGATCTGGCCCTTCGGGTTGGGTGCGCCTAACGAAGCCCCCGCGGCCAGGTCTGACCATTATGGCCGACACGCGAGCTGGCGGGTACCACGAAGGATTGGGATTCACCGGGATTGTGCGCGATATTCCGGTAGCAATAGATTCTGGAGATCAATCCGAGATGGCCGGGAACCTCGGTGCTGTATCAGATGGACATGACGAAGACTCAGAAAGCGCAACAGGCCGCCCCGTAATTCTCAAGGACCATCTTGCCCATGTGGCCACGGAGGTCAAAAGGCTGGCGGTGAATCTTGGTCTGGACAATATCACTCAAGATGTGCTCCTGCGCGCGGCGCGCTGGCATGATTTAGGAAAGGCGCACGAAGTCTTTCAGGCAACTATGCGGCGCGGACTTGGTGGGGTGGAAGTTCCGGAAGGCATCCTATTGGCAAAAACCGTTAGGCAAGATCTTAGACATGATCGAGCCTATTTTCGTCATGAACTCGTCTCAGCTCTGGCTTTTCTGGCTCACCAGGCCTGGTCCCGCAGGGCCGACTTGGGGGCATATCTGATCGCAGCACATCATGGAAAAGTACGAACGAGCCTTCGGGCACTGCCACGCGAAGAGGCAATTGCTGATTCCGAGCGGTCCGGGAAGCGATTTGCGAGAGGCGTTTGGGAAGGTGACGAACTGCCCTCAGTTGAGTTGGGAGGCGGCGAATTTTGGGAGGGAGGGTCATTGACCCTATCCATTATGGAGTTGGGGTTGAGCCAGGATACGGGAGAAAGCTGGACCGAACGCACCTGGGACCTACTCAGGCAGCTCGGTCCATTCCAGTTGGCATACTTGGAGACCTTACTCAGGACGGCCGATTGGCGGGCATCAAGGAAAGAGACTGAAGGGGTATATAGCGATGGTTAATCAGGTTACCCTCTACGGATGCTCGCCTACCCCGATTGCCTCTTATCTGAAGGCACTTGGCGTGTTGCGGCTTCTTTCGTGTGCAGGAAACAGTGTTACCGGCGTGGCTGCGGATCCTCATGTGCGGGGTTGGTGGAGGGGAGTTAGATTTCACCTCCTGACAGCTTTGGATCTGGAGGGCATCTTTGAGTTCTTCCTTACCCGTTATGCCCCGAGTCCTGTGCTGGCACCATGGAACGGTGGCAGCGGATTCTACCCAAATGATAAGAAGGACGGAATCAAGCACTTGGTTGTGGAATCCGTGGATAACCGGTTTGCAGCTTTCGCACACTCAGTCAGGATAGCGCAGGACATTATCAGAGAATTCGGCCTGACAGAGAAACCAGGAAAAGACACCAAACCGCGGCTGGTTGAAAGGTTGCGAGCAAGTCTTCCAGAATCTGCCTTACCGTGGCTGGACGCATCACTCGTCTTGTCGGGGACCCAGTTGCGATTCCCGCCGGTCTTGGGTACGGGAGGGAATGATGGCCGTCTTGAGTTCACCAACAATCTGATGCAGCGGCTGTTCTCCAAGACTGGAGGTATTTTCAATGCTGCCGATGGAACACCGCGACCCCCAAGTGCAGGGCTGTTGACCAGCTCTCTCTGTAATACTCCCGAAATCCGCCTCGCAAAGGCCAAAGTAGGTCAGTTTTCCCCAGGCGGAGCTGGCGGGCCGAATGCATCCACTGGATTTGCAGGCGGATCAATCATCAATTCGTGGGACTATGTCTTTATGCTTGAAGGTGCCTCGGTTTTCGCATCTGCCGCAACGCGGCGATACGAGAGCAAAGCTACGTCTGCAGCGAGCTTCCCATTCACTGTTGACGCATCCAGCGCAGGTTGGGGCGGAATTGAAGGGACAGACGAAGCGGATGCCAGAGCCGAATTTTGGGCTCCGCTTTGGGCGCAACCAGCCCGCTTCCGTGAAATACAGGCATTATTCTGCGAAGGACGAGCAGTGATCCAAGGACGAACGGCAACCGATGGCTTGGAATTTGTGCGTGCTCTCTCGGTACTTGGAGTGAGCCGGGGTTTTTCCGAATTCCAGCGCTACGGATACTTCCAGCGTTCAGGCAAGAGCTATTACGCGGTGGCCATAGGACGACGGAGTGCGTCGGCATCGCCTGGTGCGAAACTGATTGCAGATTTGGATCGCGGTGGCTGGTTACGGACTGTGCGGCAGTTTGGTCGCCGTGAAAAGCAGGTGGCTACCGTTACGAGTGCCGTTCGGGAATTAGAGGAAGCACTGTTTGAGCTTCTAGTGCCGGAAATTTCTCCTCACTCCGTGTGCGGCGTACTCATGGCAATCGGTAAGCTGGGGGTTAGGTTGAGTACTTGCAGGCCGAAGAAGGATGTTGTTGTCCCTCGGCCGCCTCCGCTGCTGTCTCATGCATGGACGAAGTTGGCGGATGATGGCAGCCCTGAATTTCGAATTGCTGCCTCGCTTGCCGGACTGGGATTACCCCCACACGGGTTAAGGTCGGCTTCAGTTGATGATGGCCTATCAGCGCGGCATTGCGCACCTCCTATGGCGGCGCATTTCGTGCGGCTGACCAATCCGCCCGGAGATAGAGGAGGATTTGAGACTGCTACGTTCTTTAAGGGGCGTAAGCTGCGTTCGCTGCGTAATTGGGGCCCGGATTCCCGTCCGCCTGTAGCTGTATGGGGACCTGGCAGTCTGGTGACAAATATGATCACGGTGCTTGAGCGTCGCCTTTTGGAAGCGTCTGTAAGGGGATTAGAAGATAAACCTCTCGCCAGTGCGACTCTTGCTCAATTGCGTGATGTAGAGGCTTTTCTCTCAGAAGGGTTTGACGACCCGCGCTGCAGCGATTTACTTGCTGGTCTGGTTTGGGCTCGCCCTGCCGTTCTTGAGGCCAGCAGGAAAACTAAGTCCCGACTGCCGTTTGCCTATGCGGCCGTCAAGCCAGTCGTGGCCACCGACTGTGCTCTGGTTCGATTGAAGGCCATCCCTGCTGAGCGATCAGTACCGATACCAACCGGGACAATCCAGCAGCTGCGTGCTGGCGGGAGAAGCTTTGATGGCAGAGCGATCAATCAAGTGGTTCTGAAGGCATTTGAAAGAGCGCGGTCTTCCGGTATGCCATCCCCATATGCACCCCGTCAATCCACCGGTGGTGGATTAACGCTGTTGCACGGACGATGCGGGGTCGGTATTCGGCCGGATCGCTTGGCAGCTGCGTTGCTGATTCCTATTTCCGACTTTGGGTTGAGGAGCTTGCTACAGCGAGCGTACCCCGGCATCATTCTTGAAACTGACTAAACAAAACTTGGAGAAATCTGAAATGAATATTGATCTGGCCCCGCTTCGCGGCGAACCGCGTCTCTTGCTTGAGGCTGATCTGAGACCAGTTCAAGGCACTCGTTTTCAGCCCACGGGCTTCCCAAATCTGGGTCATGCCGTATATGAGTCGCCGGATGGAACAGGGGGGCTGATAGTGCTGGTCGAAAGTGCCCAATCGATGGCAAACAGATTGGAAGCCGTCTGCTGGGATATAGAACGGGACGATTGGGTGGAACCTTTGCAAGGCCTCCCACTGGTTAAGGTGGAGAATACGAAGGGCGAGCCCCTAACAAATTCCGTCGTAGAGTCACATCGCCTCAACTCGCCGTACATACTGGAGGGCAAGGATAAGTCGGTCCTAAACATGCTCAAGGATAGGTTGGCGCGCTCTGACGAAGGTCGGGTTGATCTGAGAAAGCTCGCGAAAGTGCTCTTGGAGATGGATGTCAACGCGTTGCTGCACGGAGTATTCTTGGCTAAGAAGGATCTGGCCGGGGGGCGTTTACGCCTGCCAAGGTCATTATCGGCATTTGTTGAGGCCGAAGGTGCCAAACTTGCGGTCAGCGGCGGGGTAAAGATCGATTCGGTGGACCCGAGTGGAGACACGGCGAAGGGCTTTGGGCATGTGCCATTCAGCCGAGACGAATGGACAGCTGGTCGGATTACCGCGTACTTCAATCTGGACATCCGGCAGATCCGTGCCTACGGGCTGGGGGACGATGCAGAGCAGTTGCTGATCTTGCTGGCCTTGTTCAAGATCCAGAAATTTCTTGAGCAGGGATTACGTCTTCGCACTGCATGCGACCTTGACCTCGTTGATTTGCGCGTGACTCGGCCCATCGGGTTCAAGATGCCAACGCTACAGGCGATTGGTGATGAATTTCCAGGCCTGATTGATGGGATTGGAGCAGGCGGGTTTGGTGACGCGAGAGTACTGACCGTTAAGTACGAGAAGTAATCTCTATGTTTGGACTCAGTATTCGGTTCTTGACCGGACGCTACCACGCGACTCCTTGGGGTCGAAACGTCAACGAGGCCGATGTAGCTTGGCCGCCGGAACCCTTGCGAGTACTCAGGGCGCTAATCGCTTGTTATTGGCGTAAGGGTGACCGGCAGAGATGGAGCCAGCAAGATTTGGCTCAGTTGATCAATGCTCTCGCCAGTGATCTGCCTGTATTTTACCTTCCAGAAGGCAGTGTTCATGGACACACTCGTCACTATATGCCCGTAAAAAGTGGGAAGTCTGAAACTAAGTCCCTTATTTTTGACTCATTCCTCCACCTGCCGCACGGGAAGGAAATCCACATCCTGTGGCCAGAATTAAAGCTGGAAAAGCACTTTTTGGCTCTAGCCTCAGATCTGGCATCTTCGTTGGGGTATTTCGGGCGTGCGGAGAGCTGGGCAGACTGTTGGGTGTTTACTGAATCAACCGTCGAGCCCAACTGCGGTCCGGCAGAAGATGGCTATAGTGGAGAGGAATTGAGCCTTTTGGTGGCCCGCTCGCAAGAATCGTATCAGGCCGAGCGTCAACGACTGATAGTTCAAGAAAAGCAGCGTATCCAGGCAGAAGCCAGTCGACCGCATTCCGAGTTACAGTTGGAGCGCAAGGCCGCGAAATCCTTTCGGTCAAGGAACGGAGTAGACACGCTGCCTGTCAGCCTTGTGGATGCACTTTCCGTGGACACTGCTGATCTACGAAATATTCGGTGGAACAGATCTCCTGCTGTGGTTGAGGTCATCTATGCCCGCGACAGCCTCACTAGACCTAGGACAGTTACACCAGGGAAAAGATGGAAAGGCCGCAGCGATAAATTGACGGATCAGCCAACGATAGCCCGCTACGTATTAGCCGGGCATCCGCGTCCGAGAATCGAAGATGCCATCAAGATTGGTGAAGTCATGCGTGCAGCGGCCATGTCACAGTTTGGGTGGGGTGAAGGCGAGGGTACTGGCGCTCGGACACCTCTGGCTCCTTGGCAGATTTCCGGGCGCAACGGGGCGCGCGGTCCAGTGAATGACCCGACGCATCCGCATGCTTTTTGGCTACCAGAGGACGCAGATGATGATGGCTGGATCGATCACATAATCGTTTACGTATCTGGAGGAATCAACCGCGAGATTCAGGATCGCCTAGACAGAATCACTCGGATATGGCTTTCGTCTCAGCGGGGCAGAGATGAATTGAGAAACGCCTCCAAGGTACAAGAGTGGCGATTAGCGCTTGAAGGATTTGGACAACTGAAGGACTTTGAAGGAAGTTCACGGCTGCTTGCAGTTTCAAAGCGGTGGCGAAGCGTTACTCCTTTCCTTGCAGCGGGTTACTTGAAGAGAAAAGGGTATCGGGGTGAAGTGATTAGGCTGCTTCGGCTTCGGGGAATTGATACGGAGGGTGTTCGCATTACGGAATTGGACGAAATCAGTGTGGGGTCAGTCAGGCGGCACGCGCTCCATTTTCATCGATTCCGGTCGCGTGGAAGGGAGGTGCAGCGCGATTCGTCTGGCGCACTATTGGAGATTGAGTTCCCACAGGAAGTCAAGGGGCCATTAGCGATTGGGTATGGCTGCCATTTTGGGCTCGGCGTTTTTGGTGCCTGCGGGGCCGACTAAACCGATGCCTGCTCGTTCCATGTGATCTCAGATGTTGAGTCTACTGGTGCGTTTTCACATGAGGAACCGGTATGGTGTGGGCATGGGCCTAGCATTCCCGGGTGGCACCGACCACATAATGGGGCGGTGCTACGCCGGACTTGCTCTCGCTATTGACGGGAATATCGTACGTTTCCAAGTGCCCGATCCAATCGGCCATATGTGGGATAGTGAGAAACCGAATCGACTGGGTGGCATCCAATTGGTGAGATCTATCGGCAGAAAAGCCACGCCTCCTGCCGCTAATTTGCGAGAAGGGCCTCACTGGCTGGCTGGACCGTAGGGCTGTACCCGTCACGGGCGCTAAAAAGAAGGAAACACAACAATTTCTTGAGCAGAA
Source organism: Bacteroidota bacterium (assembly GCA_028873925.1). GTDB lineage: Bacteria > Bacteroidota > Rhodothermia > Rhodothermales > Bin80 > JAPPNA01. The sequence continues at coordinate 50,248 of JAPPNA010000038.1, read as the reverse complement.
CTGATCATGAGCGGTGAGAGTCCAAATGCGAGACAGCGCCCATCGGAGGCCTCGGGTTTCAGATCTCCTCTGGTGCCTGCTCGGATGGTGAATGAGTGGGTTTACTGCCCGAGGCTGGCATATCTGGAATGGATAGAGGGTGAATGGGCAGCTAGCACTGATACGGCTGAAGGCAAGCGAGTCCATGTCCGAGTTGACAAAGGAAGCGGGCAACTTCCTGAGCCCGACGAACTGGATAAAGCGATGTCAAAGGCGCGTTCGGTCACCTTATCTTCGGAACGGTTGGGGGTTATCGCGAAGATTGATGTGATTGAATTCGCCAACGGCAAGGTCATGCCCGTGGACTTCAAGAAGGGAAAGCGTCCGCATATTCCAGCCGGTGCATACGAGCCGGAGAGGGTGCAGGTGTGCGTTCAGGCATTGATTCTTGAAGATAACGGCTACACTGTTGACCACGGTGCTTTGTGGTTTGTAGGCTCTCGGGAGAGGGTCCGCGTGATTCTTGACGAACAGCTTAGAGCCACGACTCTTGAAGCGATCCGCGGACTCAGAGATGTTGAAGCCTCTCGCAAGCGCCCACCCCCGTTGGAGGACAGCCCCAAGTGTCCCCGTTGTTCTTTGGCAGGCATCTGCCTACCTGACGAAACCAATCTATTCAGGACGGGCAAGACTCCGCGTCCGTTGAATCCATCGGACGATCCAGCCTTACCGCTTTACGTCCAAGTGCCAGGCGCACGGCTTCGTAAGTCCGGTGGGCGGCTAGTCGTGCAAACCAAGCAGGAAACGACTGAGGTCCCCCTGATCTCGGTTTCGCAGGTGGTCCTATACGGACCCGTATCAGTAACTACCCCTGCACTTCACGCTCTGATGAGGGCTGAAATTCCTGTATCCTGGCACTCTGGAGGTGGGTGGTTTCTTGGGCACACAATAGGGACCGGGAGCGGCAATGTGGCTGTCCGGGAGGCCCAGTACCGTGCGGCGTTTAGCAGCAGTCGCAGCCTGATGTTCGCAAAGAGCATAGTGGAGGCTAAGGTGAAGAATTCCCGCACCTTGCTTCGCCGAAATTGGCGGCCGGAAAAGACGGTTGAAGGTAAAGAGAACACCTTGGTGAGGCTCAAGCGGATTTCAAAAAGAATATCCCATGTCAGCAATGTCCAGCACCTGCTCGGTTTGGAAGGCGAGGCTGCTGCGGTTTACTTCGGCAAGTTTGACAGGATGCTGGCAAATAGCGCACCTGAAAAAGTTCAGACCTTCTCGTTTGCAACCAGAAACAGGCGCCCGCCCACGGACCCCGTTAACGCGATGTTATCTTTGGCCTATGCGCTGCTTGTAAGGATGTTCAGCACTACGATTGCGTCGGTAGGGCTTGACCCTTACCTGGGTCTTTACCACCGGCCGCGGCATAACCGCCCGGCATTAGCTCTGGACCTGATGGAGCCATTCCGCTCGATCGTGTCTGACTCGTGCGTAATCCAGGTCATCAACAACGGAGAAATCAAACCCAATGACTTCGTATTTAATGGTGGGGCCTGCTCACTAAAGCCAGCGGGGCGGAAGGCATTAATCGCCGCGTTTGAGCGTCGGCTTGAAAACGTGACCACGCACCCGTATTTCGGGTACAGGGTTTCAATGCGCAGGCTGATTGAAGTGCAGTGCAGATTGCTTGCCCGCCATTTCCAAGGAGAAATTGAGGAGTATCCCCATTACCTCCCGCGTTAAGGTGGCATGGCTAATGAACGGTTATACATAGTGACCTACGACATTTCGGATCCCAAGCGTTTGCGACGGGTTTTCCGAATCCTGAAGGGTTTCGGACATTGGCTTCAATTTTCTGTGTTCCAGTGCAGGCTAACTGGGCGGCGAAGATCCGAGATGACCGCGAGTTTGGAAGAGGCGATGAATATGGCCCAAGATCACATCCTTATCATGGATCTGGGACCAGCGGATAAAGTTGATGTAAGGGTGGAGAGTCTCGGCAGGCAGTACGAAGCACCCAAGCGGCAGCCCACGATTGTGTGAAATGTGCTCGCCGTTGGTGGTGCGAGCGCTTCAGCGGTGTCAAGTTCTTGGGCAGCTCTCGCGACTCTCGTATTGTGTGCTAACACAAGGAGTTAGCTCTTTGACATTCTGCTATTTTACAACACTTGTTGGCCAGGAATTGTCCGAAGTTAACTACCTCTCGCAGGTCCTTCCGCAAATAGTGGTATCATAAGAGCTTGCGACAGGTGCAGTATCCCGGGCCGCATGGCCTGGGCCTCATTGAAGGCTTGCCTTGCGGAGCCGATCCTGACCACGCCACACGCCGTATCCCGGGCCGCATGGCCTGGGCCTCATTGAAGGATACGCCGACGGGATCCTGTTTCAACTTCCGAGGCATGTATCCCGGGCCGCATGGCCTGGGCCTCATTGAAGGAACCCAAAGAACCGCTGGGATCCGGCCTGGCGGTTGAGTATCCCGGGCCGCATGGCCTGGGCCTCATTGAAGGAAGTTTTCACTCGGCTTTAGCAGCGAGGTCAGAATTGTATCCCGGGCCGCATGGCCTGGGCCTCATTGAAGGTTCCGCACAGCCGTCGGATTGGCGCGACCGTGTCCCGTATCCCGGGCCGCATGGCCTGGGCCTCATTGAAGGAAGAACTCCCGGAATGCAAGGGCGAGTTGTTTGAGGACGTATCCCGGGCCGCATGGCCTGGGCCTCATTGAAGGTGTTTCTATGACACTCCTGAGAATGCTCAGACATGCAAGTATCCCGGGCCGCATGGCCTGGGCCTCATTGAAGGGGGTGTTAAGGAAGACCGCAAAGCTGCCTATAGGAAAAGTATCCCGGGCCGCATGGCCTGGGCCTCATTGAAGGTTGGTGTCTCGATGGAATGGCTGGCCGGGGTGGACCCGGTATCCCGGGCCGCATGGCCTGGGCCTCATTGAAGGCGGGTATTTTCCCTGCTCACCCACAGCCGCTCTGCCGTTGTATCCCGGGCCGCATGGCCTGGGCCTCATTGAAGGTTCACGGATTCCAAAATGTCGCTGCCGCGCACGCCCGGTATCCCGGGCCGCATGGCCTGGGCCTCATTGAAGGTCATAGAGGAGGAGGCAGGATGATTTCCATTGGACACGTATCCCGGGCCGCATGGCCTGGGCCTCATTGAAGGGAAGTCAGATCTGTCGGAAGAGCTCGGCGTGTACGACGTATCCCGGGCCGCATGGCCTGGGCCTCATTGAAGGCTGACCGCCAGCAGGTCCCCCTGCCAGGCGGAGCCAGGGTATCCCGGGCCGCATGGCCTGGGCCTCATTGAAGGTGCCGGTAATGGCTTCTACACAGGTTCCGAGCAAAAGTATCCCGGGCCGCATGGCCTGGGCCTCATTGAAGGTTGTGAAAGACTGGACGGACAACGCCTACCTGGGTGCGGTATCCCGGGCCGCATGGCCTGGGCCTCATTGAAGGGCGTTGACCAGCAGCTGTAACGACAGGATTCGCTCATGTATCCCGGGCCGCATGGCCTGGGCCTCATTGAAGGGGAGGTGATCACCAGACAATCCGCTTCCTGGAGGCCGGGTATCCCGGGCCGCATGGCCTGGGCCTCATTGAAGGCCAGAGTCTCATGTGCGTGCGTAGGACATGCTCGGCAAGTATCCCGGGCCGCATGGCCTGGGCCTCATTGAAGGGGGTGTTAAGGAAGACCGCAAAGCTGCCTATAGGAAAAGTATCCCGGGCCGCATGGCCTGGGCCTCATTGAAGGTTCATAGAGGAGGAGGGGGCAGGATGATTTCCATTGGGGTATCCCGGGCCGCATGGCCTGGGCCTCATTGAAGGGCGAGCAGGCAGGCGGCATTCTTCAGTGGATGATCATGTATCCCGGGCCGCATGGCCTGGGCCTCATTGAAGGACCTAAATTGCCTCATGTCACGACGATTCAACTACGCGTATCCCGGGCCGCATGGCCTGGGCCTCATTGAAGGTTCCAATCGGTCGCCGTGGCGACAATGTCTTTCAGAGTATCCCGGGCCGCATGGCCTGGGCCTCATTGAAGGGAGACGCGGATGGCCCATAGGTGGGGGGCAAAGAAGGTATCCCGGGCCGCATGGCCTGGGCCTCATTGAAGGGTGAATACCGCCACGGACATTAACAAGCAGATCGTGCAGGTATCCCGGGCCGCATGGCCTGGGCCTCATTGAAGGACCCTCCGCTCAATCTGAACCGTCAGACCGGGCACAGTATCCCGGGCCGCATGGCCTGGGCCTCATTGAAGGGTAGGGACCCTGCCGGCCTCGGCGGACGTTGCTATTGTATCCCGGGCCGCATGGCCTGGGCCTCATTGAAGGTGAATGAACGCGTGAATGACATCGTTACCGTCACCAGTATCCCGGGCCGCATGGCCTGGGCCTCATTGAAGGTGCCGGGTCCGAAGTATCCGCCGGGCAGGGAATCCCAAGTATCCCGGGCCGCATGGCCTGGGCCTCATTGAAGGGGCTTCCGGGCGGGCAGTAGGTGCTGAGGTATGTCATCGGGTATCCCGGGCCGCATGGCCTGGGCCTCATTGAAGGCATATTACCCGGCAGGCCACTGCCGATGTTGACGGCGTATCCCGGGCCGCATGGCCTGGGCCTCATTGAAGGTTGTCCATGGAGTCTCGGGGTTGCGCCCGCTGTTTGAGGTATCCCGGGCCGCATGGCCTGGGCCTCATTGAAGGGGTACATTCGGACCAGCTCTACTACCCGCGGCACGTGTATCCCGGGCCGCATGGCCTGGGCCTCATTGAAGGGGTAGTTTTGGGATCGTCCCGCCGATAGACACAACCCGTATCCCGGGCCGCATGGCCTGGGCCTCATTGAAGGCCCCCACCACCTGACAGATGGGTTATGCAATCCCGCCAAGTATCCCGGGCCGCATGGCCTGGGCCTCATTGAAGGGACAAATCCCTCATGGTCTTCTGCCCCCGGCACTGCCGCGTATCCCGGGCCGCATGGCCTGGGCCTCATTGAAGGGGGTCGGGACAGGAATGTCACCAGCTTGCCATTGGTCGTATCCCGGGCCGCATGGCCTGGGCCTCATTGAAGGTTGCACCAGCTGCAGGCCTCAAGGCGCTGGAATGAAGGTATCCCGGGCCGCATGGCCTGGGCCTCATTGAAGGAGCCGATTTGCCTGCTGGGTCAGGGCGGCCGCGCGTGTATCCCGGGCCGCATGGCCTGGGCCTCATTGAAGGATACATCCCATCGTCCCGCGCCTTTGCCACCACGGAGCGTATCCCGGGCCGCATGGCCTGGGCCTCATTGAAGGTACTCATAGCCTGCCTCGACCTCGTATTCATCGAGTAGTATCCCGGGCCGCATGGCCTGGGCCTCATTGAAGGTGTCAGAAACTATCCATATTAGACAATTCCTGTATCGTATCCCGGGCCGCATGGCCTGGGCCTCATTGAAGGTCCGGTCGGCGTGTGCCGTCCATGAGGAATTTCTTTCAGGTATCCCGGGCCGCATGGCCTGGGCCTCATTGAAGGGATGCTCCTCCAGGCGTTCGGGATGCTGGAAGTGAATGTATCCCGGGCCGCATGGCCTGGGCCTCATTGAAGGAATGTGGACATTCACCCGCCGGAAGGCGTGGGTGAGGGTATCCCGGGCCGCATGGCCTGGGCCTCATTGAAGGAAGTGGGTGAAGTGGGCCGTGAGCTGGTGTTGGGTTCGGGTATCCCGGGCCGCATGGCCTGGGCCTCATTGAAGGTTTGAAAGGTGCGGCGAACCTAAGGACTGTCCGCAAGTATCCCGGGCCGCATGGCCTGGGCCTCATTGAAGGATTCCGCCAGCCGCCGCCGTTCCGCCCGGTCCGCCGCGTATCCCGGGCCGCATGGCCTGGGCCTCATTGAAGGTATGTCTCGGGCGGCGAGCAGTATCAGGAATATTTACTGGTATCCCGGGCCGCATGGCCTGGGCCTCATTGAAGGCTGTTCTAGGGCGAGTTCGCACTGATACCTGGCTTCATGTATCCCGGGCCGCATGGCCTGGGCCTCATTGAAGGGGATCCCGAGGCGGCCTCGCCGATCCAGACATCCTCGTATCCCGGGCCGCATGGCCTGGGCCTCATTGAAGGAGCGCCACGGACAGCCCCAGCATGCCGGCACTCAGAAGGTATCCCGGGCCGCATGGCCTGGGCCTCATTGAAGGGGGCGGTTGACTGGCTGGCTGCCGGCATTGTTGTCCCGTATCCCGGGCCGCATGGCCTGGGCCTCATTGAAGGACGGACTGTACCCCCACACATAGGCGATAGTAAAAATGGTATCCCGGGCCGCATGGCCTGGGCCTCATTGAAGGTGGCCCATGGCCATAGCCGGGAGGGTCACGATCGCGCGGGGTATCCCGGGCCGCATGGCCTGGGCCTCATTGAAGGGGTCGAGGACCCGGAGTGCAGGCACTGGATTCATCCGGGTATCCCGGGCCGCATGGCCTGGGCCTCATTGAAGGCGTCGGCGGAATCCTGACACCGCGCTCATACTCGGAAAGTATCCCGGGCCGCATGGCCTGGGCCTCATTGAAGGCTGAAGAGCGCCCATATCGGCGAGAACGCCATCGAAGTATCCCGGGCCGCATGGCCTGGGCCTCATTGAAGGATGCAGGACTTCGGGATTAGTGATTCGTTCATGTCGCAGTATCCCGGGCCGCATGGCCTGGGCCTCATTGAAGGATGCTGGGTCCGGAGCTTCAACGCGCTGTGATCGGTGTATCCCGGGCCGCATGGCCTGGGCCTCATTGAAGGTAGGCGGCTGCATTGAGCACGCGACGCGCAGGTATCGTATCCCGGGCCGCATGGCCTGGGCCTCATTGAAGGGTGATGGGCGCGAAAAAAAAACACCCATTGAGAGCAGTATCCCGGGCCGCATGGCCTGGGCCTCATTGAAGGCACGCCGTCCGGACTGGCGCTCTCCGCGGCCGTCACGGGTATCCCGGGCCGCATGGCCTGGGCCTCATTGAAGGCTGAATCTGGGCTGGCAAAAGGCCGGTCTGATGACGGGTATCCCGGGCCGCATGGCCTGGGCCTCATTGAAGGACGTATCGGTGCATCCTGCTGGCTCGTGCGCGCAAGCGTATCCCGGGCCGCATGGCCTGGGCCTCATTGAAGGCGGCGCCGATGGGGGGCGGAGCGCTACGAATCCGATGTATCCCGGGCCGCATGGCCTGGGCCTCATTGAAGGTGCTCCGTAATTCATTGCCCCTCTGGACCCGTGACCTGTATCCCGGGCCGCATGGCCTGGGCCTCATTGAAGGTATCTCTTCATCCGGTTCTGTGGTGTGAAAATGATGTGGTATCCCGGGCCGCATGGCCTGGGCCTCATTGAAGGCGGTCAACTCGCTGTATCGTGCGTGGTATCAGCTCCGGTATCCCGGGCCGCATGGCCTGGGCCTCATTGAAGGCACGTCGTCACTGCGCAGCACACAACTGCACCCGGCACGTATCCCGGGCCGGATGGCCTGGGCCTCATTGAAGGGCCGTGCAGAATGGACATGACCGTCTCGATCTCGATGGTATCCCGGGCCGCATGGCCTGGGCCTCATTGAAGGAAGCACGTCCGCTTTACGCGGGTCGGGCAGACCACGCAGGTATCCCGGGCCGCATGGCCTGGGCCTCATTGAAGGTTGGGGAGTTGGAAGCCTACGACGAGATTCCTTGGCTGTATCCCGGGCCGCATGGCCTGGGCCTCATTGAAGGCATTCCTGACTCTCCGCGCGGGTCGGGACAAGCGCGGCGTATTCCGGGCCGCATGGCCTGGGCCTCATTGAAGCGAACCCATTGCGTAAGTTAGCATAGTACAGATTTCTAGTATCCCGGGCCGCATAGCCTGGGCCTCATTGAAGCTTCAGGGTCTACAGGCCGTGAGTTGAGGTCGCTCGCCGGTATCCCGGGCCGCATGGCCTGGGCCTCATTGAAGCGGTATCGGATTTGCCATACTCATCGCATAACAGGTCGGGTATCCCGGGCCGCATGGCCTGGGCCTCATTGAAGCAGTTGGACCGGGTGCGGAAGTTGGAAGACCTTACATAGTGTTTGCCAGAGAACGTCGCACCTTTGAAATTCCGAAAATCGGCTTTTTCTGGCAAACACAAAGTAGTGACCTTGGGGTATGAGCTTGAAACAATTCCACAGAAACGGATTCGCCAAGGTGTCTGGATCTCTGCTCGTTCTCTGCCTAATGGCTCGCGCCGCGGAGAGTAATCATAATCCGCCCGCGGTCTCAGTTCGGTCCGGCAGCATGAGTTCAGGGTGAGACACCGATCGTATATTGCGATTGGATAAACGGCACTCAGAAGTATGACTCGGCGTGACTTTATGGCCTGCTTACCTATCGCAGCAGTGGGGCTGGCGGTTGCCGATGCTGAAGAGCGGCCGTGGTGGTCAGTCCCGGCGCTGCAGGAGATGCTGAGTGCCTCGCAGATCAACACGCTCGGAATGAGTTATCGGCTTCGTTACCCGGATGAAGACAATGCCCGGTGCCTGGCACAATTGATTCTGGGCGCGATCAAACGCAGTACTGACCATGAGGCGGCGTTGGCGAATGCCATCAGTCAAGAATTCGCGGGCAGACGCACGGTAGTTTTGCACGGCTGGATGCTGTCGGTGACTGAGGCTCGGCAGTGCGCCCTGTATTCCATGGTGGGCTGGTGAATGCATACGGATGCGCGCACCCTTGAGGATGGCTCACTGATTCAGGGCGATCTCTGCATAGTCGGGGCCGGGGCTGCTGGCATCAGTCTGGCAGTAGAGTGGCTGGGTCACAGAGAAAAGATCATTCTGTTGGAGGGAGGCGGATTCAGTTATGAGCCGGAGCTGCAGGCGCTCAATCGGGGCCAGAGTTTAGGTGATCCGTATCAGGTGCCGTTGGAGGCTGCGCGCCTGCGGTATTTCGGCGGTACGACGGGGCACTGGGCGGGGTGGTGTTCTCCGATGGATGAGGTGGATCTGATGAAACGCGAGTGGGTGCCTTACAGCGGCTGGCCCTTTGACCTGGATCATCTGATTCCGTTCTATGAGCGAGCGCAGCAGTATGTGGAGTTGGGGCCGTTTGCCTACGACACGGCCTATTACGCAGCTCAGGCCCCGGACAGAAGGCATTTACCCTTTGATGAGCGCCGGATACGGCATAAACTGTGGCAGTATAGCCCACCGACGCGATTCGGCAGCAGGTATCGTCAGCCGGTGATGGATTCCGAGAATGTGCATCTGTACACCTACGCGAATGCGGTCGAAATTGAGGCTAACGAGTCTGTCCGCCGGGCTGTTGGCCTACGCGTGAAGACCCCGAACGGGAAGTCCCATCGGGTAGAGGCGCGGCATTATGTTCTGGCGTGCGGGACTATTCAGAATGCCCGTCTTTTGCTCAGCTCAAGTAATCAGGCAGCCGCCGGGCTGGGCAACGACCGTGACCTGGTAGGGCGATTCTTCGCCGAGCACTTGGAGATGGGCGGTGCGCAGCTGGTATTGAGCGAGCCATCGGCTTTACCCCTGTACCGACACAGCTTTGGCGGCCCTCGGCTGCCCAGCGCCGAACTTGGCCTCTCAGTAGAGATGCAGCGTGAGCACAGGGTCCTCAACGGCACGGCTTCATTACGCCCTGGTACTTTCCCGGCGCAGATGCGGAGCTTCTTTCAGAATTTCACTGAGCGGGATCTCGGGCAGTGGCTCCGCAAACATGACCCATCGGATGTGCCTGCGGTCCCGCTGCCGCTGTCGGTTGAGGTGCGTCGTGACTTCCGGCTGCAATGCCGGTCGGAGCAGGCACCCAACCCCGATTCTCGCGTGCTGCTTAGCGATCAGACAGACGCGCTGGGCATGCCGCAGGTGGACCTGCACTGGAAGCTGACTGCGCAAGATAAGCGCTCAATTCTCGTGATGTTTAGTGAGCTTGCCCATGAATTCGGCCGCACGGGGCTGGGTCGGGTCCAGATTCTGGATTGGCTGCTGGAGGACGACACTTCGTGGCCCTCCTTCTTGAGCGGCGGCTTTCACCATATGGGCGCTGTGCGCATGCATCGGGACAGCAGTCAGGGAGTGGTGGATGCCAATTGCCGGGTGCACAGCATTGCAAATCTATTCGTAGCGGGCGCGGCCGTGTTTCCGACATCCGGCGCACCAAATCCAACCTTGACCCTGATCGCGCTAGCGCTTAGGCTGTCTGACCACCTGAAGAAACTGTCGGGGTAGAGGTCATTGGCACCAAATTCATGCCAGATGCCGAGGAATATTGAGTCGTCGCTGAATCGCGCGCTAGGCCGATTGCTGAGTGAACGCAACCCGGAGTGGGTGCCCGACAGAACGCTTTTTGCGGAGTGTACGGATGTACTGGTGGGGAATTCGGCAGCCCGGCCGGACCTTCTGGTTCAGCCTCCCGGCGGGCAACCGGTGGCTATTGAAACTGAATTCAGGGCGGGCCCTCAGGTAGAACGTGAAGCAGAGTCGCGTTTGGGAGAGATGGTTAAGGGCATCAATGAGAGAATTGAGAGTGCCATTTCAGTAGGGATGCCGGAGTTTCTCCGACAAGATCCCGGCCGGTTGAATTCTGCGAATCTCAACTATGCCACACACCACCTGGATGTTGACGAATCAGTAACCAGATGGCCGGAGACCGATTGGCTTCAAGGCAGTGTGGACCGCCTGGCAGATGCCGTGGAGCTCGTGTCGCTATCCGAAAAGAGGCTGCAGGCTGGGGCAGCTATACTAGAAGACACTATTGAAGGCGTTTCACTGATGCTCCATCAGCAGATCAGTGATCATGCTCTGGGGACCATGGCGGAATTGCTTCACCAGGCGGATTCGGACCAGACGACCAAAATGGCTGTCGCTATTTTGGTCAACGCGTTCGTATTCCACTACGCCATCGAGGATCAGCCGGGTATACCAGGGCTCTACGAACTACGCGCCAAGTACTACTCAGCATCCAGCATAGATGCGGCTTGGGGCGAGGTTCTGCGAGTAAACTATTGGCCCGTATTCAGCATCGCCAGGGAAATTCTAAGGCGAATTCCAGATCGCCTTGTCCCACGAGTCGCCGCCAGACTCAATGATGCATCGGAACAGGTGGCAGCGCTCGGATCAACTACATTCCATGACCTCACGGGCCGCTTGTTTCAGAAGCTGATTGCTGACCGGAAATACCTGGCCACATTCTACACGCTGCCGGAGTCGGCTCAGCTGCTGGCCGACTTGGCTATTGACAGACTGAACATTGACTGGTCCGATGGCGATGCAATTTGCGGCCTTCGGGTGGCCGATTTTGCCTGCGGGACGGGTACTCTGATTTCTGCCGTGCAGCGGGCCATCTACCGCAGATTCAGGCGAGGTGGCGGCAATGACAGGCACATCCACCGGAAAATGGTTGAGCGGAGTCTGATTGCTTCAGACATCATGCCCGCTGCCACGCATATCACGGCCTCCATGCTTTCCAGCCCTCATCCGGGTTTGGTATACAGGGCTTCAATGGTCCACACACTGCCGTACGGGAAGAATGAGGAAGGCGAGGTGGCGCTCGGTGCATTGAGCCTGCTTACCGATCAGCATGTGCCCAGTTTGTTCAGTACCAGCGATATGCAAATTGTTGGCGGTGACATGAGCGAACGGGAGGGCAAGCCTTCAAGGCTCGATGTCGCTGATGGGACCTGTGATGTGGTGATCATGAATCCGCCCTTCACCCGTCCGACAAATCACGCTATTGCCCATGTTCCGGTGCCATCATTTGCCGGATTCAACACCTCTGAAGATGAGCAGAAGGCGATGTCAGAGAAGCTCAAGCGGAGCAAGCGCATGTTGTTCGGCAGCGGCCACGCCGGCTTGGCTTCAAACTTTATGGACCTGGCCCATGTTAAGCTCAAACATGGCGGTGTGCTGGCTCTGGTGCTGCCTTTTTCGTTCACCTCAGGAGCTTCCTGGAAGCGGGCACGCGCGGCCCTGCATGAGCATTACGACCGGATTCGGGTCATTGGGATTGCATCAAGTGGTCAGTATTCCCGTGCATTTTCAGCTGACACGGGGATGGCTGAATGCCTTGTAGTGGCCACAAAAAATGGGGGGGGGCGAACCCAGTTTACTTCGCTTCCGGCTCGGCCGCGAACACTGCTGGAGGCCAGTGAGTGCGCACACAGGATTTGGGCAGGGCATAAATTCAAGGAGCAAATCCTGGATGCCGGCGGGGTCGGTGTTCTGCACAAGGAGGTCGTACGGGCGGCTAAAGCGCTCCAGACGGGTGAGCTGTTACTTCCGCGCGAGACTCAAGTCAGGGCCGTTCCCATAGTACCGCTTGGAGAGATTGCCGAGCGGGGACTGGTCCACCGGGAAATTGTCAACGAGCGTCAGGGTGCCTTCACCCGCCGGGACATAAGGGCCGGAGAGGTCCCAACCTATCCTATGCTGTGGAGCCATAGCGCGCACAAGGAGCGACAGTTTGAAGTGCAGCCGGATTCCTGCGGGGATGTGCGTCCGGGGCGGGAAGCGCGCGCGAATGAGATTTGGGCTAAGGCCTCAAGATTGCACAGCAATCTGGATTTCCAGTTGAATTCACAGAGCCTTGCCATGTGCTTAACTCCACGATCCTGCATAGGAGGCACAGCGTGGCCAAATGTGATTCCGCTTGATGAAAAACATTCACGCGCCGTTCTTCTGTGGGCCAATTCAACGCTGGGGCTGATGACTTTCTGGTACCAGGGTTCGCGGCAGCAGCAGGGGCGGGCGAGATTGACGATATCGCGGCTACCCGAGCTGCGCACGATTGATGCCAGAAAGCTCACTATAGGGCAGCTGGCCTCCTGCGATAACATTTACAACGAGTTCAAGATGCGATCTTTCTTGCCAGCAAATGAGGCCTACCGGGACAATGTGCGCAAGGATCTCGACAGGGCCTTATTCCGCATGCTTAGCATGGATGAGTCCCTTTTGCAAGGATTGGACCTGCTCCGTCTTCAGTGGTGCGCCGAGCCGAGTGTTCACGGTGGGAAGTCTACCCGGCCTGCGGTGTGACAAATGCATGAGTAGGTCTCAATTCAACGGACACATCATGGCAGGGTCCAGCACTCAGTATTCATACTATGCCCCAGAAAGCCCATGGTACAGATCAGTTACGGCCTGTCTGGTCGGAGCTGTAGCTGTCCAGCACACGCCGGATCTGCAGTCTGGACACATAGATCCCGGATTACCACAGCGCCATTGACTGACCATCCGGGTGGACCGTGCGCTCCTCCTCCAAAGCGGGATTGATCATATGGACGCACCCAACGAATCGCGCCCAATCGTATATCCTGACACCTCGTATCTTGCGAGGACTATCCAGCGATCGAGAGGCCCCGGAACCTGAGAACGAAGGTAACGAAAGAAGATGGTGGGTAAGAAGATCAACAGTGGAGCCACAATCGGCTATGAGGCCGAACTGTGGGCAATGGCCGAGCGGGGGCGCGATTACGATTCCTGCTGCTCCTCCGGTATGTTTGTGCAGTCGGTCGAGTTCATCCATGTCGCCGGCGGCGCAGCGAGGGGCGACCTATCGAATTACACGATGCGGCGGCCCGCAAGGATTAACCTGACCATCCGCGGCGGCAGCTTCTACAACGACCGCCATACAGACCTGAAAGCGGACTTCATATTCGCCAATCCGTCGTTCAACGTATTGGACTGGGGCGGCGAGTGGCCGGCCGAGGTCCGAAAGCGCGGCCATATGCTGATATCGGGCCGAAATGTCGGCACTGAGCCCCAGAAGGACGATGGTGAGCCGTTTGAGGACAAAATGAAGTGGCTGGGTGCCGAACTACACGAGCAGCAAGCCGGAGGCACCCTGCTTGAAGCCGCGATCACGGAGACTCTGAGACCGCCGGGGGTCGGAGGCAGATGGCAGTGAGCATCAACACCACCTTCCTGCGCCGCTGCATCGTGTCGCTCGAACGAGCGTTCGAGGGGATCACACGGCAGGAGGACTGCGACGATGTCATGTACGACATTTATCGCGCCGCCTGCGTCAAAGAGTTTGAACTCGTCCTTGAGCAAAGCGGAAAGCTGCTGCGCAAGCGTCTCGCTGCCTGGTTCGCGAGCAATCGCCAAGCGGACCGCCTGCATTTCAAGGATCTGTTCCGCCACGCGGCTCGCCATGACCTTATGGACTGTGAAACGGTCGAACGATGGCTGCGCTACCGCGACAACCGCAACTTCACGGCTCACGACTATGGCCAGGACTTTGCGGAAGCGACGCTGAAGCTGCTTCCGGCCTTTATTGGCGATGCCAAGACCCTCGCCGATGTCATTGAACGGCCGGACGATGCCTAACCTTTTGCGCTTGTCCGCCAGGCATCGGCGCGCGCTTGAAGCCCTGTTCCGCCAACATTTGCCGGGTGTTGAAGTGTGGGCCTACGGCAGCCGTGTCAACGGCCGAGGTCATGAGGGGAGTGACCTTGACCTTGTGCTGCGGGGACCGAGGCTTGGGAAGATTCCGATCGGCCGGCTGATGGACTTTGAGGAGGCCGTGCGGGAATCCATGATTCCGTTTCTTGTTGAGGCGAGGGACTGGGCACGGTTACCCGAGCGGTTTCACCGTGAGATTGAACGGGAATATGTGGTAGTGGTAGTGGGCGACCCCACGTTTCGGGGGCTTCTTCAAGAAGACGATGCCGAGGAGTCTGTGCTATAGAAACGGTGGGAACCGCGAGGTGGGGAATGCAACGCACATTCTACCCAGAATTGGCTGTCATGTGGGGAATGATCCTTATTTTGCAACAGAAAACGGGCCATAATCAGGCTCAGGTGGGTATCAAAACTCGGAAAATATTCCTGTGGCGCAGACCCTGAGTGCTTCGCGCAGGAGCCGGTAGCGGCTAATTCACATGATGCCGATTAGTTTTGACTGCCCGACCGGAGCTGGTGCTGTCCGACACATGCCAGATCTGCACTACGGCGACATCAATCCCGAATCACTTCAGCGCCAGCGACTGACCATCCCAGTGGACCGTGCGCTCTTCTTCCAAAGCGGTATTGATCATGTGGGCGCAGGCTGCCGCGTGGTGCCCCACGGTGGCATCCTCCTTGGTGGCATTACCCTCTCGCACGCCATCCAGGAACTCCTGCAGATGCGCCAGTATCCCGTTCTGCCCCTCCGCATGATATACTTCCTCGCCCTCCACTACGCTTGGGGGGCGCGAGTTGGGTCGCTCTTCATGCACGATTCCGGGATCATCATAGTAGGCTTCAGCAAGGTCCTCAGGCCAGCTGTCAACAATCCAGCCATTACTCTCATTGATGCGTTCCGGGATGAATCGAAGGCCGCCGCTGAAAGCCAGCGTACCCTCAGTGCCCAGGAATCTGAGGCCGCCATCTTCGCCGTGCCGGTTGTTGAATGTCCCGCTTAAGCTCACCATAAAGCCCTCTTTGTAACGCAGAGATGCGTTAATCGTATCCGGTACATCCCGCGACAGCAGCCACCGGTAAAGACCGCCCATGGCGATCACGCTCTCGGGAATTCCAGATCCCATGATGTGGTTGATCGAGGTGCAGGTATGTACATACAGATCGGTGGACATGCCACCCGAATAGTCTTTGTAGCAGCGCCAGCGGAAAAACCGCTCGGGATTATAGGGTAGTTTGGGAGCCGAACCCAAAAACAGGTCCCAGTCCACAGTCTCCGGTGTCGCATCCGGCGGGATAGGATAAATCCAGGCACCGGAGGCCGTGTTGCAATTCATAGCACCTCGGACCATCGTGACGTGGCCAATCTTGCCCTCCCGGATGAGCTGCCGGGCCTTCTGCACCAGTATTTCGCTGGGGCCCGGGCTGCCGACCTGTACCGTGAGGTTGTTTTTCTTCTGAGCCTCAATGATGCCGGCACCCTCTTCAAAGGTGTACGTCATCGGCTTCTCAATGTAGGCGTGCTTGCCTGCGTTCAGCGAATCTACGGAATGCCGGTAGTGCCAGTGATCAGGACTGGAGATTACCACCGCATCCACATCGTCGCGCTGAATGATATCGCGGTAGTCCTTATAGGTGTCCGCCCGCCCTTCGGTACGCGATTTGGTGCGCTCCAGTCGGCCGCTGTAAGCATCACAGGCGGCTACAATTTCCACCTCCGGGAAGAACTTGAAGAGCTCAATCAACTGATGGGCCCGTGCTCCGGCTCCAATAAAGCCCAGCGTGATTCGGTCACTGGGATTAACTTTGCTCTGTGCCTGAGCGCCGGCACCGAGCGAAAATGCCGCCGTTCCCAGCGCACTGGTGCGCAGAAAATCCCGCCGACTGACTTGAAAATGCTGTGCCATGATGGGGATCTACTGCAAGATGGGAGTCAGGATAAGATTGCGGTACAACACTCTGCCGTGATCGCCCTGAAGATAGATCGGACCGGGCGAGCTCTCGTCGGCTGTCATGGCACCCCCCGTCACGCCCAGTACAGGCTGGTTATCGATGATGTTGGTACCGTTTAGGATAACCGTCAGGTGGCGCTGGTACAGTGTGATATCCATGGTCTGCCATTCACCGGCGGGCTTTTCGACCGTTGATGAAGGGGCGATTCGGCTGTACAGACCCCCCATATGGTGGGAATCGCTGTCGCGGCCGTATGTGTCCGCAACCTGAATTTCGTAGATACCGCGCAGGTATATGCCGCTGTTGCTGCCTTCAGGCACATTGACTTCCAGCGTGAGTCGAAAGTCACTGAACTCGGCATCGGTACGCAGATTACCGTAGCTGATATGGCTGCCATCTTCGGGCTGCACAGGATCGTTCACCAGCATTCCGTCTTCAGCTTTGAACCCGTTGGTCTGGTTGGGGTTGATCAAAGACCAGCCGGTCAGGTCCGTGCCGTTGAGCAGTTCCATGGGTTCTCCAAACTGCGCCTGACTCAGGTCCGGGGCCGGAGGTAAGTCCTGGATGCGTTCGCCGGTAAATTCCGTTGTGCGCATGCCGCGTCCCTGTGCCCCAGGAAAATAGGCAGTTCCGGAAAGGCCCTCCCCATCGCGATGCATAACCAGCGAGTTGGTTATCGTACGGTTGCGCATGGATCCGTCGGGCAGTTCCAATTCGACGCTACGGGTGCGCGTCACCGTGAGTGTATTGTCTGTTACGTTGACACTCGCGACCGGCAGGACACTCCCGCCATACCACAACAACGAGGCATCCAGGAAGCCATCTATATCCTGTACTTCCAGCCATCCGGCCCCGCCGGGTAGATGCAGCGACCAGCGGCCAAGGAAGGGCTCCGCAGCGTCCTGGGCCTGGACTGCGACTCCGGTCGTTAGGACCAAAATCAGGCAGGCGGCAATTCGGTTCATCATGGATCTAAGGAAAATGAGTTGATGAGAGAAGTAACGTTCGCAAGATCAGCTATCCCGGCGTTCAATGGGCCTCTGGGGGCCGGTAAGGATCATGCGGCCCCAAGTCGCGTCATCATCGCCGGTGCCGTAAATCATAAAGTGGCCACCGTAATCACCGCCATCCGGGTCGCAGTGGACAATTTCCAAGCCGTAGACATCTCCAATGACCGGGTTTTGCCACCGGTTGTCGCTCACACCGAGCGTGGTGGCCATGTTCACGCGGGCCTCAAGGACAAAGTCCGCTTCTCCTGTACCCCACGGATTGAATCTCAGCGCATATTCAACCGCATCATCAGGGATCTGCTCTTCCAGATAGGCCTCGCCGGGTGCTCCGTGACGCCACCAGGCACCGTGATCCGGGTAGGTGCCATCAATGACGAAGCAGAAGGCGTTGTCGCCTTGGCCAAACCATTCCGGGGCTTCATCCCGGGGTGCTTCAACGAAGAAGCAGATGCTGTCCTTCAGATACCAGCTGCGAGGCACATCATTGCCGCCGTCCACATCATTCACATTGTCCTGGACTTCCGCTCCGAAATACAGATGAGTGTCATCCCAGGCGATGTAGTACCTAGCCTGCAGGTCGTCAGTTGGATGCGGCTCGTCGCCGTGGTCGGTGAGCCGATTGCGGCGCCCGTCATCATACCAGAACGTATGCCGCAGCCGATTGATGTCCCACAGGCCATCATTAAAGGCATAGTCTTTCCAGTCCTCCAGCATCCCGTCAACAGTCGGCGCAGATTCCAGATAGGGCACGAGCAGCTTGACGGTTTCCGTGGGCCGCGGCGCATCCTGCGCCCGCGCCCCCGGTGCCATGAGAATCAGCAGCAGAAATGCGTAACAGATCTTAGCCATAGCGGATGTCAATCAGAGTGGGCTTAAATCTAACCACACCATCGCCAACTTGCGCACTATTCGTCGTTGCGGGCCGATGGATCCCCCGTCCGCTCCTGCTGCTGGCGCGGGCGGGTTGACCCGCGATAGTCCGGGCTGCCCCCGAGATGGTCGCTACATGGGGATGATCCAGAACGAGACCAGGAAGTTCAATAGGATGCCGATACAAATTACTCTCCACCGGGCGCAGCTCGGTCGGGATCTGTAAGTCCGATGCACTACGCATTCATCAGACCAAGCGATCCTACCGGCACAGGCTAAAACGCCATTTGAGGCTACACCGGGTGGGGGCTGCCAGTTGCGGGAAATCCACTATTGAATGGTCGCAACTTGGGGCATCCTGTTGGGCTGTCGCATGTAGAACTTCAGGTGCGTCCGGCTGACGGCATAGAGCAACCGCAGCTGTGCGGCAACGCTAATCTTCCATTAACTTTAGTCTGGATTCAGTAGCCGCCGTACACCAATGCTAATCGAAAACAAGCAATCTGGGCCAACGGCTTGGATGATACTCCCCGTGCTCATGGTCATGGGCTGCGGATACAACAGTCAGGGTCCTACCTTGGAGCTGCACAGTGGAGATACCGTGGTGCTGATCGGCGGCAATCTGTGCTCGCGCATGATGTCCTTTGGGTACTTTGAAACAGAGCTCCATGTGCGTTATCCGGCGCTGCAGCTGACTCTGCGCAATATGTGCGATGGCGGCAACACCCCGGGATTCCGGCCCCACCCCGGACGTACATCGCCGTGGGCCTTTCCGGGGGCGGACAGCTTCCAGACAGAGCTGGCTCAGCCCTCCGGCAGCCAGGGACATTTTGAAACGCCGGATGAGTGGCTGACCCGTCTGGAGGCGGATGTGATACTGGCCTTCTTCGGCTATAATGAGTCATTCGCCGGACCCGAGGGGCTGGCAACGTTTGAGGCTGAACTGGAAGCCTTAGCACAACACACCCTCGCACAGCAATACAACGGTGTCGGTCCGCCGCGGCTGGCGCTGGTTTCTCCGGCCGCCTTTGAAAATCTGTCCGATACCCGGGACCTGCCCGATGGCAGGTCGGAAAACGCCAACCTGTCGCTCTATGCAGAAGCCATTGAGCGCGTGGCCTCGCGCACAGGCGTACCGTTTGTTGACTTGCTTTCTCCGACAGCGCGGTGGTTCCGCCGGGCCTCCGAGCCGCTGACCATCGACGGGGCGCAGCTGACAGAAGATGGCTATCTCCGGCTGGCTGAACTGCTGGCCGACAGGCTGTTCAGCGCGCCACAGGCTGCAGCAGCTGTCCCGCGCACGGCTGTGCACGCGGCTGTGCAGGAGAAAAACTGGCTCTGGCATAATGACTTCAAGATTCCCAACGGCGTGCATGTCTTCGGGCGCCGATACAATCCGTTCGGCCCGGATAACTATCCTGCGGAACTGGAAAAAATCCGCCAGATGACCGCCATTCGGGATACCGCCATCTGGTATGCCGCTCGCGGGGAGGTCCTAGACCTGGCGCAGGCGGATGCGCTCACACGCACGCTGCCCGAGGTGGAGACCAATTATGTGCCCAACGAGAAAAACGGAGATCTCCGGTACCGCTACGGCGAGGAGGCCATTGCGAGGCTGACTGTAGCCCCGGGATATCATATTGAGCTGTTTGCCTCCGAAGTCGAATTTCCCGATCTCGCCAACCCGGTGCAGATGTCGTTTGACAATCAGGGACGCCTTTGGGTGTCCACCATGCCCAGCTATCCGCACTGGCGCCCGGGGGATCCCAAACCTGACGATAAGCTGCTGATCCTGGAGGATACCGACCATGATGGCAAAGCAGATCGCCAGATAGTCTGGGCCGACAGCCTGCATCTGCCTGTAGGATTTGAGTTTGCGCCCGGAGGAGTATATGTCAGCCAGGGCACCAACCTGGTGCTGCTTGCCGACACCGACAACGATGACCGGGCCGACACGAAGGAGATCATCCTCAGCGGCTTTGACGACCACGATACACACCATGTGATCAGCGCCTTTACGGCGGATCCGTCGGGGGCCATATACATGGCTGAAGGGGTGTTTCTGCATTCCAATGTGGAGACCGCTTATGGACCGGTGAGAGGCACCAACGGCGGATTCTTCCGCTTCAATCCTGTGCACCATCATCTGGAACGTACGGCGCAGCTTTCCATCCCCAACCCCTGGGGGATTACGTTTGACAACTGGGGGCAGCCGTTTTTTACTGAAACTTCCGATCCGAATGTCCGGTGGTTGCTGCCCGGTACGGTCCGGCCGCGGTATGGCATCGCGGTACACAAGTCCTTCAATCTGATCGAAGATGCACACCGCGTCCGACCCACCTCCGGCATTGAATTTGTCTCCAGCCGGCACTTCCCGGATGAGGTACAGGGCGACCTGCTGATCAATAACACGATCGGGTTTCTGGGCATGAAGCAGCACGCCTTCTATGATGAGGGCACCGGCTTTGCCAGTCGGCACCGGCAAGATCTGGTGCAGAGCAGTGATGGCAATTTTCGGCCGGTGGACCTGGAATTTGCGCCCGATGGCTCGTTGTACTTTGTGGATTGGCACAACATCCTGATAGGTCACATGCAGCACAGTGCCCGGGATCCGCTGCGGGATCATGCGCACGGGCGCATTTACCGGGTCACCTACCCGGCTCGCCCGCTGGTGGAGCCTGCCCGAATTGCGGACGCATCTATAGAAGAGCTGCTGGAGAATCTGAAGCTGCCGGAATACCGGAGCCGATATCGTACGCGGAGGGCCCTGCGTGGATATCCGGCCTCCGAGGTGCTGCCGCTGCTGAGTACTTGGGTGGAGGCCCTGGATTCCGAAGATTCGCGCTACGAACACCACCTGCTGGAAGCTCTATGGGTGACCTGGGGCCTTAACAGGGTCGATGAGGACCTGCTCGGCAGGCTGATGGAGGCGGAGGACTATCGGGCACGGGCCGCGGCCGTTCGGGTACTGCGCTATAATCCGCAGTTGGACAGCCAGCCGGAAAAACTGCTTCGAATGGCCGCGGATCCGCATGGTCGCGTACGGTTGGAAGCCATGGTGGCCGCATCCTGGCAAACGCCGGACGTAGGCGTTCCCGTAGTGGAGGAAGCCAGTCGGCACCTGTTGGACCGCTGGAGCATCAATGTGTCGGTAACAGCCCTGGCGCACCTCAAAGGAGAAACGGTCCAGACGCAGTCTCCAGACGATCAAATCCCGGAGGACTTGGAAGGGGAGGTGCAGATGCAATACACGGCCGGGCGGGAGATCTATCGCCGGGACAGCTTCTGCGGAACCTGCCACCTGCGTGACGGAACGGGCCTGCCCGCGGCCGGATTTCCGCCGCTGGCCGGTGCGGACTGGGTGACCGGTGACACAGGGCGGCTGATCCGAATCACGCTGGATGGCCTGATCGGCCCCATTGAAGTAAACGGAACCGTCTATCCCGGACAGGTGCCCATGACCCCCTTCCGCAATCTGCTTACCGATGAGGAGATCGCGGCGGTCCTGACCTACGTGCGGAATGCATTTGGCAACCGCGCTTCCCCAATCGCTGCCGTGGAAGTCGCACAGGTGCGGCAGCAGACGCAGGAACGACAGGGCTTTTACTCCGCCCGGGAGCTGAACGGTGGTCAGTAGAGAAATGCGCCCAAGTATCTGCCGTGCAGTTTTTGCCGCCGGACTGCTGCTGATGGCAGGCTGCGGGCGGCCCGCGCAGCCGCCCCCGAATGTAATTCTGATCATTACCGATGATCAGGGCTATGGCGATATCGGCGCGCACGGCCACCCCCATATCCGGACTCCGGTCCTGGACAGGCTCCACAGCGAAAGCATTCGCCTGACAGACTTTCATGTGGATCCGACCTGCTCACCGACCCGAGCGGCGCTGCTGACCGGCCGGTATTCCACCCGTACGGGTGTCTGGCATACCATCATGGGGCGCTCGCTGATGGCCCCGGAAGAAGTGACGATGGCGGAAGTGTTTGCCGCGCATGGCTACCGTACCGGAATGATGGGTAAGTGGCACTTGGGGGACAATTATCCGCTGCGCCCGCAGGACCAGGGTTTTGATACAGCCTTCTATCACCCGGCCGGCGGCGTGGGGCAGGGGCCGGACTATTTCGGCAACGACTACTTTGATGATGTGTACATGCGCAGTGGGGTTGGTCTGGAGCAGACCGCCGGGTATGTGACCGATGTCTGGTTTGACGACGCACTGCGCTTTATTGAAACACACCAGGCGGAGCCGTTCTTTCTGTACCTGTCCACCAATGCGCCGCACGGTCCGTACTATGTGGACGAACGGTATGCGCAGCCGTATCGGGATCTGGGCTTCCCGGAAACCATGGCGAGATTCAGTGGCATGATTACCAATATTGATGACAATATGGGGCATCTCCTGGCGCGCCTGGGTGAGCTGAATCTGGCGGACAACACGATGCTGATCTTCATGACGGACAACGGCTCGGCGGAGGGTTGGGCCAACTGGCGCGACCAGGAGGGCACTTGGGAAGGATTCAACGCGGGTATGCGTCAGGGCAAGGGTTCCGAGTATGATGGTGGACACCGTGTTCCGTTTTTTCTGCGCTGGTCCGACGGGGATCTGGCCGGCGGACGGGATGTGCCGCTGCTGGCGGCTCATATTGACATACTGCCCACGCTGGCGCAGCTGTGCGGCCTGGAGCTGTCTGGAGATCTGGATGGGGTAAGTCTAGTGCCTGCCCTGCGCGGTGAGGCTATGCCAGAGCGCACCCTGTTTGTGCACTCACAACGGGTTCCAGACCCCATCAAATGGCGTAAGTCTGCGGTCCTGACGGACCGCTGGCGCCTGGTCAATCAGGTGGAGCTCTACGACATTCTGGCGGATCCCGGTCAGTCCCGGGATGTGGCCTCAATGCACCCTGCCGTTGCAGACAGCCTGCGCGCCGCTTACGAAACATGGTGGACCCATCTGTCACCGACCTTTGACATGAATGTGCGTATCGGACTCGGGTCTGATCGTGAGCAGCCGACGTTTCTGAATCCGCACGACTGGCAGGTGACCGCTCAGTCACAGTCGGTATGGAACCACCGACAGGTGGAACGCGGCATGATCGGCAACGGCTTCTGGGCGGTTGATGTGGAGATGGCCGGGACCTATGAATTTGAATTGCGCCGGTGGCCAGCCCACATGGACAGCACGATGGAAGCCACCGAGGCCCGGATCCGGGTTGGGGATCAGCAGCTGAGCCAGGAGGTCACAGCCGACCAGACCGCAGCCAGATTCGCCTTGGAACTTGAAGCCGGACCGACCACCGTGCAGACCTGGCTCACCCTGCCGGATGGCCGGGAACGCGGGGCGTACTTTGTGTATGTGGACCGGGTGGCAGATTAGCCCGCGCCGTTGGCCCAGGTTACCAGGCCCGGAGAGAAACTGGATACAAGATCAGGGTGCTTGGGCAGCACGCGCACCGTGTAGCCGAGCGAACCGCTGGTGTGGCATCGGACATCCGAGGCTTCATACAGGTAGGAGTACTGATCGATGGCGCGCACAGGTGTCATGACCGAAAGCTGCGGCTCAACAATAGCGCCTTTGGAGGTCACACGTCCCAGATACAGCTGAACCTCCACATCATCCGGCGTAAGCGCGCCGAGATGGACTCGGGCTTGCACGCCAAAGGCTTCGCCAACGATCTGCTTCTCCGGCAGATGACCGGTGTCAAGATCCACGGCAACCTGGGGCCACGCCCTTGCCACACGGGCCTGCCAGGCGGCCAGCTGCCGTGCCGGTACAAAATTGTCGTCCGACAGGCGTACCGCGCGCTCCGCAGCCGTGAGGTAGGCTGATTCCACATACTGACTGATCATTCGGTGCGAATTGAACATCGCGCTGTAGGTGGCAATGGAGCGCTTCATGCGCTGTATCCATTCCAATGGCAGCCCTTCCGCCGAACGGTCATAAAACATCGGAAGGATGTCATATTCCAACCGGTCGTAGAGACTGTTGACATCGATTTCGTCCTGGTAGGCCGAGTCTTCATAGAAACGGCCATCCCCGATGGCCCATCCGATATCGGGATCAAACCCCTCCTCCCACCATCCGTCCAGGATGCTGAAATTCAGACCGCCATTGGCCGCGGCCTTCATGCCGCTGGTCCCGCTGGCCTCCCGGGGCCGCCGGGGCGTGTTGAGCCACAGGTCCGCCCCCTGTAGCAGATACCGGGCAATGGACATGTCGTAATCCTCCAGAAACACCACCCGATGCCGGAACGCAGGCGTACGCGATAAAGCCACGATCTGCTGAATGAGCTCTTTGCCCGGATGGTCCCGCGGGTGCGCCTTGCCGGCGAAGAGAATCTGGACCGGACGCTCCTGATTGTTGAGTATGCGCTCAAGACGTTCCCGGTCGTGCAGCAGAAGGGTGGCCCGCTTGTAGGTCGCAAACCGCCGCGCAAACCCGATCGTCAGCGTGTTCGGATCCAGAACTCCGGCCGCCCGATCAATTTCCACCCGGGGCGCACCGATGTGCTCCAACTGCTGCTGAAGGGCCAACCGTGCCATGTTGACCAGACGCTCACGCCGTCGGACATGGGTCTGCCAAAGAACATGATCGGGAATCTGACTGACACTGCTCCAGACAGACACATCACACGGTTCGTCACGCCAGCGGCGTCCGATGTAGCGGTCCAGAAGCTGCTTAAGGTCAGCAGACACCCAGGAGGCAATATGAATGCCGTTGGTTACATGCCCGATCGGAACCTCGTTTTCGGGCAGATCAGGCCAGAGCCGCTGCCACATGGCCCGGCTGACCTGGCCGTGCAGGTGAGCGACACCGTTACTGGAGGCGCTCATGCGCAAGGCAAGTTTGGTCATGCCAAAAAATTCATCGTCCCTGTCGGCGTTTTTGCGGCCGAGCGCAAGAAAATCGCGGCGGGACAGCTTGAGATCATCCTTGGCGTACGACACCATGTAGCGGTCCATCAGATCCGGCGGGAACCGGTCATGGCCGGCTTCCACCGGCGTGTGGGTGGTGAAGACCACGCTCGCGGACGCGGCTACCTGCGCTTCGTCAAAGGACATCTGATGTGACCGCATCAGCTCACGAATGTGCTCCAGCGCCAGAAACGCCGAGTGACCCTCGTTGACATGGTACACCCTGGGGTGCAGGTTCAGGAGCTTCAATGCGCGATAGCCGCCGATTCCAAGCATGATCTCCTGACGAACGCGCAACTCGTTGCCGCCCCCGTACAGATAATCCGTCAGATCCCGATCCTCATCACGGAGGTTGGACTCAAAATTCGTGTCCAGCAGATACAGCGGCACCCGGCCTACCTGAAGGTGCCAGATTCGGGAATATACCGGACGCTGTTTGTAATCAACCGCGACCTGCAGCGGCCGGCCCCGGTCATCGCACTCCAGGATGAGCGGCAGATTGGCGCAGTCATTTTCCTGGTACGTCTCCTGCTGCCAGCCGGAAGCATCCAGATGCTGACGGAAGTAACCCTGCTGGTACATAAGACCGACACCCACAATGGGAATCCCCAGATCACTGGCGCTCTTGAGGTGATCACCGGCCAGCACCCCCAGCCCGCCCGCGAATATCGGCATGCATTCGGTGACCCCGAATTCTGCGGAAAAGTAGGCAGTCAGCAGCCCGTCTGACCGGCCGTGACGCGCATACCAGGTTCCGTTCGGATCCATGTACCTATCAAAGTCGTCGCACACATCCTCAAACTGGGCCAGGAATCCCTCGTCTGCGGCGGCTTCCACCAAGCGCTGCCGCGGGATGGTACCCAGGAGCCGAACCGGGTTGTGGCCCGTAGCGGTCCACAGCTGAGGATCCAGCCGCCGGAAAAGATCCAGGGTGTCCTCATGCCAGGCCCACCGAACGTTGTAAGCCAGCTCCCGCAGCCGCTCAATGGCCGGCGGCAGTGACGGGACAGCCGTGAAAGTGGTGACAGGTTTCGGAGTCATGCGTGGTCTGATTCAGATGGCAGCCCGCCAATAATATCACCTTGCGGGACGGACTGCAACCCGAATCGTGCGAAATATTCGCGGATTGAACGTCACAGCCGGTGCCTCCGTGCCAGAGCTGTAACCCTGGAAACGGCCCGCCAAGCACAATCACCCCCATCTGACCCGCCCAAAACTGCTGTTTTTCGCGGATTTATGCGCATAAAAGCGGCATTTGTGGGCAGTTTGAAGAAATTGTGATATATTGGTGGGGAATTGTGGGGAATTGTGGGTATAGGTTTCTATATTTACTCACTGCCTTCAACTGATTTTTGTATGTGATGGGCGGCTTTAAGGGACAGGCTACCTATTCCGTTGATAGCAAGGGTCGCGCGGCGATCCCGGCGAAGATGCGTCAGGTGCTCCTGCCTGAGGATCAGAAGACCTTTACCGTGGTGCGCGGCTTTGACCAGTGCATTCTGGCCTATCCGCTTTCAGTCTGGCGCAAGCAGGAAGCCGAAATCAGTGCCCTGAGCATCTATAATCCTGACCATCGGGACTTCATTCGACTGATGCTCAGCCAGGCGGAGGAAGTCACCATGGACAGCCAGAGCCGAGTGATGCTGCCGAAGCCGCTGGTGGAGTTTGCCGGGGTTAAGGATCGGGTCCTGATTATCGGGGCTCTGCGATGGATTGAATTCTGGGATCCGGCCACCTACGATGCCCACATCGCCGAGCGGGCAGCCGACTTCCAGACACTGGCGCGCACAGTTATGGGGGATTCATGAGCAACAGGTACCACATTCCCGTGATGCTGAACACAGCAACCGCGTACCTGGTCACGGCCACCGGCGGTACCTATGTGGATGCAACCGCTGGCGGTGGCGGTCACACCGCCGCCATCCTGGGCGAGCTGACCGCTCGTGGGCGCGTGGTTGCCATTGATCGCGACCCGGATGCCATCGCGCAGGTCCGCTATCGCCTGGCGGACCGGATCGCGGACGGAAGCCTGGTGGTGCGGCAGGGGTGCTTCGGTGATCTGCCCGATCTGGTGGCGGACTTTGTGCCGGTCTGCGGATTGCTGCTGGATCTTGGCGTGTCCTCACATCAGATTGATACGGCGCAGCGGGGCTTCAGCTATCGGCATGACGCAGGACTGGACATGCGGATGGACCGGCAGTCCAGGCTCACCGCGGGCGAGGTGGTCAACAGGTACTCACAGCAGGATCTGACACAGCTGCTGCGCCGGCTGGGAGATGTCCCGCATGCTGCCCGGGTGGCACGACAAATCATCAGGGCGCGGCCGCTGACGACAACCGGAGAGCTGGCCGCGGCAATCCGCCGCAGCGTGCCCGCAAGGAAAGCGGTAAAAGTGCTGTCCTGCAGCTTCCAGGCCATCCGCATGGAGGTCAATCAGGAAATGACGCAACTGGCCGCCGTATTGAAGGCGGCTGCCGGGCTTATGCGGGAGGCCGGGCGGTGCGTGGCCATCAGCTACCATTCGGGGGAGGATCGTCAGGTAAAACGGGTGTTCCGGCACGGCTCGCTCTCGCGTACGCCCAATGTGCACCCCATCACCGGAGTGTCGCTGAGCCCCTGGAGGATGCTCACGAATGCTCCGATACGGCCCGATGAGGCGGAAATCCGGGCAAACAACCGGGCACGGAGCGCACGATTGCGGGCCGCCGAACGCCGAATCAATCCTTCGCTAATCGGACAGGCCTAGGCATGCGCACATCCCTTCGCAACCCGACCGCCGGGCACCGCCGCTTCGCCGGAGCGATGCGGTCAGCCAGCCGCTGGCGTGAAATGGTGATTGTCGACGAAACCGCCAAAGAGCCGAGTGTTGTCGCACGCGTGGCAACCTGGAAGTTCGCCCTGCTCGTTTTTGCGGTTGCCGGGGCGATGACCATCTATATCGGGCATGTTTACAACTCCCAGGATCTGCTGGATGACCTCCAGGCCGAGCGCCGCGAAAACCTGCGCCTGCACCTTCATCATAACAGCCTGTTGGGGCAGTACAACGAATCCGTCGGGCCGGTAGTGATTTACGAGCGCGCTCCAAGTGTGGGGCTTCAAGAGGGGTTTGACTATGCGGCGACCATCCTTGACCCAGCCGAGATGCCTGCTCCATGAATACCCGGGACCAGATAGTCGGGCGCATGTACATTGCGCTGATGCTGCTGGCGGTGCTGCCGTTGATGATTGGCGGGCAGCTGCTCTGGATCCAGTTCAAGGATGGCGACGCGCTGCGCGAAAGCGGCCACCGTCAGGCCCGGTCCCAAGTGGTGCTGTCCGCTAAGCGGGGGGATATCGTTGACGCGCGCGGACGCGCACTGGTCGTCAACACCCCCCGGTATGAGGTGGCCGTTGACCCGACGTTCCCGGGTCTGGAATCAGAACTGGACAGTTTTCTGGTCAGGCTGGCCACCCTGACGGGTACCTCTGCCCACATACTCAACAGGCGGATTGACGAACGCGCCAGTCCCCAGTATGTGCGACTGCTTGAACTGACCCCGGATCAGCGCGCGGAAGTGGAGTTATGGGATGTACCCGGCGTGATCATGGAGGAGCGCTTTCGGCGCCGCTACAATTACGGTCGTACCGCCGGCCATGTGCTGGGTCATGTGGACATCGATGGTGTAGGCCGCGCCGGACTGGAGCTGACGTTTGATAAGTATCTCCAGGGCATTCCGGGCCGCAGGCCCCTGCTGCGAGACCGCCTGGGCTACCGCCGCGTGGATGTGGAAGCCCTGGTCATCCCGCCCAAGGACGGGCAGACCCTCGTACTGACTATAGATCTTATCCGTCAGACCATTCTGGAGGAAGAGCTCGTCAAAGGCATTCGGGATGCGCGAGCCAAACGCGGCAGCGCCATCGCCGTAGATCCGCATACCGGCGCGATCCTGGCGATGGCCAATGTGCCCTCTTTTGATCCGAACCGTCCGCAGGACACGCCGGCCGATGCCTGGCGCAACAGCGCCATCACGGACCGTCTGGAGCCGGGATCCAGCTTCAAACTGGTTGGGGCTACCGCGGCGGTTGAGCTGGGTGTGACCCGGATGGACCGCATCATTGACACCGGCAACGGCACCCTGAGGCTGTATGGCCGCACGATGCGCGATACCAATCCGTACGGGGAGATTCCGTTTCATGATGTGATCGTCCGCAGCAGCAATATCGGAATGGCAAAGACCGCGCAGCAGATGCAGCCGGGTGACCTGTACCGCTATGCACGCAATTACGGATTCGGGCAGAAGACCTGGATTGATTTGCCGGGGGAGATTACCGGTTTTCTGAAGAAGACCAACCTGTGGAGCGCTACAACACTCACCTCCATGAGCATCGGCTACGAGGTTGATGTTACGCCGCTGCAGCTGGTGATGGCCTATGCAGCGCTGGCCAACGGAGGGCTGCTTTATCAGCCCTATGTGGTCGCCGAGCGCCGCGATGTGACCGGCAATGTGCTCTGGGCGGCGGCCCGGGATCCGGCGCGTCAGGATTCAGTGCGCCGTGTATTTGATGCGGAAACAGCCCGCAAACTGCTGCCCGCCTTTATTGATGTGGTGGAGCGCGGTACCGCGCGTCGGGCCAAGATGGAGCAGTTCCCCGTGGCCGGCAAGACGGGCACATCCCGAAAGGTGGTAAGCGGACGCTATGGCGGCGGTTACCGGTCCACCTTTGTAGGCTTCTTCCCCGCAGATGACCCGCGGGTCGCAATGGTGGTGGTGCTGGATGAGCCGCGCACCAGCATTTACGGCGGAGCAGTGTCGGCACCGATTTTTCGTCGCGTGGCCGAGCGCTGGATTGGAACGCTGGAAGACCTGGTACTGCCGGTCCCGCCGCCGGACATTGTGCCGCCCGCCGCAGACCCCCGTCCGTCCGTACAGGTCTGGGCCGAGGAGCGCTGGGCGGAACTGACCGAGTCGCTGGAGCCGGCACCGACGAATGCCCGCCCGCATACGTTGCTGCTGCGGGAGTCGCTCCGTGTGGAGCCGCAGGTACGGGCCATCCGGGCCACCTCCCGCCTGGCAGCGCCGGACTCCATGCCGGACCTTACCGGCTTAAGTGCGCGCACCGCGCAGTACTGGCTGACCGCGCACGGATTCAGTTTTTCGATGGAAGGGCACGGCCGGGTTACCGAACAGCATCCCGCGCCCGGTGCTCCCCATGAGTCTCAGGTAACACTTCGTCTGCAGTAAACAGATGACCTGGAAAGAAGCTGTCCGGAGACTGGCCGCGCACGATCTGGTGCGTGCGCAATCTGCCGCGGAAGGACCCTCCGTCATTACGCAGGTAACCCACGACAGCCGGCGGATAAAGCCGGGCGGCTGCTTCGTGGCTGTCCGGGGGCGGCACACCGATGGTCATCAGTATGTAGCGTCCGCCCTCTCTCAAGGCGCGGCTGCGGTGGTTTGCGAGCGGCCCGACCTGCAGGTGCCGGACCCTGTGCCTCATGTGCTGGTGCGGAACGGGCGCCGCGCCCTGGCTCAGTTATCGGCCGCACTGCAGAACGATCCCGGCGAAGAGCTGCACATGACAGGCATCACCGGGACCAACGGCAAAACCACCACCGGTACGTTGGTTCATCACGTACTCCGGCAGACCGGCACGACCGCCGGCCTGCTGGGCACGGTCGCCTACACGACCGGCATCGATTCGCGGTCCGCGACCCTGACGACACCGGAAGCCCCCATGCTCCAGTACCTGCTGCGAGAAATGGTCTCCGGCGGATGCACGGCCTGCGTGATGGAAGTGTCCTCACACGCGTTGAGCCAGCATCGCGTCGATGCGGTGCGTTTTGATGTGGCCGTATTCACCAACCTGATGGACGATCATCTGGACTACCACGGAACGAAGGGCCGGTATTTTCAGGCGAAAAAGCGGCTCTTTGATACGTTGGATTCAAAGGCGGTGGCCATCTACAATATTGACGATGCGGCGGGTAAACGCATCGTGACGGATACTTCAGCCCGGCGCTGCTCGTATGGACAGGATGCAGATGCCCAAGTGCGGTTTACCTTGATAGAGGACTCGCTGAAGGGATTGCGCATGAAGCTGGATGGTGCCAGGTATTCCTTCCGGCTGGCTGGCACTTTCAATGCCTACAATCTGGCAGCGGCCTATGCCGCGGCGCGTGCGGCGGGCCTCAGTCGGGCTCCCGTACTGGAGGCCTTGGCGGAGGCCCCGCT
Source organism: Bacteroidota bacterium (assembly GCA_028873925.1). Classification (GTDB taxonomy): domain Bacteria; phylum Bacteroidota; class Rhodothermia; order Rhodothermales; family Bin80; genus JAPPNA01. The sequence goes on along the minus strand of JAPPNA010000038.1, from coordinate 18,939 downwards.
GCCGGCAGGGCGTTTTGAGCAGTTTCACTGCGCCGACGGCACCACGGTGGTGTTGGATTTTGCACATACGCCGGATGCTCTGGAGCAGGTGCTTGATGCCCTTCGGCGCAGCCGAGGCGACGATGTCATGCTTTGGTGCATATTCGGATGCGGTGGAGATCGCGACAAGGCCAAGCGGCCCGCTATGGGCGCGATCGCTGAGCGGCTGGCCGAACGGGTCATAGTCACCAGTGACAATCCACGCAGCGAGGATCCAGATCGGATCACACAGGACATTCTGGGCGGTATGCGCCGACCCGAAGCGGCGCACTGCATATCCGACCGCAGGCACGCCATTGACCATGCCGCGACAGGCTGCGCGGCGGGCGATATAGTGCTGGTGGCGGGCAAGGGCCATGAATCCACTCAGACTATCGGTGAGGCGGTCGTGCCGCTGAGTGATCGGGAAGAAATCTTCCGCGCATTTGCGCATCGCGGACTGACGGAGGCAGACTGATGCTGTACTACCTGATTCAGCTTTTGGAGCGCACCTATGAGCCGCCAGGCTTTCAGGTGATTGAATTTGTTACGGTGCGGGCCACACTGGCCGCAATCACCGCGCTGATTATCGCGATGGTTATCGGTCGCCGCATCATAAGCTGGCTGAAGCGCAAGCAGCTCGGAGAGCAGGTGCGCAGCGGGCCGCAGTCCGGCGCAGTGGATCATTCGCACAAGCGCGGCACCCCGACCATGGGAGGCCTGATTATTCTGGGGGCGATTGCGGCATCTACGGTCTTGTGGGCTGATCTGGGCGAGGTTTATGTCTGGCTGATTGTCCTGGCTACACTCTGGATGGGGGGGTTCGGCTTTGCGGATGACTATATCAAGACGGTGCGCAGGGATAAGGCCGGCTTGGCTCCGCGCCTCAAGATCACCGGCCAGGTAGGACTGGGTCTGCTTGTGGGCAGTGTGCTGTACTTCCATCCTCAGTTTGCCGAGGTACGTTTCATCACCGATCTGCCGTTCAGCCAGGACTGGGTTTTCAATTACAATTTCCTGGCCGCCATCGTGCCGGGCACTGCCGATCTGGGCTGGATTGTCTTTATCCCCGCGGCGGTGTTCATCATTACAGCCACTTCCAATGCGGTGAACCTGACCGATGGACTGGATGGGTTGGCCGCCGGAACCACCGCCATAGTCGCGCTGGGTCTGATTGTGCTTACGTACGTTTCCGGGCACAGCGAGTTGTCCGGATACCTGGGCATTCAACATTTGCCTGGCAGCAGTGAGCTGACGATTTTTGCGGCCGCCATGGGGACGGCCTGCCTGGGATTCCTGTGGTTCAACAGCTATCCGGCCTCGGTATTCATGGGGGATACGGGTGCGCTGTCGTTGGGAGCGGCGATTGCCACGCTGGCCCTGATGGTCAAGAAAGAGCTGCTGCTGCCGCTGTTGTGCGCCGTGTTCTTCCTGGAAACCGTTTCGGTGATCATTCAGACCTCCTATTTCCGGTACACCCGGCGCAGGACCGGCACCGGGAAGCGGGTGTTCCTGATGGCCCCCATCCACCATCATTTTGAGGCTAAGGGCATCCACGAAGTAAAGATTGTGACACGCTTCTGGCTTGTTACGGTCATTACGGTTCTCGCCACAGTCCTGTCCTTACGTATACGCTGATGCACCATCGCGATTTTTCCGGCCGGCGTGTCTCTGTACTCGGTGCTGCCCGCAGCGGCCGGGCGGCGGCCGTACTGCTGGCCCGCGCCGGTGCCCAGGTGCTGCTGTCAGAGTTGGGTCCGGTGGATTCGGCGTGCCGAACACTTTGCAGCAGCCACGGCATCGCCGTGGAGGACCAGGGGCACAGCAACCGGGTGCTGGAGGTGGATCTGATGGTGCTCAGTCCCGGAGTACCCACTTCCGCTGCGGTGGTCCAGGCAGCCCTCATGGCCGGGATTCCGGTGTATTCGGAGCTGGAGGTGGCGGCGTGGTTCTGCGATGCCCCCATGGTAGCGATCACCGGCACCAACGGCAAGACCACCACGACCGCACTGCTGGGATATATTCTCAAGGAGGCCGGCCGCCGCGTGCTGGTTGCCGGCAATATCGGAACACCCCTGTCCGCACTCGTCCATCAGGCAGGTGCGGATTCGGTGGTAGTACTGGAGGTGTCCAGTTTTCAGCTGGACCATACCGACACCTTCAGACCGCGCATCAGTGTGCTGCTCAACATTACGCCCGACCATCTCGATCGGTACGAGGGGGTTTTCGACCGCTATGTGGAAAGCAAGCTGCGCGTGTTCCGCAATCAGACGCGCGGGGATGTGCTGGTCTACAATTACGATGACACACTGGTCAGAAATCGCGTGGAGTCGGTCAATGTAACCGCAGGCGTGGAGCGTATCCCTTACAGCACGCAGTCTACTCTGCCCGAGGGTGCCTGGCTGTCAGAAGAGGGCATGCTGAACGTATCGGGTGAGCCGATTCTGGGGGCCGGTGAGCTGGGCATCCCCGGTCCTCACAATGTATCCAATTCTCTGGCGGCCGCCATGGCGGCTCGCGTGCTGGATATCGGCAGCGGGCCGCTAAGGGAGGCGCTGCGGGAATTTACGGGGGTACAGCACCGGCTGGAATATATCCGCACGCTGGATGGGGTCCGCTACATTAATGACTCCAAGGCCACCAATGTAAACGCCCTCTGGTTCGCGCTGGAGAGCTTTGATGAGCCGGTGGTACTGCTGGCTGGAGGGCGGGACAAAGGCAACTGCTATGATACGCTCACTCCGCTGGTGCGCCGGAAAGTCAAGGCTCTGATTGCATTTGGTGAGAGTGCGGACACGGTGATGCAGGCACTGGGCCCCCTGGTGGGCCGTGCGGAGCGTGCCGGTACCCTTGAGGAGGCCACGGTACGCGGGCGCGCCTGTGCGGAGGCAGGGGATGTGGTGCTGCTGAGTCCGGCCTGCGCATCCTTTGATCTGTTCGACAACTTTGAGGCGCGCGGAGATGCCTTTCGGACCATTGTGGAGGGCTTGCACTGATCCGATGAAGGCAATCCTGCGCGTCATAGTGCGGTTCCTTCGCCGTATGCAGCCGGTGGATAAATATGTCCTGTGGTGCGTGCTGGTGCTGTCGGCGGTGGGCATTATGGCGGTGTACAGTGCTGTCGGGTTTCTGGCTGAGGTGAAGGCCGGAGGGGACACGGAGCTGTTTCTGATGCGTCATGTGATCCGTGTCGGCCTGGCGCTGGCCGGCTTGTGGGCGTTCAGTTATGTGGACTATCACAAATTGGCCCGTTGGGGGCGGCCGCTACTGATTGGGTCACTGCTGCTGTTGGTGCTGGTGCGGATTTTCGGCTTCACCTACGGCGGTGCTACCCGGGCATTCCACCTGGGGCCGCTCAGCATTCAGCCCTCGGATGTGGCTAAGATTGCGCTGGTGTTGTATGTGGCGGTACTGCTGGTACGCAAACAGGCCTACATCACGAGCGTGGCCAGAGCGGTGGTTCCAATTCAGTTCTGGATTTTCCTAACGATCCTGTTCATCGGGCTGGAGGACCTGTCAACCGCGGCCCTGGCTTTTGCGGTGATGGTGCTGATGTGCTTTGTGGGGCGAATGAAACTGGGCCATTTTGCCGGCTTGGGTCTGGTCACCGCCGCATTGGCGGTGCTGATGCTGATCGGCTCTCCCAACCGGGCACAACGGGTGGAGTCCTACCTGGGGCTGAATATTTTTCCGGGTACCGAGATCGAAGAGGCGCTGGACACCCAGGCGGAAGGATATCAGGCGCGGCAGGCCCGGATTGCGCTGGCAATGGGGGAGCTGACGGGGGTCGGCCCCGGCAAGAGTGTCCAGCGGGATTTCCTGCCGGCACCGTACAACGACTTTATCTTTGCCATTATCGCCGAGGAATACGGGTTGCTGGGTGCCTTGGCACTGCTGGGACTGTTTGTACTGGTGCTGCTGAGGGGTTTTTTGCGTATTGCACGGCAGGCCCCGGATCCGCTCGGCCTGTTCCTGGCGGTCGGGTTTACCAGTCTGCTGGTGTTGTACAGCTTTGTACATGCCGGGGTGGCGGTGGGCATACTTCCGGTAACGGGACTGCCGCTGCCCATGGTATCATACGGAGGCACATCCATGGTGGCCGCGGGGGTCATGGTCGGGATACTGCTGAATATTTCCAGGCAGATAAGGCGATGACAAGACCTCCGCGCATACTTCTGGCGGGTGGCGGCACCGGCGGCCATGTGTACCCGGCGATTGCGATTGCGCAAGCGCTGCGCACAATGGTGCCCGACAGTGCGATTGCATTTGCGGGCACCCGGGATCGCCTCGAAATGCGCGCGGTACCCAAAGCGGGTTTTGCCATCCATCCCATTACGGTCAGCGGGTTTCACCGCCGGCAGATGTCGCGCAATCTGAAGCTGCCCTTCAAACTGGCGGCCGGGATGTGGCAGAGCTGGCGGCTGGTGAAGGATTTTGATGCCGATGTGGTGGTAGGCACCGGCGGATACGTTTCCGGGCCGGTACTCTGGGCTGCCAGCATGCGCGGGCGACCCACCGTGGCTCAAGAGCAGAATGCGTACGCCGGCATCACCAATCGGCTGGTATCGCGTCGTGCCGCGCAGGTGCATATTGCATTTCCGGAAGCGAAAAAATGGTTCCCGCCGGGCAAGTGTCGGCTCAGCGGCAATCCCGTTCGGCCGGGAATGGGGGAGGTTTCGCGCCCGGATGCCCGCCAGGCATTGGGCATTCCACCGGAGGCGCGGGTGCTTTTTGTGTTCGGGGGTTCACTGGGCAGCCAGGCCATCAATGAGGCGATGCAGGCGGCCATCCCGGAGCTGCTGAAGGACCCTGAATTGCAGGTGATCTGGCAGACGGGCCGCCTGTATTATGAGCGCCTGCGCCACCTGGCGCAGGATCGGCTGCGAGTACTGAAATATGTCAACCGCATGGATCAGGCGTACGCGGCGTGCGATCTTGTGCTGTGCCGCGCTGGCGCGATTACCTGTAGTGAGCTTCTGGTTACCGCGAGTTCAGCCATTCTGGTGCCCTCGCCCAATGTGGCGGAAGACCACCAGACCCGAAATGCGGAGAGCATGGAGCGGCTGAAGGCAGCCCTGCATGTACCGCAAGAGAAGCTGTCTGACGCGTTGGCGGTGCTGACACCCCAACTGCTTCAGTCGCCCGAGCGGCTGATGGCCATGCGGGATGCCGCGCGTCGGGCAGCCCGTCCTGATGCCGCGTCGGCTATTGCCAGGGACATCCTCGATCTGATTGCATGGAGGCGGGCGGCATGACCAGCAAGCGAAGGCAACCGGTATTGGGTCGCATCCGGCATATACACATGGTCGGCATTGGCGGGATCGGAATGAGCTCCATTGCAGCGGTGCTGCTGGACCGCGGATACCGGGTCACCGGCTCGGACCTTAATCCGAACGATATCACGCGAAACCTCGAAAATCAGGGTGCTACCATCTATGAAGGACACAAGGCCCGGCATGTGGCGGGGGCTGATGTAGTGGTTTATTCTTCGGCGGTGAGTGTGCCGGACAACGAAGAGACCGTTGAGGCGGCCGCACACCGGATCCCGCTGATTCCCCGGTCTGAAATGCTCGGCGAACTCATGCGGATGAAGTTCGGCGTGGGTATTGCGGGCACGCACGGTAAGACGACGACCACCACCATGGTGGGGCTGGTAGTGGCGGAAGGCGGATTTGACCCGACGATAATTGTGGGTGGCAAGGTGGCCGGGGTAAATTCAAATGCGGTCTCCGGTGAGGGCGACATCATTGTCATAGAGGCCGACGAATATGATCGGGCCTTCCTGAGGCTGACCCCCGCACTGTCGGTGATTACGACCTTGGAAGCGGAACACATGGACATTTACCGGGACATGGATGATCTGCGGGCCGCCTTTGAGGAGTTTGCCAATGCCGTGCCCTTCTTCGGGGCTGCCATTGTGTGTCTGGATGACCCGGGCGTGCAGGGCATAGTGGACCGGATCGAACGCCGGCTGATCACATACGGACTGGCGCGCCAGGCGATGGTGCGCGCCGACCATGTGCGGCAGGAGGGCACCCGGATGCACTTCGATGTGATGCAGGATCACGATCTGTTGGGGTCTGTTGTGCTGTCGGCCTTAGGACTGCACAATGTGCGCAATGCCTTGGCTGCGATAGCTGTAGGTTTGGAGCTGTGTATGGATTTTGCCGACATTAAGGCCGGACTGGAACGCTTTGCGGGTGTTCAGCGCCGCTTCCAGCGGATTGGAGAGTCCGATGGTATTCTGATTGTTGACGATTACGCCCACCATCCGACCGAGGTTATCGCAACGTTAGCTGCGGCGTGTGAGGGTTATCCGGACCGGAGAATTGTGGCGGTGTTTCAGCCGCACCTGTACTCGCGCACGCTTGATTTCAAGGACGGATTTGCACACGCGTTTTTCAATGCGGATGTTCTGGTGGTTATGGATGTGTATCCGGCCCGCGAACAGCCGCTGGATGGCGTATCCGGTGAGATGATCGCCACGCTGGCGAGCCAGCGGGGTCACCGCAACGCGCACTTTGCCCCGGGGCCGGAGGATGTGCTGCGTACACTGGATGCAGCCTGCAGGCGCGGCGATCTGGTGGTGTTTATGGGGGCAGGCGATATCTGGCGGGTTGCCAGGAGATTTGCAGAGAGGCTGGCCGCATGAAAATGAAACGCACCAGATACTTCAGGCGTGCACTGTTCGGTGTGGCCATCGGGGCGGCGATCCTTTTCGGTGTCAGCTTGGTCTGGCAGCATATCAGCAGCCGCCCCTGTACGCTGATGACGCTGCAGGGGGTGCGGTATGCGGATCGGGCGGCGCTGGAAGAGATGATTCGCGACACGATGAATGCCCGTATTGTCGCTGATCGGCTGCGCCGGCATCCGTGGGTGCGGGCCAGCAGTGCGGTATGCTATCCTACGGGAATGCTTTATGTGTGGGTGGAAGAGCGCGTCCCCAGGGCTCTTATCATGTCATCGGACGGCAGGCCGACTCATTTGATTGATCGGACCGGATACATGATGCCGGCAGATACGGCGGTGGCTTTTGATGTGCCGCTGATCTATAACGCACCGGCTTCCTATCGGCCTCTTGAACCTGTGCAGGATCCGGGGCTGCGGACGCTGGTGGAGATGCTCCCTGTACTGGACAGCCCGGTGGATTCGCTGATTTCCGAATTTATTTTTGCGGGTGACGGGCTTGAGCTGATTACACGTCCCACGCCGGCCGGTACGGCTACGCGCGTACTGCTGGGACATGATCGGTGGGACTTGCGACTGGGGCGGTTGAGTGCGTTCTGGCGGCAGCAGATCATGCAGACTCCCGGGCGCCATTTTGAAACTGTGGATCTGCGATTTTCAGGACAGATTGTGACTACGGAAAAGAATGTCTGACCGGCCACCGCAGATATTGACCGCCAGCCGAATCACCGGCAGGCCTCCCGGCCGGTGTCGGCGATACCTGGGATCAGGAAACAGTAAATGATGGACGAACAGATCGCAGTAGGCATTGATATCGGCACGACCAAAGTATGTGCCGTGGTCGCCGAGAACACCGCGACTGACAGAATCAATGTGCTCGGGATCGGTGTGGCCGAATCAGAAGGCCTTAACCGGGGCGTTGTCGTCAATATTGATCGGACGGTTGCGTCGGTGCAGAAGGCGATCGGTGCGGCGGAGCGCGCGGCGGATGTGGATGTCCAGAGTGTGATTGTGGGTATCGCCGGAGACCATATTCAAAGCTTTCAGAGTCGGGGTGTGGTCACGCTGGCCGATGGTTACCAGGAAATAACCGCCCGGGATGTGGAGCGTCTCCTTGAGGAAACCCGGCGGGTAGCCATGCCGGCGGATCGGGACATTCTGCATGTGATCCCCCAGGAATTCATTGTGGATGGTCAGGAGGGCGTGTTGGATCCTATTGGCATGAACGGTGTGCGGATGGAGGCCAATGTGCACATTATTACCGGGCTCGTAACGGCGGCCAAGAATATCTACCGGTGTATTGAAAAGGCCGGATATTATGTGGAGGACATCGTGCTGGAACCCTTGGCATCGTCTTTCTCCGTCCTGCATGATGACGAAAAGGAGGTGGGGGTCGCACTGATAGATATCGGCGGCGGGACGACGGACCTGGCGATTTTTGAGGATCGGACCATTCGGCACACCGGCGTGATCGCGGTTGCGGGCAACAAGGTCACCGACGATATTCGTAAAGTGTGCGGCATTATGCGCAATCAGGCCGAAAAGATAAAGCGGGAATACGGCTGCGCACTGGTGGACCAGGTGGATGACCATGTGACCGTGGAGCTGCCCGGCATTGGCGGACGCCCCACCAAGACCATCAGCCAAAGCTCACTGGCCCATGTGATTCAGCCTAGGATGGAGGAAATCCTTGAAATCGTCGGCATTGAAATCAAACGCAGCGGTTATGCCCGTGACCTGTCTGCAGGTGCCGTATTGACCGGAGGGGGCTCGATGATACCGGGCACACGGGCGCTGGCCAATGAGATACTGGGACTTGAGTCCCGGGTCGGTACGCCGAGAAAACAGGGCGAAGGGCTCTGGGAGGAGGTGTCTGACCCGACATTCGCCACAGCGGTGGGTTTGGTGTTGTACGGGCTGCAGCCGGGCATCCTGGGCAGGTACATGCCCGGGGGTCCGGACGCATCACTGCGCGGCGGCAGACACCAGGCACGCGATCAGCAGGACAGCTCCGTGATGGGGCGTATCGTGGGTCGGATGAAGGAGTGGTTTGACGAATTATGACTGACAGGCCCGCAGTTGTGCGGGCCACTAAACGAGAAATTTTGATCAGGAGGTTACATGACCATGGATGAGCAAGCTGGCAACCGATTTATGTTTGATGCTGAAGCCAGGAGCGCTGCGAAGCTATGCGTAATTGGTGTCGGGGGCGGAGGCGGCAACGCGGTGGACAATATGATCCGTGAAGGACTGCAGCAGGTTGACTTCATTGTGGTCAACACGGACGCGCAGGCGTTGACCAACAGCATGGCCACGCAGAAAATCCAGGCCGGACGCAGGCTGACCAAGGGACTGGGTGCCGGAGCGAGACCCTTTGTCGGGGCGGAAGCCGTGACGGAAAGCATGGAGGAGGTTGAATCCATGCTGCAGGGCTTTGATATGGCGTTCATCACCGCCGGGATGGGAGGAGGCACCGGTACCGGGGGAGCGCCGGTGGTCGCGCAGATTGCCCAGCGGATGGATCTGCTTACGGTGGCGATTGTGACGAAGCCCTTTGACTGCGAGGGTAAGCGGCGCATGGACATGGCGATGGTTGGCATCAGTGAGCTGCGCAAGTATGTGGACACGTTGATTGTGATCCCGAATGAGCGGCTGCTGGATATTGCCGATGACAACACGACGCTGGAAGACGCATTTCGGAAAGCGGACAAGGTGCTTTACGATGCGACCCGTGGTATCAGCGACCTGATTACGCTGCATGGCCTGATCAATCTGGACTTTGCGGATGTCCGCACGACGATTGAGGACGGAGGGACTGCCCTTATGGGATCCGCCAAGGCCAGCGGGGGGCCAAATCGGGCGGAGAGCGCGGCCCTGAACGCGATTTCGAGCCCGTTGATGGATGGCCTCTCCATCGCGGGGGCCCGTAATGTACTGGTCAATATTACCGCGGGCAAGAATCTGGGCATCCGTGAGACCACCGATGCCACAAAAATCATTCACGAGGAGGCCGGAGAAGGCGTGGAGGTGATTTTCGGCACCGTCATTGACGAGAATATGGGCGATGAGATGCGCGTTACCGTCATTGCAACGGGATTCAGCGAGCCGGGAGAGGCGGCGGAGGAATACGAGGCGGCGGACGCGAAGCCGGAGCCGCAGGAGGTGCGGAATATCGAGGACATTGACTGGGAAAAACTCAATACGGAGCCTGCTTCTGACCGGCGTAAGCCCAAAGTGCGCTCGCCGAAAGCCCGTCAGTCGGACGCGGAGCAGAAAGAGGGCCCGCAGATCATCAAGATTGAGAAGCTGGGCGAAAAGCATCGGCAGCGGCCGAGCCATCCCGAGGGTCGCAGGTATTTTCCCAAAATGATGGACTGATGAAACAGCGGCGGCCCCACCCGAGTTAAACGGTACGTATCAACAGGAGCTTTCATGCCACAGCATAAATCTGCCGCCAAGCGTGCCCGTCAGGACGCACAGAAGCGGCTTCGCAATCGCCGGCATCGCAGTCGGATGCGCACCATGGTTAAGAAGGTGCTTGAGTCAGACGATGTCTCCCAGGTGCAGTCGGATTACTTGGAGGCACAGTCCGGTCTGGATCATTTAGCCGCCAAAGGGATCATCCACCGCAATCAGGCGGCGAACGTAAAGAAGAGGCTGGCGCGTCATATTCACGCGCTGTCAGAGGCGTAATCGCCCGTTTTTTTGACTCATTTAATCTCACAAGTTTTTTATTCCAATGAAACCTCACGATCTGGTTCCGCTGAGGAGAGTGGCCCTATTGTTGGGCATGGCGGTGCTCACCACCACATGGGTGCAGGCCCAGGATCTGCATTACCGCACCGAGGGTACGGTGTTCATCAAGCCCAAAGTGGGTTTGTCCAGCTATCTGGGTGACAATGAGAAGTCCCCACTGAATTTTGATGGCGATGCGTTCAGCGTGGCCTTTCCCTGGCATCTGGCACTGGAAGGCGGCTACCAGGTTTCGGTGCCGTTTTCGGTCAGTCTGGCCGTTGCCATTGGTGAGTATTCGATCATCACGCAGTTCCCCAACCAGGGACGCATGGATGAGGATGTCGCCGAGGACCCGTCAGTCAGGACATCCGTACAGGCTATAGGCCGCTACATATGGGCTGAGCCTACCACGAGAGCGGCACCGTACGTTAATTTCGGGCTCGGTGCCTCATTCGGTACGGTTACCCAGAACAGTCCTCCCAATTATTCGGAGACGGAGAGCGGTGTGGGATTCGGTCCGGTACTGGGTCTCGGCCTGGACATTGCCATGAACCCGAAGACCTCCTTCTTTGTGGAAATGAATACCGGACTGCACTTCGGAGATTCGGCGCTGGACGGGGATGACAGCAACGGCATGGGTGGAATGGACTTGCTGACCGGTCTCGGACTTGGCCTCAAATTCAACACGACCGCCGCCATCACGCCGCCCTTCATTCATGGGGTGTCCTGCCCGACCGGCAATGTTGTCACCGGATCCGAAGCTTCCTTTGAAGCGATGACCAACAGTGATGTCGCAACGGCACCGGTGGAAATGCGCTGGGACTATGGCGATGACAACACCGGTATGGGTGCCTCCACGGTCCACACATTCACCAGTGACGGCACGCGCACGGTGACGTTTTCGATGATGAATGAGGGGGGTATGGTGTCTGAAAGCTGTGATGTTACTGTGGTGGCTCCGGCCGGGATAGTAACGGCATCCGCGGACAGGATGATGGTCAGCATTTGCGATGATGACCCGAGTGTAACCTTCAGCGCCAACACGCGCGGCACATCCCCGCTCAGCTACAGTTGGGACTTCGGTGATGGCAATACCAGTACGGATGCCGCCCCGTCGCACACCTATGAGAGTCCGGGATCGTATACCGCCACGGTGACGGTGACCAACATGGCGGGCAGCGATACGCAGTCGATGACGATTGAAGTCAACGAAATGGGCTGCTTCAACTGCGACATTTCCGAGATGAATTCAATCTTCTTTGAGCGCAACGACAGCTCAATCATGGAGGAATCCATGACGCATCTGAACGAGAATCTGGAGATTCTGCAGAACTGCGAGTTTAATGTGCGGATTGAGGGACACGCTTCCCGGGATGAGCGCAACGCCAGTCAGCTCAGCGAAGCACGGGCGCGTGTTGTGATGCAGTTCTACCTGGATAACGGCATTGACGAGGCGCGGATGTCCATGTTGGGCATGGGTGCATCAGGTCAGACCACGAAGAAGTCGGGCAACGAGCAGTTCCGACGCGTTGACACGATCCCTTTGAATTAGGTCCGCCTTGATTGAGGTGGAAGTGCTGCGCCCCGGTTCCGGTAGCCCGGCACCGGGGCGCTCTTATTTTGAGATGTTATGTCCGGTGGTAAATCCCGCAGGCAGGCCTTGTTGGCGCGAAGGTTGAAGGAGGAAGCCGGCCGCTTGGGATTTGAAGCGTGTGGCATCGCCGAGGCTCGGCAGCTGGACGAGGAAGCCAGGCGGCTGGAAGCGTGGCTTCTGCGGGGGCGGCATGCCTCCATGGGATACATGTCGGCCCATTTTGACAAGCGAATCGATCCGCGGAAGCTGGTACCGGAGGCGCGCAGTATTATTTCCGTCTTATGCAGTTACTGGCAGCCGCAGACAGCCGCCGCTGGAGCGGACATTGGCCGGATCAGCCGATATGCCTGGGGGGATGATTACCACCAGGTGCTCAAGGAGCGGCTTTATGCGCTTTATCACTGGCTTGAGACCGAGATCGGCCAGATCTCGGGACGCGCGTTCGTGGACTCTGCGCCGGTGATGGACAAGGCGTGGGCCCAACGAAGCGGATTGGGCTGGATCGGCAAGCACACCAATCTGATCAGTCGCCAATTGGGTTCCTGGTTTTTCATTGGGGAGCTGATCGTGGATGTACCGCTGGAGGCGGACCATCCGGTGGAGGATCACTGCGGATCCTGCACCCGGTGCATTGATGCCTGCCCCACCGATGCCATTTATCGGCCTTATGCCGTTGACAGCAACCGGTGTATCTCCTACTGGACGATCGAACACCGGGGTGACACGATTCCGGATGGCATAGCGGGGGATTTGGAAGGCTGGATATTCGGATGTGATATCTGCCAGGAAGTGTGTCCGTGGAATAAGTTCAAGAAGCCCACCCGGGAAGATCGTTTTCTTCCGCGCCCGGGGGTAACGGACACGCCGCTGGGCCATTGGGAGGAGATGGATCTGAAGGAATTCTGTCGGCGCTTCAAGGGCAGCGCGGTCCGGCGTGCAAAGTTTGACGGATTCAAACGCAACGTCAGGGCTGCCCTTCAGGACGCATAAGCGGAAAGAGGATCACATCCCGAATCGTGGGTGAGTCCGTCATCAGCATGGCCAGCCGGTCAATGCCTATGCCGAGGCCTGCCGTAGGCGGCATACCGTACTCCAGCGCTCTGAGGTAGTCTTCGTCGGTCTGCATCGCTTCGATGTCGCCGCCGGCCCGCAGATTCTGCTGCTCTTCAAAGCGTGCGCGCTGATCATCGGGGTCATTGAGCTCACTGAAGGCGTTGCACAGCTCTTTGCCATCTACAAACAGCTCAAATCGTTCCACGAGCCCTTCCTGCGAGCGGTGGCGTTTGGCCAGCGGACTTAGCGAAAGGGGGTAGTCCACAATGAAGGTGGGCTGCACCAATTCAGGTTCAACAAACGCGCCGAACAGATCATCAAGAATCTTCCCGGAGCCCATGGAGGCATCTACCTCCCGGCCGGCCTCCTGGGCGATGTGAGCGAGCGAATCACGTTCCAGGCCCTGCAGATTCCGGCCCGGACAAGCCCACCGGGCCAGTGCGTCAAAGAAGGCGATTCTGCGCCAGGGCCGACTGAGGGAAATCTCCCTTCCCGCCTTGGTGAAAGACAGCTGTCCATGGAGCTTAACGGTGACATGGGTGAGCATTTCCTCCACCAGGTCCATCATCCAGCGGTAATCTTTGTAGGCCACATACAGCTCCAGCATGGTGAATTCCGGGTTGTGCGACCGGTCAAGGCCTTCATTGCGAAAATCCTTGGCGATTTCGTAGACACCTTCAAATCCCCCTGCGATGCACCGTTTGAGATAGAGCTCATCGGCTATACGCAGGAATACGGTCATGTCCAGGGCGTGGTGATGCGTGACAAACGGGCGGGCGGTGGCACCTCCGTAGAGCGGCTGCAGGACGGGGGTTTCAACTTCAATATACCCTTTGTCATCAAGGAACTGCCTAAGGGCGGTCACCATGCGGGCGCGTTGCACGAATGTTTCGCGCACTTCCGGGTTGATGTTCAGGTCAACATACCGCTGTCGGTAGCGGAATTCTTTTTCCGTAACTTCATTGAACACCTCATCGTCCTGCTGTTTGACGTTCGGCAGCGGGCGCAATGCTTTGCTTAGCAGCTCAAAGGCTGTTGCGTGGACCGTGATTTCCCCCATGCGGGTGCGGAAGACGAACCCTCGGATACCCACAATATCGCCGATATGAAGAAGGCGTTTGAATACGGTGTTGTAATACTCTTCCGGCAGGTCATCCCGCCGCACATAGACCTGCATGCGGCCGGAGGCATCCTGCAGGTCAAAAAATGACGCTTTCCCCATGATCCGCCGGCTGACCATGCGGCCGGCTACGGACACCGTGAAGCTGTCATCCTCCTGCGATTCAAATGCGGACAGTACCTCCGCCACCCGGTGCGTGACCTCCCAAATGTAGGGGTATGGGTTGACTCCGTGATTCAGGAGCGCATCGCGCGCTTCACGCCGCCCGGCTTCCTGTTCGGAGCGTTTCCGGGCGGCCGGCTCAATCGCCATAATCCGGGAGCGGTCGGACTTCCATGGTTACCGGCAGTACGGGACGATTAGCCATAGAGGGATCGTTCTGCCCGAGATCCTTCCCGGTCACGACGCGGGTGATACGATCCAGAACTTCAAATCCTTCAACGAGCTCGCCGAATACGGTATACATTCCATCCAGGTTGGGTGCCCCGCCGATGGTAGTGTAGGCTTCCAGGGCTTCGGGGGAGAACGCAAACTCCGGATCGGGAATCATCTGGCGCAGGCGGTCCTGGTGCTGCATCAGGATCTCTTCGGTAAAGATGGTGCCGTGCACGATGTAGAACTGACTGCCGCTGGATTCGCGTTGCGGGTTCATCTGATCCGGCGTACGGGCGGTAGCGAGTGCGCCCCGCTTGTGAAACAGCTCCGGACGGATTTCTGCGGGCAGGGTATAGTCCGGCCCTCCGTTACCATCATTCATGGGGTCGTCATCTTTGGAATTCGGATCACCGCCTTGAATCATGAATTTGCTGATGATGCGGTGAAAGGTGGTGCCATCATAAAATCCGGCCTCCACCAGCTGTCTGAAGTTGTCCCGGTGATCCGGGGTTTCATCATACAGCCGGATCACCATGCGCCCCATGGGCGTGGAGATTTCAAAGAAGTTGGTCTCGGCTACTGCACGGGCCTGATTGCCCGGGCGGTTCATATTGCATCCTCCGGCGGTTATGAGTGCGCCCAGCAGTGCAACGGGCAGCCAAGGTGTCCAGTGGGAAAAAAGTGTCGGCATTATTTCATGTACGGGTCAAAGTAGCGAAGAATGGCGGCCTTGAGCAGGTATTCCTGCTGTTGGTGGGCCAGGTCGGTCGGCAGGTTTTCCTTGGGCTCCCAGATCCAGAAGCCATCGGCATCCTGGCCGACCCGCTGGTAGTAGCCCAGGGTTTCAAATACGCAGTATGCGCCTTCCATGATCAGTCGTTCTCTGGCCTGTTTGCTCAAGTTCTCCGCCTCCGGCTGCTGCGTCTCCTGGATGCCCACCAGAAGGAGAATTCCTTCGATGTCGTCCGCACATCCGAGTGTTGTGCTTAGCCATGATGTTAGGTGCGGCCATGCCATGTGGATGGCCTCAGGATCAGGGTCGGTTAACGGATTGGCTATGACTTGTGCGCAGGCACCAAAAACACCCTTGCACCACGGCACGCCCGGCATGTTCCGTGTGCCGGACAAACCTGGAGTGGTGAGTTATGGCTGGAGGTGACCGGATATAGCGTCCAACCGGCTAGATGGGCGGTGGCCGTTCTGCAGCGGCGAGGGCTGATTGCGGGCGAGCCGCGCGTGTTCGCAGCGCGGTGCTGCGCCGGGGGTTCAGGAGGCCATGTGGGTCCTGGGGGCGCTGCAGCGGTAGCGCTGCCGCATCGGTTATTTCCTGGAGGCCCTTAACAGATCGTTCGGTGTCCTGCGAAGCGGGGCTCATATTGTTGAGCTGCAACGGGTAGGATTGGTCGGATTTACTTCGCCGCTGCCGGTTGGCTGCTCCTCACAAGTGCTCGGCTCTTCAGTGGCCCGGAATAGGGGATGCTGGTACTTCGGTGCTACAGGAGCGGACTCACTTACTGACCCACATGCCGGAATGTACCAATCGGGGTCCGCAGCACGGCGACCGCGCCACGCTGTGGAGAACTCTTCGCTGAATCCCGCAACTGGGCCCGTTGCCGCTCTTTCCAGAGGGACCGCTCATCCCGGCGACTGCGAAGAGCGAAGGGTACGTTTGTCTCCCGCTCCAAACCGATGGAGGGCCCACAAACCTACCCGTTGGACGGGCGAGGCAGCCCAATCGGCCGCTGACGGGCGGGAGCGACCGAGTGCCGCAGCTGGGTGAATGATTCACCTCAGGCCTTGGATATTGACGGGCGGGCTGTTCTGCTGGCCAGATAGGCCATTGCTCCATAGCTGAGCATCCTGTGACGGGATGTTCCTGCCGAGCGCCAAACGGACAGGGCGCAATTGCGTATTCTGTCAGTCTTATAACACCAGTTGCTCCTGCATTATGAAACGAACGGTCGGGCTCGTGGCGATTAGCTTGTTGGCGCTGGATTTGGCATCCGCGCAGAGTTTCGGCGGCGCAGTGGCTGCTACCGAATCCCATGTCATGGTTGGTGAAATCCGCAACCATGCATTCCCTGGCGAAGTCTACATCTATGCCCGGGACGACGGGTGGCAGTCCCCGCTGAAGTTGAAGGTGTCAGAGGTGCCTGATCGGTTCGGTCGGGCTTTGGCGGCTGATGGCCGCACACTGCTGGTAGGTGCCAGCGCGGAGGATAACGGCACCGGTGCGGTGTATGTTTACGCCTTTGATGGAATGTGGACGCTGCAGTCCCGCTTGGTGCCCGGTGACGTTCAGGAGGGCGATCAATTCGGGACATCGGTTGCGCTTCACGGCGATATGGCTGTGATCGGGGCTGTCGGGCGTGACGAGCGGGCAGGCATCGCCTATGTATTTGAGCGCGGAGAGGATGGTTTGTTTGCTGAATCGCAAGTACTTACTTCCGCGTCGCTCGCTGCCAATGATCAATTCGGCTCGGCCGTGGCCGTGGGTGAGCATCTGGTGGTGGTTGCCGCCCCCATTCAGTCCTCCAATGCGGGAGCGGCCTATGCATTTGTCAGCCAGGATGGAAAGTGGCAGGAGCACGGCGTGCTCTCCACCGGAATTGAACGCAGTCGAACCGGTGCCTCGGTGGCCGTAAGCGGCGGGCTGATATTTGTAGGAGCACCGATGGCTAATCAGATGCAGGGGTTGGTGGTGGTGTACGCGCAGGATGATGAATCCGGTGAGATTGGCGAGGTGGCCCGACTAATGCCGTTTGATGGCGTGCGCGGCTCAAGATTCGGCTCCAGCCTGCTTGCAGGTGAGGGCGAACTCTGGGTTGGAGCACCAGGTGCGGATCTTTCCGGTACCGTGTACGCCTTTACGCGGGAGGGCGACCGCTGGCTGAGTGCGCAGAAGGTGTTTCCAGACGGAGTGAGCGATCGGGTGATGTTTGGTGATGCGCTGGCGGTTGCGGGTGATGTGGCGGTAGCCGGGGCGACACGCATTGACTACGGAGAAGGCGGGGCCATGATTCTGGAACGCACCGGCGGAACCTGGGCTCAGCAGTCCGTGGTGGTCAGCGACATTAAAGGCCGCGATGCCATTAGTGGGGGCGATGTGCGCTGCGAGGAGGGTATGATTGAAGTCTGGTCCTGTGCTGAAGTGGATCTGGTTTCCTTTGTGCCTACGCGGGAGATGGGGGGCGGAAGAGGTACACGTACCAATGACATCTGGGGCTGGACTGATTCGGAAACAGGTCGGGAGTACGCGCTGGTCGGGCGCAATGATGGGATGTCCATTGTGGATGTGACGGATGCGAATATGCCAGTCTATGTCGGAGATCTGCCCATGACAGCCGGCTCGCGTGCCAACGTATGGCGGGACATCAAGGTATACCGGGACCATGCATATGTCGTAGCCGATGGTGCCGGGGAACACGGTGTCCAAGTCCTGGATCTGAGACAGATCCGAGAGTTATCGGCACTTCCGGTCACATTTGAGGAAACGGTGCTGTACAGCGGGATCCATAGTGCACACAATATTGTCATCAATGAGGACACGGGCTTTGGCTTTGTGGTCGGATCCAGCGGGGGCGGCCAGACATGCGGCGGCGGGCTGCACATGATTGATCTGCGGGATGTGCCCAATGTGACGTTTGCGGGCTGCTTTGCGGATCCCACCACCGGGCGGCGCAAGACTGGCTATTCGCACGACGCGCAGTGTGTGATTTACCACGGGCCGGATGCGGCGTACCAGGGACATGAGATCTGTCTTGGGTCAAATGAAACAGCGCTCAGCATTGCGGATGTCACCGACAAAGAGAACCCGGTGCCGTTGGCCATGGCTGACTACCCGAAAGTGGCGTACACCCATCAGGGATGGCTGACGGAGGATCACAGGTATTTCTACATGAATGACGAGGGGGATGAGCCGCAGGGTCTGGTTGAGGGCACGCGCACGCTGGTGTGGGATGTGTCTGATTTGGACGATCCGGTGCTGGTGAACGAGTACATCGCGGAGACCACCACGACCGATCATAACCTGTATGTGCGGGGCAATCTGATGTATCAGTCCAATTACGGCAGCGGGCTGAGGATCCTGGACATCACCGACCCTGTGGAGCCGGTGGAGATCGGTTTCTTTGACACCGCACCGGCGGATGCTGGCGGTGCTTCCTGGAGCAACTATCCGTTCTTTGAAAGCGGCAACATCATTGTTACGAGCGGTTCCCAGGGACTCTTTGTGATCAAGCGCCGTGCGGTGGATACCTGAGTTGGCGGTTGTGCTGCAGATGGCCCGTGCGCGCGCTAGCGCTGCCCGGGCCCAATTAAATCATCTTGACTTCAGCTATAGCACGAGCATTTTGCC
>JAPPNA010000108.1 GCA_028873925.1 Bacteroidota bacterium | reverse complement strand
GCGAAATGCTCGTACTGTAGCTGAAGTCCAAACGATATAGTCTGGACGGGGCAGGGCTACCCGTCTGTCAGGTCGTGAACTGAGTCAGCCATCAACAGCCGCTTCCATCGATTCGGCAGCGGCTGATACAAAACGGTGCGCGCCATAATGGAGCGCACTCGGCTACGGGAAATCTTGGCCCGCTTGGCCGGATTAAACGGGTCTTCTGCAGGCAACGCGTTCAAGGTTTCAACGCCAATCATCAACGGCCAAGCGCACGCCAGGCGCACACGCTTCCAGCTTTGAGGCAGCTGCGTAGTATATACCGCGCCAGCATCCAGGTATGATCTGGCAAGTTGGATGAAATGATTTACCATGCGCTGAAGGTTTTCATCGGGGTCCTCCCAATGTTCTATTGAAGCACCGAATCGGGTCATGGTCTCTTGCGGCAGATAGCAGCGGCCTTTTTCAAGGTCCGCGTGCAGGTCACGCAAAATGTTCACCAATTGGAGGCCCTTGCCAAACTGGATGCTAAGTTGCAGCATGTGATCAGGCGTTTCCTTTGGCGCAGCCCGCAGGCACCCAAAGCACAATTGCGTCCAGAATCCACCCACACAGCCCGCCACCCGGTAGAGATAATCATTGAGGTCCTGTTCGGAATCCAGGAACATGACTGCCTCGGCAGAACTGCTCTGAAATCGCTCCAAGTCCAGCTTCTGCCCACTTATGATCGTCTCTAACACACGCCGTATCAGCTTCACATCACCTTCCGGCAAGGTGTGGAGCAGGTCCAGTGCCCGGGAAGCATGACCCAATAGGTGAGATTCCGGAGACTGTCCGGCATTTTCCGTTAGAGCTGCCAGATCATCAGCATTCCCAAGCCTGCCTGCAATAGCGTCGTTCCATCTGCCCAGGGCATGCAGCCGCTGCGCTGAGGCGATCAGGTCGGTGTCCGCAATCGTGTCCGCAATACGGGCCAGAAGGTAGGCCAGACTGATCTGCGGTCGGATTGGCTTGGGGAGTACCCGCAGCGTCAGGTAGAACGAGCGCGAAACACCGCGCAGCACACCGGTCAGCAGTTCATCAGACCGTGACGGAGCTGGCTCCAGGGTCACATTGCCGGGACTGATCATTCGTCTGTTGGCCCGGCCTGAGACACCGGCATAGCATGTCCCGCTTCCCATGAAAAACAAGCCGCTCCACCCCGAGAATCAATTTCTGCGCGAAATCTGACCGCGCGAGATACGGCTCCTATGGGCCGCCTTATCATTACGCCGCAACAATCATGCATATAATCCGCCCTAAATCAATGCCGGAACTTGAGTTTGCCATCGGCCGCTGCCATTTCTGATCCCACTGCTGTCCAAAAGCAGATGGCTGGTCCATGACACGATCAATTGCATACAGAGTCATGTGATGTCCATCCAACCTTCGGTGATGCAAATCAGCCGTCAGTCACAACGGACCCGATCCTATAGCAGGATCAGGTAAGTCAGTTTGGCAACCGCTATGCGGCTGGTCAGCAGTACGCTCGTATGCGGATCAAAGCGGTGCTCAGGCTCCGGGAAATTGTAGGCTGTATTGAAAACAAAGAACAGATCGCTGCCCGGCGTATGGATCCAGTCCACCCGAAGATTGGCCTGCAGATCGCGTGAAAAGTTGTCATACTGCACCAGCGCGGTGGCAAAGAGCTTGCGGCTTGCGGCTGCCAGGATTGACAGTGAAAGCGTGGTCGCATCAAATCGCCCGCCTGTTATGGGAAGGTCAATCCGGGAATAATCAACGGTCCCCTCCAACTGAAGGAACCTGGACTGCCGGAATCCGACGCTGCCTGTAATATCAAAGCGTGATCCATTGAAAAACTGGCCCGTTCCTATTCCAGCCTCCATGAACAGACGCCGGCTTGAATCGGTCTGACCCTCAAGCTCCCATTGACCGAATCGGTAATCGCCAGCAGCAATCGCAGCATCATTTCTGATATTGAACGGTCGCTCCAGACGCTCAAACTGATTCGAATATCCGATCTGAATGTTGTCGCGCCGATTGAAGGCCACGCCGGCATTCAATTCAAATTCTTCAGACTGCCTTTCACCGGCCTGGCTTTCAATGTATTCAACTTCCGTTGCCACCATAATCCGTCGAACCTGCGGCAGGAAATCCCACGACACCACCGGTGTAAACTGGCCCTCCGCCGAATACGACCGCATGTCGCGGCGGCGCACAAACCCCAAGGCCGGATGGTAATTCGCGCCTACGGAGGTGAAGTCAAGCGCAAGGCCGTACCGCTCGTTCTCCAACGTGAGGCTCGCACGTCCGGCAGCGTCACTTAGCTCAGGGTCACGGTCGTCTACGCGCGTATACCAGAGATCGATCTCACTGGCGCTCCAAAATCGGTACTGAGCATCCACACCGTAGGCCTGGTTGGACAATTCAGGGCCGGTCAGGCTGGTGAAGATGGCTCCGGCGGTGGCACGCGGAAACAGTGTAGTCCGAATGCGAGCCACGGCATTGTTTCTGGTTTCGTTGTCAATGATCTTGGAGAAATTCTCCCCGGTCTGAATATTCATCAGCCCCACGGAGATACGCCCGATCTGACCGGTCAGACGCGAGCCTGCCAGAATCTGCTCACTCAGTCCAATGCGCCGCGAAAAGAACGTTTGCGTAGCGCGGAGTATGCCATGTTCAAACAGGCCGCTACGCTCCAGGAAAAACTCCCGCTTTTCAGGAAAAAAAAGGTTGAACCGGGTGAGATTCAGCTGGACGTTGTCTGCCTCAACCTGCGCAAAGTCCGTGTTCACCGTCAGGTCAAGCGTCAGATTGCTCGTTATGCCATACTTGAAGTCCACTCCAAGATCCCGTTCAAACGTGTTTTCGAGCGGAAGGGCAGGGTTGAGATTGCCAGCCTGCTGCAGACCGGTGATCACATATGGCTTGATTTCAATATTCCGACCACGCCGGATGTTGGTGAGTCCCTTAAGCACACCGTACTGGGAAACTGCGCTAAGGACTCCGAACTGCCCGCCGAATTCCAGTCCAATAGGGGGCCAGATCACCCGTTCGTTCTTGCGGTTGATCATTCGTGAGAGCATAAGCCCAAAATCAAGGCTGTCCGCCTTTGGAAAGCGCAGTTGCCTAAACGGGATGGAGACCTCCATGGTCCACCCCTTATCGTCAATGACGGTTTCACTGCGGAACACGGCATTCCAGGAAAAACTGTCCAGCGTCAGTCCCTCATCCGTAATGGTCGCGTCATCCTGGGTCCCCAGTGCGTTCATCTCAAAGAGGTACGCATTGCGTCTGTCCAAATAGGTATCCAGGGAGATATAGGCGTGATCATCCCTGTCATTCCGTCCGCCGCGTTCCAGATTCTTGGCTCGGATCAGGCGAGGCTCTCCATCAAAAAACCGGAAGGCAAAGAACAGGAAATTCTGATTATAGCCGATCTGAACTTCCGAGTGTTCGGTTGGCGGGCTGCCCTCGTCCGGCCACACCTGCACAAAGTCGGTCATGATCGGCACGGTGCTCCAGGCGGCATCGTCCAGGTGCCCGTCAATGATGGGCGCTGCCTCCATCCAGGTGGCGGTGAGTTCATATGGCTGGGCGGCTGTGGGCCCAATAGGGAGGCTTCCGATGGAGGCCACAAGCCCTGTAAGTGTCAGCACTCGAGATGGAATCATTCAGTAGAGGCTCAATTAGGAACTGATATCCGGTCGAACCCGTTCGGGTGAATTGGTCTCCACTGCAACAGATCCGAAGCGGGAAAATAGCCAAACGTCCCAAGATACGACCCCTACAGCCTTGCTGAGTCACTGTTTTGGCCCCACATGTGTGCGCGGCTCATGGGGATGTCCGTATTCCAACGACCGCAGTTCCGCGCGGTCGTATTGTCGCATATACGGAAGCACAACGGTCGCCATCACGGCTGTAGATCACAAGAGTCCAATCGGACGCTAAAAATCTGCCGCTCCGGCCGGTGAATGTGTACGGCAGAAACGGGTCACTACAACCGGAAAGACGGTTCAGGCGCGGAACACCCGGTGCCGTTGATTCCCGGGGCCACGAGCGGAGCCGTGGCGCATTCCACTACGCATTTACTGCACGCCGCTCCGCATGAGGAATCATGTACTCACATACTCGCAGGTCTCCGCGATTGCGAAAAGACAGGATCGTATATCCGAAATCAGTCCGCAATTCGGAGACCCTTTGATGCCAGTTCTCGGGAACCCGCCCGATTTTCGGGTCAGTTGCTACATGAATGATCTGCTCCCTAGTAACAATCTTGCCAAGATTGTCCAAGAACAGCGCCTCAATACGTGCTCTGACGGATCACAGCTAAAAAGGTCCCTTCACCTCCGCGTCTCTACTTCCGATTGGCTGCCTCCCAATTGGTGAGGCGCACGCGAGTCATATTCACATATTCCGCGTCGTGGTCACACAGAATCGCGCGCCGCCCAAGCCGCAAACACGCCTCACCTGTAGTCCCGGACCCACACATCGGATCCAATACCGTTCCCCCGGGCACGGTCGACATCTTGATGAGCGGCTCAATTACTGAGAGGGGTTTTTGGGCAGGGTGGCCTGTCTGTTCGTGCCTACGCACAAAGCCTATATTAAGTGCTGCCTCCAAAACAGACGGGGGACCCGGTATGAAGCGAAGCGTCCCTTGATTCATGCGCTCCAGCTGCCTCTCGTTCAGAAAATGTTCAGGATAAAGCAGGGCACCATCTACGGCAAGATGCAGGCAG
This sequence comes from Bacteroidota bacterium, assembly GCA_028873925.1. Lineage (GTDB taxonomy): Bacteria > Bacteroidota > Rhodothermia > Rhodothermales > Bin80 > JAPPNA01. Next base: position 9,736 of record JAPPNA010000108.1, on the reverse strand, counting down.
GCGTTTTGAGCAGACCGCCATCCCCGGATCCGCGATGGACAGTTCTTGTAAAACCAGGTCAGCCACTCCACAAGCCGGGCACCTTCAGGAATATGTGCCACCTGTAAGGCGAGGATTTCCGGAAAACCCCATACGAAGACATGGGGAGCTTTGCATAACGCAGCAGAGATTAATGACGCTAACCACTCGTGATAGTCGGGTCGTACACCACCAATACCTTTGTTGTACCAAGGGTCCAAAATGATCGCATCCACACCAGGGGTTCTACCGAGAGTGTCCAGTACATCGGCTGGCTCCCATACCGTTGCGGCTGCCGCGCCGTGCAGAGGCCCATTGTCACCAGTGCTGCCTGCTTTACTGCAGGCTGCCGCGGATGTGCCCATGTTCATTACTGAAAGCTTATGCGTGTTCCCCAGCGCGCGAAATATAGGGAAATTATGACCGAAGGTCGGTATGTACCCGCAAGAATGGGACACTTTGACGTAGGCTGCAGCGTGCCCGGACGGGGCATTTTGCCCCGCCTGAATATGTTTGCGATGGATTGCCAGTCTGTTGGACACCTGGCTGGCGGCACTGGGGGTATTGATTCACGCATGTTGGCGGGTTTGAAATGAAACATTCTAGGCCTCGTCAACGCGCGGGTTGGGTGCGTCCTCCGCAACGCATTGCCGAGTTCTCCGCAGGAGATCGACCTCTATCGGCATCCGCGCGATGCAAATTCCCCGGCGGTGTGTATGGACGAGATGCCACGCCGTTTGATCGAAGAGACGTGTAGGTCCATCCCCCACCCCCAGGATGCCCGGCCCGTGTGGACGATGAATACCTGCACCTGCAACATATTTGTGGCCATCACACCGGTGGTTGGCAGGCACCAAACGGATGTGACCGAGCCACAACCGACCCGGCTGGCCCCCTGCGCGACATCTCTGCGCAGTCCCCCGAATCACGCTGGTGATGGAACACCTCAAATCAAACCGCCCGGGGAGCGCTCACCAACACGCGTTAACCCGCGGATACCAAGGCGCTTTGGGGTCGCATTGAATTCATTGATACCGCCAAGTGCGGCAGTTGGCCACATGTTGTTGGGGAGAAATCAATGTTATGATCCGACAATGCCTCAAGCGCGCATTGATACACTGCATCGTGAAGTCGCCGCTTGGCAGGCGGCCCAAGACCGCATCTGAGCAATAATCGACTGCAGTTCAGCACCGATGGCGCACGGATGAAGATCAAGTGACTATGGCCGACATTCGCTGTGTGACACAAAAAGGATCACCGGCTAGAGATCTGCAAATGGGAGAGCTGTTGCACCCGGGCCGAGCGGCAGGCGAACATCCCCGCCATGAACTACATATCCGGGCATGGCCAGGCTGCCCAAATCGCGCTGAAATGCCCGAATGCTGGAAGCCATCGCAGGGCGCGGCGTTGAGGATAATTTCACTTCAAGCGGAACGAGGCCACTGCCCGTATCAACGATAAAGTCAACCTCGGTGCCGGCGGCTGTCCTCCAGAAATAAACCTGAGGGTCAAGTCCCTGGTGGGTCAGCGACCGGATGATCTCAGACAGAACGGCCGTCTCCAGGATCGCACCACCCATGGGGCCTGCCGCCGCATGTTCCGGGTCCTTCAGGCCAACCAGGTGACAAAGGGTTCCGACATCGGAAAAATAGACCTTGGGTGTCTTGACCAGCCGCTTACCGATATTGGCGAAATACGGACGCACGACGGTTACCTGATAGGTCGCTTCAAGGATGGAGAGCCACGCCTTGATCGTATTGACAGCAACCCCAAGCTCGCGTGCCACATCTGTCAGACTCAAAAGCTGAGCACTCCGGGCCGCCAATACACGGAGAAAAATCTGATACTGCGTCAAATCGCCCACTTGGCGCAGCGAGCGTAGATCCCGCTCAAGATAGGTCTGAATGTAGCTTGAATGCCAGCGCGACGTATCCCTCTTGCGATTGGCGACCAATTCAGAATAACCGCCACGCAGGAATTCGCTCCAAATGCGGTCCGCTCCGGACTTTGACAGCTGCTGGCGGGCTTCCCACGCCAGGGGGCGGCGCGGTTGACCCATTGCCTCCCGCCTTGACAAGGGTAGTAAACGGAGTACGGCGGCTCGGCCCGCCAAAGATTCGGTCACCCTTTCCGCGGCAAGAAGATTCTGCGACCCAGTCAGCAGATACTGGCCTGCGCGGCTTCGCTTGGAATCAATCAATTCCTTTATGTACACAATCAGATCAGGCGCATGTTGGACCTCATCAATGATCACAGGCGCAGGAAACCTCTTCAGGAATCCCCGCGGATCCTTCACCGCTGCCGAACGCACATCCGGCGGCTCAACGGAGACGTACCGGTACTGCCCCCTGAACATGTGCAGCAACAAGGTGGTCTTCCCGGATTGACGCGGTCCGGTAAGAAAAACGGCAGGGAACTCCGACACCGCCTGTCCCAGCACCGGTTCCAGGGAACGGCTGACATAATGGGGGACCATTGGTTCATATTCTGCATTGCAAATGCAAAATATGAACATTTTCTTTGTTCCGTAGGCGTGGTCTCTGGTACTGGTCGTCTGTCTGCCGCGTCGGGTTACTTGGATCTCGCCCCCAGTGCAGCAGAGCTAAATGCTGCCAGCGGCCACAACGCCGTGTTTGAGGGGGCGGCAGGGCGGAATGCGCTTCGCGGTACCTTGCAGCGACGATGCCGGGGCATGTTCAAATACACGCGTGCGCCGGGCCTGGCAAATACACCGACTGATTTGCTCCAACGACCAATACCATCATCCAGACTGCTGGCTGACTGTATCTGACTCCTTTACCGGCAGCTGGTGGCGCACGGGTATTCAAGGGGCAGGGCTGCCTGTCCGCGGCTCAGAACAGAATCCCGGCCATCACGGTTACGCTCCGGTTACGCAGATCCGAACCATCCAGCTCACCGGAGGGCTTGGTTATGTCCATGCGACCGCCAAAATAGCGCACCTCCAGCGTCAGAGTCTGATCTGATACCTCAAAGTCCAATCCGCCGCCGAACATCAGACCCCAGTCCAGATTCTCAATGGACTGGTCCTCCTCGTAGAACAAGGCTCCCGTCTCGCGATCCTCCACCGCCACCAACGCGTCCATCTTGAATAAGCCGGCGGGACCCGCAAAAAACCGGGGCGCAAAATACTGACCGGCCTTGAGCTTGTACTGGAAAAGCACAGGTAACGCCAGATAAGTAATCTTGCTTTCCAGCGAGGCGGGAAAATCATTGTACCGCACCGGTGCCTGGGCTCCCATACGCAAATACAGCAGCTCAGCCATCAGACCCAGGCCCGACTCAAGCTCATATCCGATGGAGCCGCCCGCTGCAATCCCCAAAATGCCCTCCCAAGCCGTCGCACCACCGGCCAGTTCGCCCTCAAAATTGGCGCTGGACGCACCGATCTTAATGGATCCCGTCAGGTATTGGGCCTGCGACGGAAGACCGATCAGCATGCCCAATGACAGCAATGCTACGTACTTATTGAACATCAATTGGCGGCTGTTTTGCCCAAGATAGCTACACGATTGGCAGCAAGGATGGAACAGCTGGGAGCACATGTCGTTCGCAGGTGCGTCAATTATGCGGCACCATGGCTATCTCCAGGGAAGAGGTTGGCTACATTGCGAAGTTGGCCCGACTGGAATTCACCAAAGAAGAGGAAAAAGTGCTCGCCAAGGACCTGAGCAAGGTGTTGGACTACATGACTAAGCTCAACGAGGTGGACACAACCGATGTGCCTCCCATGACTCATGTGCTGGATCTCGCCGGGGTCACGCGCCCCGATGAGACGCAGTCCCGAATGACGCAGGAAGAAGCACTTCGCAACGCACCGGAAACCGACGGCACTTTTTTCCGGGTGCCAAAAGTCATCGGATAGATCGCCGTATGGCACGCTCAAGACACCAGCGCAGGAAGGGCCGTAGCCGCCGCAAGCCAGCCTCATCCCGGCAGACGCGCACGGAGACCCGGCTGCCAGCCGAAGGATCGCTCTGGGATAAGCTTACACCCCTGCAGCAGCATCTTGCGTGCGGCCTGGTGCTGCTGCTGGTGGCCATCGTATTCTGCGGGCCTGTGCTGTTTAGCGACCGCGCTCTGGTCGGAGGCGACACCGTCCAGTGGCGCGCCGCCGCAGAGAGCCTTCTTGAGTACCGGGAGCAGACCGGCGAAGAACCGCTGTGGGCGACCAATGTGTTTGGCGGCATGCCTGGACATGTGATTTCACCGCCCGCCCATACCCCGCAAATCCATGAACTGCCGCGTCTGCTGCGCAAACTGTCCTGGCCGCTATCCCATGTGTTGACGCTGCTGGCCGGTGCCTATCTGCTGGTCTGGTTTCTGACGCGCAACACGCTGAGCTCACTGCTGGCTGCCTGCGCCTATGGCCTGACTACCTACCTGCCCGTGATTCTGGTAGCCGGGCATAATTCCAAATTCGTAGCCTTAGCTTATGCGCCATGGCTTATTCTGGCCTTTGCCTACGTAATTAGGCATCCAGGTGCGGTATCAGGGCTGTTGTTTGCCATTGCTCTGGCAGCCAATCTGCAGGGCGGTCATGTGCAGATTACATACTATACCGCCATTATTGTCGGCATCTGGTGGCTCGCCGAGGGCCTGCAGGCCCTACGGTCCAAGCGTCCGCGACGCTGGCTGGCAACTACGGGAATCCTGGTGGGATGCACAGTTCTGGCCGTACTCATGGTCACCGAAATCTACTGGCCGATCTGGGAATACAAGGCCTACAGCATCCGAGGCATGGCCAGCGGAGGAGGGGAAGGGGGCATTAGCTGGCAGTATGCTATGGCCTGGAGCCAGGGCCGGGCGGAACTGCTCACACTCCTGATTGCCGATGCCTTCGGCGGATCAAGCCTCTATTGGGGACCCAAGACCTACACCGGCGGGCCGCACTACGCCGGCGGCATCATCCTGGAGCTGGCGGCCATCGCCTTGTGGCAGATCAGATCCCGGCTGGTAGGTGCGCTCGGCATTGCGGCAGGCCTCATGATGCTCTTTGCACTGGGGGAGAATTTCGGGGTGCTCAACCGCCTGATGTACAACTTTTTTCCTCTGTTCAATGCCTTCCGCGCACCGGAAACCTGGCTTATTGCGGTGGTACTGGTGCTGACCCTGCTGGCAGGGATTGGGTTGACCTGGATTACCTGCGCCGCTCCCTCGCTCAAGGTGGAGGCACAAAAGACGCGCAGTATTCAGATCGCCTGCGGAGCGGCGGCCGGCATTGCGGTACTGTTGTGGCTGATGGGGCCGAGTCTGCTGAGCTTTGAAAAAGATCAGGAAATCGCCCGCGTGCTGTCCATGGCGGCCCAGCAGACGGGGCGCCCGACAGATGATCCTCAACTTGTGCAGGCCGTCGCCGAACGCTTTGATGAAGAACTGCGAACGCCCCGCCAGGAGGCTTTTCAACGGGATGCCGGGCGCACGGTGCTCTTCCTGGTGGTCGGCGGTCTGCTGATTATTCTCTATCGGCGTCAGAGTCTGCCCGCATGGCTCATGCAGGCGGGCCTCATCCTGTTGGTGGTGTTGGACATGACCGGAGTCGCGCGTCGCTACCTGAATGAGCAGCGGCTGGCTCGCTCTCAAGATCCGGCGCAACTCATCCAGTCCCTGGATGTGGACTGCTATATTCTGGAGCAGGAAGGGCAGTTCCGCGTGCTTTCTCTGGAGAGGCAGGATCAGACGGGTCTGGCGCGACCCTCTTATTATCATGAATCTCTCGGCGGATACAGTGCGGCCAAACTCAGACTCTATCAGGACTATCTGGATCATGTGCTCTTTGATCCGACCACCGGTCAGCCCAACCAGAACGCGCTGGACCTGCTGAGCACGCGGTATGTGATCAGCCGCAATCCGGTTCAGTTTGCGGATCTTGCGTACAGGGGAGAGACATCCGGGTTTAATGTCTATGAAAACCTGGACTATCAGCCGCGCGCCTGGCTTGTTGGTGAGGTGGAGGTTATCGCCAATCCCACTGAGGTGTGGGCTCGGCTGCAGGACACGAGCTTTGATCCGGCTAGGACTGCGATTGTGGCTTCGCCGCTTACGCATCCGATCATCGCAGTAGATTCAGGCAGCGTGGTGGAAGTGGTCCCCCAGGAGCACAGCCCGCGCAGGCTTTCGTATATGATAGAGACCGATGCGCCGCGTTTACTCATATTGAGCGAGGTGTACTACCCGGCGGGCTGGATGGCATCCGTAAACGGTGAGCCGGAGGATATCATTCGTGCCAACTATCTGCTGAGGGCCATACCGGTCCCGGCGGGCAGTTCCACCGTTACCCTTCAGTTTGAGCCTGCCAGCTATACTTGGGGGCGCCGCATCAGCATGGCATCGACCATTCTGGTGTACGGTCTGCTGCTGGTTTTGGTATGGAGGCGCCGCACCGCAACCTAACCATTGAGATCAGTTGAAGCGGGTACTGGTTGTCAGCTATTATTTCCCGCCTTCTGGCGGTCCGGGTGTCCAGCGCGTCTTGAAATTTGTCCGCTACCTGCCTGATTTCGGCTGGAAACCCACGGTCATTACCGTAGATCCGGCCTATGCCTCGTATCCGGCGCTCGACCGTTCGCTGCTGGATGATGTGCCGGAGGATATTGAGGTGATCCGTACCCGATCTTGGGATCCGTATCAGCTCTATGCCCGGCTGCAGGGCAAATCCAAAGAGGCCGTGGTCGGAGTCGGGTTCGTGCGAGACAGCTCCCGGAGCGTGTTTCAGGCCATAGCTCGGTGGCTGCGCGGGAATGTATTCCTGCCGGATGCGCGCCGCGGCTGGGTGCGCTACGCGGCAAAGGCCGCGCTGGAGGCAATGAGCAAGCAGTCCTTTGATGCGCTGCTGACTTCCGGGCCGCCGCACTCAACGCATCTGGTCGCCCATTGGATACAACGCAAAGCCAGGGTACCCTGGGTGGTGGATATGCGTGATCCCTGGTCGGATATTCAGTACAGTATGGAAATGCATCAGTCCTCAGCCGCCCGAGCTATTCAGGCCCGGATGGAAAGACGTGTGCTAAGCAGTGCGGATGTAGTCATTGGAGTCAGTGATTATGTCGGGGAGCTGTTAAAGGTGCGTGGCCGAATCAAACGTTACCAGACGATTTTCAACGGATTCGATCCAGCCGACATAGAAAGCAGCCCTCAGGCTGGTCCGTCGGATGGTCCATTCATTGTTGCGCATGTGGGCACATTCAATTGGGCGCGGCACGCGCCCGGACTGGTAGCGGCGCTGGCCGGGCTTGCCGGATCTGCAGAGTTGCACTTTGTCGGCCACGTCCATGAGCGCGTGGTAAAGGCATTTCGGACCGCAGGATGCACGGTTGTAATTGTCCCCTATATGCCGCACCAGGACGCGGTGGCCTACATGCAGCACGCCGACATGCTGCTGGTATACGTTGATCACGGACCGAGAAACAGGGGAATCGTTACCGGCAAGGTATTTGAGTATGTGTCCTTGGGAAGACCGGTGTTGGGGGTAGGCCCGGTGGACGGAGATCTCACTCAAATCCTGGCGCATACCAACACCGGAAGGGTGTTTGACTATGAGGACGCTGCAGGCATTGACGCGTATATCCGCCGCTACATGGACTGCAGAGGTCAGCCGTTGATGGTCAATCAGCGGGCCATTCAGTCTTATGAGCGACGTGAATTGACACGGAGTCTGGCCAATATTCTGGATTCACTGGCATGACAGACTTAAAGTGGAATCTGAAGTTATTCGCACCCAAATCTCAGATTGCTGTCGCGGAATGCTGGCTCAACTCGGATGAGGCCAGCTGAACTGGCGGTATCCAATGTGACCGGCGGCGACGATTGACCTGATGGTCTGATCGGCCATGGCTCCATATCCATGTGGTGCCTGATCTATCCCGTAGTCCTTTATACATCAGTGAGTTACAATGACCGACGCTAGTACGCCGATCCGGCGATAGATGCCGCACCCAACAGGCTGGCCAATTGTCGCCGACCATCATCAAAACTGACTTTGAATAACCCATACGCGCACCGGATACCTGCGCAGCCGCGTTTCGCACTCCGACATGTTCGGCCATAGCGGCCCGTAGCAATGTACTCTTAACTGCGCCCCATCCTGCTCAGGCGCATTTAATCCCTGTGCCATACCATCACAAATCAGCGTACCCCAGTTTGTCCAGCCAGAAGTCCCAAACAGTGTGCTTGGACGGCCGCATCAAAACGGCGTTCCGGCCGTAATTCATACTCTCCGCCCCGCAGAATCAGGCTGGACAGGATATCTCTGGTCAAGATAGGGCGCGATAAACGCGGGTGGCACAGGTAATGAATGGACCGGGTGCCTGGTAGGGAAAAGGACTTAGCTGTTTGCAAGCCGCAATCCATGCCCTTATATATCGCCGAATAATCATAATCGCCTGTTGTGAGAATGTCGTAGAGCGCCCTTACATGCCGCGCCACTTCCCGTGTTTGCCGCGTAAACCTTGCGCCGGATGCCTCTAGGACAGGAATGCGCATTATGGACACATCAGACCAGACAAACAAATCAAAGCAGTGTTCGTGCAGCCTCAGCGCCTGCCCCTTAGTTCTCCAGATCGGCTGCACCAGAAAGGGGCGCTGCAGGTCTTCAACCAGCAATAAGGCATTATTCAAGGTATCCACCAGTGTTTTGGATTGGCTGCGTACCGCCACCTCGTTCCATTCACGCACCTTATTGTATCCTGACCGGAGCACATCGGACACTTTTTGCTTTATACGGGCCGCACCCGGCTTGAGCAAACTGGTGGCTACGGACATCAATGCGTGGGCAGAACTGACAGGTCGAATTACAATCTCCGGCCCCCACCCCGTCTCGTCTTTGGCCGTATCGTACGTAGTCTTGTCTGGTACGACTGTTAATTTCACTTCCAACGCACGCCAGGGCTCTTCGGCAATTTCGACCACAATGTCTATATTATCCCCTTCATCGTTGCGGAACAGGTGCGCATAGGGAGGAAATCGATTTTCAAACCGGAAAAATGGGTCGCTCGCCTCTGCGCCAATTATCCGCCCCATCTTCCACTCATCATCGGTAGGCTTAATCTCTCCATCCCGCGTCATAATGCACACAGGCGGGATTTGACGGTCCCTCATGAATAAGCATAAGGCGAGCGGAAATGTGGTGTTGAATTGGTTCTTCCCCCAAAGGTGTTTCCCGATTCGATTAGAATTCCGCGAGCTGATCCCGTAGAGCGCGGGTGGGTCACTGTACGGCATGGACGACAGAGCGACCTACATGGGCCGCCAGGTTAACAGGGACAGCATTCCCAATCTGCCGCTCCACATTTCCATTCCTGTTAGGTGCAGCCCAGTCCCAACTCGCAGGGAAGGTTTGAATCCGGCTCCGTTCATACGATGTTAAGGCACGCACCAAGGATGGCGGCGCACTATCCAGTCTGTTGCCCGTGTAGTTGGGGGGTACAGGGCGATTGACCGCGCGAATGGTAGGCGAAGGTTCATGCACGGAGAACACGCTTCGCCGCGAATAATTGCGGGGGTGGCGGTAGTAGAATTCAACGTTAATCTCATCGCCCAAATACTCCTTCAGTAAGCGTACGGTAAAGTACGTCTTGACGGGGGTCTGAGATCTCAGGAGATTTAAGGTATTCCTGAGAGTTCAAATTCCTGATTAGATGAGCAAATCGAGACGTACGGCTGCGGAGATGTATCCGCTGCTTGAGTTGTATGCGAAGCGGAC
>JAPPNA010000078.1 GCA_028873925.1 Bacteroidota bacterium | reverse complement strand
TTGCAGCACACGGCCCGGTTCGCCAGCCTCTCGCAGTGCTGATTCCAGCTGCGAAAATTCTTCGGAAAACATGAGGGATAACTCTGGGGAGTGGTCTATGAAATAGCGAGCTCCCCCAGGCCCCTCACCTATTAACCAACTGAATCTGGGACACCGCCCGCGGGTGTCCAAAATCACACATCGTATCGGCATTGCGCGCCCGTTGGCGCATGACTTTGGAGATCGGGATACCCCTGCCATTTGGTGCCGTCTGCCGCTATGGGGTGTGGCCTTATCATCTGCGCCTGGGGGCTCCGCAACGGAACAGCTCTGGGGTTGATGCCAGGCAAATGCCTTCAGACCTGTTCCCGGTGCAGGGTCCCATCTGTCGGCAACACACGGGCAGCCCTGCACGCGAAGCATTGAGAGGTCCAATCAATGCCCTCAGCCTGGCGCGGGATGTTCAGCGCTAAGAAGTGCCCAACACTTATGGATGCCCGTCGTCAGCCACCAGCGTCTGGTTAGCAGTGACGGAGTAAATGCGCGAATCCGCACCGCTAGGCCATTGCACTAGGACCGAATCAGCCATATCGTGTCTGCCCAATCCAAAAATGGCGGTGCGTTCGGACTGGGAGCCATAGCTGTGCCCGGCCCTGATACGGCGGTACTGTGCAAAACCTCCGGCCCAAACGACGATCACAGCATCCACGGCCTGCCCAACAAGGCGCACGCGCAGCCAGCGGGTGCCGGTGGAAAGGTCATTGCGCAGCAAACGTACCGGCCCATTGTTCTCCGTGATCAGCACATCCGGGTCGCCATCCGCATCCACATCAGCCGTAGCCAATCCCCGCCCCACAAGTGGCTCCGCCAGCCCCAGCATCGCGGCCACCTCGGTGAATCGGCCGTTGCCATCATTGAGGAAAAACTGTGCAGGCTGGGCGTAGGTGGAGGTCTTGCTACGCTCTCCAGCCTTCGGATTGATGTGGCCGTTGGCCGCCAGCACATCCAGATCCCCATCCAGGTCGCCGTCAAACAATACCATGCCGAAGGTGAGTGCAGGCAGACTGATGCTGCCCACTCCGCTGGCAGGTCCGCGTTCCTCAAACAGTCCGGATGGCGTGTAGCGGTAGACCCCATTCATCTGATTCTCAAAGTGCCCTATGAAGATGGTGGTTGCCCCTGTGGAGTCCATCATCCCCGCATCGATTCCCATACCCGCACGGGCGCGCCCCCGAGAGTCCAATGCAAAGCCGGAGACCAGTCCGATTTCATCAAAAGTGTTATCTCCCCGATTCAGGAACAGCGCATCCGGGTCCGTATCGTTTGCCACCGCAATATCCGGCCAGCGATCCCGGTTGACATCTATGGCGATGGCACCAAGCGTTTTGCCGAGCCCGGCGACACCCGCTGTGGCCGTGCGTTCTTCAAAGCGCCCATCCCCCCGATTCATAAAGAGTCGGGCAGGTGTGCCTTCATAGTGTTCCGGGGTGCAATAGCGCTTCTGCGTTCCGTCAGGTGTGCAAAACAGGTCGGTTTCGGGGGTCCAGTTGACGTACCCGGTTACATAAAGGTCAAGCCAGCCATCCCGGTTCACATCCAGAAAGATGGCGGCCACATTCCATTCCGGCGGCGTATCCAGGCCGGATTCATGCGTGGCATCTCTGAACAGACCGTCTTCATTGATAAAGAAATGATTTTGTCCCAAGGCGGTCAGATACAGGTCATCGTCCCCGTCATTATCGGTGTCCGCTGCAATCAGACCCATGCCGTACGAGGATACCGGCGCGAGCCCCGCGGACTTCGTTGTCTCCGTAAACCGTCCCTCGCCGTTGCCTTCATAGAGCCGGATGGCAGCGGCGGAAGAGTCATCCCAGGCTTTGCCTCCCACCAGCGCGATATCAATCTGGCCATCGCTGTTGTAATCCAGGAATGCTGCTCCGGCCCCCATGGTTTCCGGCATGTACCATCCGCCATCGGCACCGTTCATGTGGCGGAAGGCACCCAGCTCGGACTCATCGGTAATGTCGGTAAACACCCAATCAGATTCGGGCTGCGCGCAGCTCCAGCTAAACAGGAGTGCAGGCAGGACAAGGATTCTCACAGGAGGAATTCGGCTGTCTGAAAGTTTGGATGCATCTACCAGGGGGCCAGCCTATGATACGGGCGGTGCTGGCTACAGCCCCATGCCCGCCATGTTACGGATTGGCTGGCGGTGATGCACGGCATGACGCTGTCGGAGACGGATGACCGGCAGTGTGGAAGAATCATTAGAGAGGGGCAGTGAATGGTCAAGGGAATCACGGATCAGCGCGCACTGCTATTCAGACTACCGCCGATACGATCGAAATTCCGCCGGTACATGGACCACACGGCCGCCGCAGGTGGAGGCCACCATTTGCACCGGGTTCCTGCCGTATTGCACGCTTAGGTTTGCGGACTCAACGGATGCGGTGTTCGGCAGACACCTTTGGCCGCTCTTGCGCCCGTGGCCGCCCCTGGCGATGTGGCCAGATTGGTGAATTTGATGAATAATGCCTACATTGGTGGGTGTAATTACCATTGAGAATGATGAGAATATCGCTTGTTTTTGCGGCTTGTATTTTGATTTTCGGTTTTATTGATGTTGCTCAGGCACAGGTGACGGTTTCGGGGACTGTGGTCAGTGCGGACAGCAACGAGCCGATTGCCAACGTTACCGTGGTCGTGGCCGGGACGCTGATCGGCACGGTCACAGACAGCGAAGGGGCCTACAGCATTGATCTGCGATCGGCGCAGGATGTGCTGGTGTTCTCCTATGTGGGCTACCGGACCCAGAGGCATCTCGTTGAGGCCGGGGTGACTACACTGGATGTTGCCCTGGAGCCTGATGTGGTGACGCTTGAGGAGATCAGCGTCGTTTCCGACGAGCTAAGAACATTCGCCAGCAACGTTGTTTCGGCCCCCATGATTAGTCAGCAGCCAGCGCTGGCCAACCTGGCATCGATCGTGGACAATCTCCCGGGCGTATCGGTCCAGGAAGGAGACTCTTACGGGATGGAAGACTGGTCAAGCAATATCGTTATGCGCGGATTCCAAGTTACGATCAATGAAGCGCAAATCGGCACGACCGTTGATGGCATACCGAACGGCTCGTCCGACTACTGGAGCGGCTCAAAGGCGAGCCGATTCATGGATATTTCGACATTGGGCACCGTGGAGGTGTCGCAGGGCACGGCCGATATTTCCTCCACATCGCTGGAGGCCTTGGGAGGCACCCTGAATTACACTACGGACGATCCTGCAGCGGAGAGGATCTACAAGGTATCGGCGACCTTTGGTGAGCGGAGTGCCAGGCGTGTATCGATGCGGATTGATACCGGGCCTATTTTCGGCAACCGGGCGCTCGCTTGGATTGCGGCCGCGAGTCAGCAATCGACCGATTGGATCGAAGGGTCTGCGGAGAACGAGCGGGAGCATCTCGCAGCTAAGGTGACGACGCGGGCGGGGGCGCTGGACCTGGTGGGGTATGTGTCCTACGACCGAATCCGCGAAAACAACTATCAGCGCCTGTACAGTGAATCGGATTTCGATGTCAATCCGAACTGGGACCGTCTGATAGGCACCTGGGCTGGCATTCCGTACCTCAACCAGTTTTACCGGCAGGGGTGGGAGACCAGGCGGGGCAATACGCTGGTTTACGTTCAGGGCGAACTGACCGCAGGCATGGGTATTTCGGTGGACATGGGAGCTTACTATCATGCGAATCGGGGACGGGGAGACTGGTTGCCGCCCTACATAGTGGACATTACCGACGACAATGGCGGACCCGAATCGGAGCTCGTCAGCGGGTCTCATGTGGAAGGAGGTTCGCAGCTGGGCGTGATCCGGTTTGTGGATTCGGATGGCAGAATGACTGACCCGGTGCCCGGTTGCACATCTTCCTTCATCTTCAATTATTATGGTGGCGGGGGGCCTGAGGTTGACCCGGCCTGTCATCCGGGTGCGTCGGCGGTGCAGTCGTTTCGTCACAGCCATTATGGAAAGGATCGGGCGGGGGCCAATCTGGATGCGAATTGGTTCACGAACATCGGATCGGCCAACAGCTCGCTGCGGGTCGGAGTCTGGTTTGAAGAGTCGAGTCGGCATCTGGGTCGGGACTGGCATCGGGTTATTGATCCGACGATCGGCTATGCCTTTGAGGAAGTAGCTTACTGGCACCAGTACGAATGGGATTTTCCTCAGACAGCCATCCGGTGGTATGCGGACGAGACGATTTACGTCGGATCGTTTACGGCACGGGCGGGGGTGCGGCAGTATCTGGTTGAATTGTCACGTGTGGACGATTTTGGTGTAGATTCGCTCCTGACGGTCAACACTGATTCAGATCTGCTGTTTTCCGGTGGAATAACCTGGGATTCACCGCTGGAGGGGTTGAGTGCCTTTGCGGGATTCTCCCAGAACTACAAGGCTATTTCGGCCCTTTCGCTGGAGGTGCCGGGCAGGAGCCTTGAGGGCTTGGCTCCAGAATCCGCCTCCAACATTGACATAGGCCTGCAGTACACCGGAAACAGGGTAGCGCTGAGCGGCACCTTGTATTCGACCGATTTTGAAAACAGAGTCATTTTCCTTGGGCCGCAGACTGCGGCGGGACCGAACTACCTTATTCCCGGCGGCGGGGCTTATTTCAACGCAGGGGGGTTGTCTGCGCGCGGGCTGGAGGGATCGGTGACCGTACAGCTTCCGAATCAGATTTCAGCCTATACGGCATTTTCCGTATCCGACTCGGAGTACATAGGCAGTGGGGATCCGGCGGTGGATGCCAATCAGGGTATCGAGCCTGGCACTGATGTTACGGGTGTTCCCAGCCGGTTGTGGGTGGTTTCGCTGGACCGGGCAGGTCCGCTTGGAGCGGGGGTATCGGCCAAGTACACCGCGAGGCGGCGCGTCAGTTTGACAGCTGACTGGTATGCGGACAGTTACTGGATGGTGGATGGGTACATCAGGCTTTCAGGAGCGACGCTCGGGGATATGTTTCGGACGACTGAGTTTTCACTGGTGGGCAACAATTTATTTGATGTGGCCTATCTGTCGTCCATCACGGAAAACGCTGCCTGGTTGGGGGCACCGAGATCAATTTCGCTTACGGCTACGGTCACGTTTTGACACCGCCTGAACAATTCGGCACTGTACTTGGCCTATGGCTTTCAGGGTGCAGGTACGCCTGTTCCAGGAGGAGCATTGTCAGATTGGGCCGTGTGCACGGGTGAAGCGCTCTCTGCAGCCCGGCAGGGGGTGCCCTGCTTGGGCCATCCGGGCTGCATGTCAGCATTGCGGCACGCGAAGGTTCTTCCTCACCGCCGGATGGGCGGCGGAACCCCGTACCGTGGGGGTATGGGATGCCAGGATACGGCCATTGATCCGCCGCACGCAGCAGCGTCCGCTGGCCGGTGGAACGGCCGCGCTGACCGGCGCATGAAACCAACGCTGCGATGGTGTATTCTTCAAACGGTAGTCCTCTCTTGAATCATGGTCCTTACGGCGGATGACCGGGCGGCTCTGGGAGGTGAACATGGGCCCGCCATCCGGATGGCCATGAAGATTCTCACGCGGATGCTGCCCGCATTCGGTACGGACCGCCTGCTGGACATCACGGCCGCCCACATTGACAGCTCGCTTTTTCAGGGGGATGCGACCTTGATATATGCGGAGACCCTTGCCAGGAAGGGGGCCCGTGTAGTGGTGCCGGCCACGCTCAATGTAAGTGGCGTAGACGAGCATGGCTGGCAGCAGTGGTCGGTGCCGCCTGAATGGGCCAGCAAAGCGCACCGCCAGATGGTAGCCTACCAATCCATGGGGTGCAAGCCGACTTGGACCTGCGCCCCGTATCAGGAAGCTGAGCGCCCAGGTCTGGGTCAGCAGATTGCCTGGGGAGAATCCAGTGCGGTAGTTTTTGCCAATTCCGTACTGGGAGCACGCACCGAGAGGTATCCCGATCTGATGGACATATGTGCGGCCATTACGGGACGTGCGCCGGCGGCCGGGCTACACCTGTCCGAAAATCGCGCCGGCCAGATGCTGTTTCGATTGCGGAATATTCCGACCGCACTGCAGAAGAGTGACAGTTTCTACTGCGTACTCGGCCACCTGATTGGGGCTCGGACCGGGCGCTGGATCCCGGTGATTGACGGATTGCACCACATTCCGTCTGAAGATCAGCTCAAGGCGTTAGGGGCGGCAATGGCTTCTTCCGGTTCGGTAGCGCTGTTTCACGCAGTCGGGGTTACGCCTGAGGCACCATCACTGGAGGCGGCCCTGATGGGGCGGCAGCCGGTGCAGACCGTATCGCTGGCCCTGGAAGACCTGAGGCGGGCCAGAGCGGAGCTGTCCACGCACGATGGCAAAGCGCTGGATATGATCGTCTTGGGCAGCCCGCATTTTTCGCTGAATGAATTCCAGGCGTTAGCCGCACTGGTGGAGGGCAGACGGTGTGCTCCTAAGGTGCGGTTCCTCATCACCGCCAGCCGATTTGTTCGCACCGTAGCTGAAAGGCAGGGACATTTGGAGAAGATTCAGGCTTTTGGCGGGACCGTAACCGTGGACACCTGCCTGCTGACGACACCGATGCTTCCCGACACCGTGCGCATACTGATGACCAATTCGGCCAAGTATGCTTACTACTCGCCGGGGCTGCTCAAGACAAGCGTGGTGTTCGGCAGCCTGCGGGACTGTGTGGGGTCGGCTATAGCCGGTAAAGTGGACATTGATGATTCGTTATGGGCCTTGTAATTCAGGGACGCGTACTGGTGCCGGGTGAGGCGGAGGGTGTGGTGATGGCCAGCGATGAGCCGCTAAGTTTTTGGGGCGGATACGACCAGGTTACCGGTGAGATCATTGATCGCAGGCACCCGTTATCGGGCCGGAACGCAGCCAATGCCATTCTGGCCATACCGGCCTCCAGGGGTTCAAGTACAACCACGGCGGTGTTGTTGGAGGCGATCCGACGACGTACTGCTCCGGCGGCCCTCATTACACAGGATCCGGATTCATTCCTGACCCTGGCCTCAGTCGTTGCTGATGAGTTGTTCCGATGTCCCGTCCCGGTTGTCGCATTGGGCGCAGCGGAATTCCGCCTGCTGCGTTCGGGGCAGCATGCGCGGGTCTGCGACGACGGGCGGATTGAGATTCGTGACGGGATCGATCACAACTGATTCTCAGGATGGCTTGCGGCCCCTGAGGCAGTGCCGTTTGCCGGGCGGCCCGGGCCGCCGTTCCACCTGGAATCCCGCCTTGCTCAGTCCGCGCCGTACGGCCCCCGCCGCGGAATAGGTGACAAGCCGCCCTCCGGGCGCGGCGCAGTTGTACAGCGCAGCCAGAAACGGCTCAGTCCACAGTGCGGGGTTGCATCGCGGATCGAACGCATCCAGATAGATGGTATCAACCCGGTTCACGGGCAGCTTCGCATCCGTCGCATCACCGATGATCAGTTGAAGGTGGCAGTGGGCAGCAGGTGTCAGCGAGTAGCGGCCATCCGGGACTGTGCTCTGGTACGTCCGGCACCATGCAAGGAACGCTTCCCATACATCCGGCATGGATGCCGTTGCTCCGTAGCGGAGTGCCTCCAGGGTATCGGCGTGTGGGATACGCTGATCCAGGGCCGTATAGCGCAGCTGTCCTCCCAGCTGACGGGCCAGGGCAGCAGTCAGTATGAAGTTAAGTCCGGCACCGAATCCGACTTCCAGGATGTGAACCCGGCCGTTGGCCTTGAGCGTTTGCCTGATCAGGCCCCCTTCAAGGTAGACATGGAGGGCCTCGGTTTTGGCTCCGTACTCCGAGTGGAATGTCTGCCCATACCGGCGGCTTCTCAGGGTCAGACTGCCATCCCGGGTCAGAACAATCGGTGAGGACATAGCAGCCCGTTAGACGCTGTCGGACCGGCAAACATTGAGTAAGGCCAGCCCAACGCAGCCAGCGGGCATCCAGCAGATGCAATTCAGGGGCATCCAGCATGACCTGGGCTGGGGAGTCAGTGCCGCAGTTGCCGCCCGGTACCAGGGACCAAAATCCATTCGTTTAGGCATCCTCGCGTTCGGGTCTGGCAGGCGGCGCAGCCTGAATAAGCACGGCTCAGCGGGAGATCGGGTCAGCTTGCAACAGGGGAACCGGCCGCCCGTCGCCCCCTGGACTGCGCCGCATTCGGGCGCATAGATCCCGTGCCATTGCCGGAACAGCCTCAAGATCCAGGTGCCGCGTGAGATTGTCCTGCAGCAGCAGGTCTTCTCCCAGAAATGGGTGATATTTTTCAATACACAAGTCGTCCAGGCTACCTCGAACCAAGTCTTCCAGATCAGCACTGGCGGAGCCTATCTTCATCAGCACCCCGATTAGCGCAGACAGATCTTCCCCGCTCTTGGACACCTCAAGGATTCCGTCGTATCTGCTTGCTTTATAGCCAATACCGACCAGCACGATGGCCAATGACGCGGACTGGACCGAACCTGTCCATGGAGCCAGAATGAACTCGCCTTTGCTGCGCTCCAGCACCGGCTTGGTGTCCAGGCCGGAGCTACGATAGGCGGCTCTCGCTGAAGAAAGCAGGCGCATGGCCTTGCCATCAAGGTATCTCGGTTCGGTGTCTTCCAGCAGAATCTCCCTCATGCGCCGAATTACCATTGCGTGTACCGCGCCGAGTGTGCCGCCAAATAAGGGTGGTTTTCCCGCGTGCTCCGGCTCAACAACAACCACCTTCCTTTTGTGGTCAACTTCCACGACCGCCCAGCGTTTGCCCGCAAAAATAATCGCCTGTCCTTCCGACATGGGACCTTGAATCGGAACGGTACCGAGCGTTCGGCCACTGTGAATCAGGCGGTACTCCTGCGGGGTGTTAAAGACGGCATAGAATGTGTAATGCTCTACCAGCTGCTCCCCCTTGCACCCCAGCAGCAGGGCACCTCCAGGTGCCTGTTCGATGAGTTGAGTTTCGGGGCTGCCCATCTGACGCAGGAGTCGGACGAACATTTCCGCGCTGACTTGCTGAAAGGGTCCTCGTTCGCAGAGCGTCACGAACAACCGCCGAGCGCTTGCGCCTCCTCGCTCCGCAATGACTGAGAGGATCTGGTGGGTGAGCGTGGACAGATGCAGGGCCTTTGACCTGGGAGGCTCGTACCATTTATTACGCAACAACTCTATCAGCGCGATGGACCGTACCAATTGAAGGTGGAAGCTTTCCACCATACGAGTCTCCGATCCGGGCTCCTCTTCAACGGCGTACATCCTCAGTATGGCAGGCTGGCCGGCCTTGCGCCCGGAACGCCCGAGGCGCTGCCGTAGCGAGGCAACCGACCACGGTGCACCGATCTGACCGACGGATCTCACTGCACCTATATCTATGCCCAGTTCCAAGGTAGAGGTGCAAATCGCCGTAACCGGCAGCCGCCCTTCTTTCAGGCGGTCTTCCACATGATTTCTGAGTTCACGTGAAAGGCTGCCATGGTGCGGAAAAAACTCATTGGGCAGGCGGGACCTTTCGCAGATTCTGCGTAGCAGGTCGGAATAGAGCTCAACGTTCTTGCGCGCGTTTGCGAAAACGAGATTGTTGCTGCCGCGAAAATTCTCAAAGATGTGCATCCCGATGGACCGCTCGGCTGACAGGGTTTGTTCCGGGTCATTGGGATCCTCTCCGGTGGTATAGGCCCGTACCTGCAGCCGCAATTCCTGGTGGTGCGCCTTACTCGCCAAGAGATGGGCGGTCGTTGAATCTTCGGGACGCAGGCTGGCGCAGACCAGATCCATGTCCCCCAGCGTGGCCGAAAGGCCCACGCGCCGAATCCTGTGTCCGACAGACAGCTCAAGCCGGGCCAGCAGCGATCTCAGGTGCATTCCGCGCTCGTTGTCAAGGAGCGTATGCAACTCGTCAATGACTACGGCCTGCGTGTGCGTGAACAGGCTTGGGATTTCCTGGCCGCGAAGCACGAACATGGCCTCAAGTGACTCCGGCGTGATGAGCAGGATCCCACTCGGGTTGCGTTTGGCCCGCGCCTTGATGCTCTGTGCAACGTCTCCGTGCCATGGGTACACAGGAAGTTCAAGCGATTGGCACAAATCCTCCAGGCGCCGGAATTGATCATTAATCAGTGCACGCAGAGGACTCACATATACCAGGTCAAATCCTGCTCTTCGCTCACGGGACTGTACCTTGGAAATCAACGGCAGAAAGGCCGCTTCAGTCTTGCCCGATGCAGTGGGTGCTGCAATCACCAGATCCTGATCAGTCTTAAGCAGAAAGGGTATAGCCTCTTCCTGAATGTCCCGAAGCTGGGTCCATTGCTGCTGCCAAATCCACTTACGGACCGGCTCAACAAGCAGTTCAAACGCTTGGGATGCCCCTTTAGAGGCTGAAACTGGTGAGTTCATCGTCGCTGCTCGGAGCGCGGTCTGAAGGATCACGAGGGTCTATATCACTCATGTCGTCGCCCGTGTCGGGAGCGATTTCGATGCCTCCAACCAGGTCCTGCCAAGTGGTACCCGGGTTCTGCTCAAGGACTGCGAGCATATTGACAAAAGCAGTTACGGAATTACGGGGCGTGCGGAAGTACGCATCTCCAATGCGCTGTGAGCAATGGGCCATGAACCCTTCAAGCGCCTTATCCGGTAAAGCGTCAATGTTGTCTCCCATAAAGACTCGCCGAATATTGGCCAGCAGCACGAACAGGTCTTCTTCAGACAGGCTGGCCAGATTCAGCACCGGACTGGAATAGTCCACAAGTCCGTCACGCGCAAACACATTGGGTGCGAGGCGGGACTGGAGCGCCTCGTAGCTGTAGAGCCCCCGACGCGTGTCGTAGAGGAATTCGGGCGTACCGCCAAAGAGAAATCCGATATGCTCGGCAGTCCCCTGGAGGACATCATTGAGAATTCGAAGGATCTGCTCAAAGTTCTTGTTCCGGGCCCCGGAATGGGTAAGCTTATAGAGGTTCACCATCTCGTCCAAGGCCACCAGCAGGCCGCTGTACCCGGCTGCCCGCACGAATACCGACATGAGTTTGAGGTGATCGTAGAAACCGGCATCGTCAATAATTGTGCGAACACCGAGTGCCTGACGGGCATCAGTTTTGTTGGCAAACTCGGCCCTAAGCCAGCGTAGCACATTGGATTTGAGCTGCTCGTTTCCAGTTTCGTGCCCCTCCCAGTACTTTGCGATAACATTGGCAAACTCAAAGCCACCGGTAAGCTCCTGGAGATGGGCGAGCTTGTTGCGGATAACGCTGTCGGTGCTGGTGCCAAGGCGGCTGGCTTCCTGAACGGCAATGGAGACGAAGCGCTGCACCACGCTGGACAGCGCACCTCCGTTGGGCTTGGTTCGTGTTGAAGTGTTCCGTGTCAGTTCGGCGTAGAGTGAGCGGGTCTGTCCGCCGGTAGCATGGAGGCGTCGCTGGGGTGCAAGATCCGCTGACAATACGACCATGCTCTTTTCAAGGGCAATCAGGCGCACCAGATTGATAAAAAATGTCTTGCCGGATCCGTATTCACCGATTACGAAGCGGATGGCAGCACCTCCGTCTTTCAGCGTGTCGATATCGCGGACCATGGCAGTGATTTCCTGTGCACGCCCAACCTGGATGTGGCGCAGGCCCAATCTGGGGACCACGCCGGCTCGCAGGGCATTGATGATTGCGGTACGTTCACGCGGCTTGATACGGGCTCGTTTCATGAATCTCTAATCTGCTTCAGTATTTCTCCGTTAATCTGGAAATCCTCGTCCTCTTCAATTATGGCCTCTTCAAAGTGCTTATGGGCCCACTCGTTAACTATTTCCAAGGCAGCAAAGGCCATCAGATTGTACTGCCCGGCCAACTCAGTCAACTCGGACTCGGTCCAGATGGGGCGCGTCATCAGCTCCATTACCATTGCGCGGTGCTGCTGATCCAAGCTAACCAGAACTTCGTTTGGATCGTGTTCCGGGACTATCGGGTCAGGCTCGGTGCTTTCTTCTTCGTCGGTAAAGACGTTGGTGAGGACTGCTTGTGCGCGGGCCGTTTCCTCTTTCACCATCTTAATTCGTTCGGGATCAAGCACGATAGTGCCCTTGGGCTTCCTGAGGGGCGGTTTGGGAATCGCGTATCCGGTCGGTCCAGTGTCAGCGGGCCGCACGACAACGGGGCCGGTTGAGACGCTCAAGGCATGCAGGTCGGATGACACGCCTTCCGGGTCAAGCCCCATGGCTCCATAGAGCCGCTTGATCACACGAACCTCATCGGGTGCGATGATTCCGTCGGCACCTGCGATCAGGATGGCCATTCTGCTCAGCAATGCAATCAGATCCTCGGAAGCGCTGCGGAGTCGACTGCGTAGCATTCCGATCCTGGGCGGCACCTCCAGCAGCCAGGTCAGATATGCCTGCTGCCGGATCCTTTCGGCCTCTGAAAGTCCTTCGTGCTGCGTGATTTCAGCGGATAGAAGGGATTTTTCCGCCTGGTCAACCTGGCCATCTGCCGCCGCCACAAAGGCTGCGACCGATGTCTTCAGGGTTAGGAGCTGATAGGCATCGCCGGGGGATTCAATCGGTGGCAGATCTTCCGGGAGGCGAAACAGGTACACCGGATCATTTAGCCGCGGTTTCTGAAGGGCAAATCGCGGGTCAGGGGACATGCCCAAACCCACGATGGCCAGGGCGCGTGCAGCTCCCATGAGTTGGCTCTTGAGGATTTTATCCGGTGGCTGACCATCAATTTGCGCAATAAGATCTACAACGGGTACAAATCCTCCCGCTCTGACGCGGTCTTCCGCCCATGCCCGGAGTTGCTGGACTTCCGCGCAGGGGTACAACGACCAGATCGGCTCCGGCAGCAGGGCATGCGCCTGGATCGACCCTTTCCGCTCGGGAAATCGGCCAAGAAATCGGCTGTACTTGTCCAGCCCGTCGGTTGCTGATCGGGCGAGGTCTTCCGCGACACGCAGCGGGACCTTGAGTCGCCGGATATCTGGAATGTCTCGAACATGCTCGGTCAGGTTTACAACAAAATTGTTGGATGCAGCGCGATATTCAAGTGCCAGGCGCGATTTGGGCGCGCGTACCTTATAGCCGTTCGGGTACTTTTGGTCAAACAGGTAGCCGAAGTAGACCTTGAATTCCTCAAACGCACGTCGGGGTGCTGTTCTGAGGCGGGTATCGGGATCGCAAATGTACCAGGAAAGCAGCCAGTCCCATGTTAGCGGCATGCCCGCGGCCAGCATCCTGCCGAGCGAGACCCTAACCCTTACCGGCAATCTGAGCCGTCCCAGATCGAGCACGGGTTGAACCTGGGTATTCGGGTCCGGTAGGCCAGCACAGTCAAGGAATGACTCTAAGTACTGATTTACGGATCCGTTGGCACCATAGACATCAAGCAGCCGACGGACCTCGGCGATGATTTGGGCGCGTTCTTCGGTGCTTGCATTATCGGTGAAGTATCGGCGCTCCAAGCCATAGAAATAGAGCAAGACGTAACCCACACTGAATCGCGGGTCGGCGCGCTCGGTAGACAGCCATTCCAGATATGTAGCTCGTGCCTCGGGGGCTAAGTCCGCATAACGCGGCCAGTAGGGCATTTTATCTCCGGCATAGTCTCTGGCCCGTTTGGCAGCGGGCAGGCCCGTGTAGATGACCTCTCCGTCGCGGTAGTCGGTGCCGGGTCGGTGTCCGACATAGACCATCCCACCGATATCAATACCTGCCACTTTCACGTTTACCTCTTTGGGAATCCAGCGCGACATTTTGCCGTGCGTCTTGGGGGACCTGATATTATCGGAGCTGACTTTGCGGGTTTCGGAATTTCTGCCTGCCTGCGTAGCAATCATCACGATGACTCCAATGATTGCAATCACGGTGAAGCAGATGATGGCCATGGTTTTGCTGGGAGCAGCTGGTCCTGTGAATTATCAGGGTGGTCAGGAGGCTGAATACGGATTGACAGATTCCCACCGGATGCAGCCATGAGCTTGGATGCGGGTGCGGGTTGCAGACATGGATTCGGGCGTTCGGAATTACCGCGAATAGAATACTGAAATTGTATCCTATCGGCACTACCGGTGGCGTTTGCCGGCGCTCACGCGCATTTCCGGCAGTCAACGCCGCCGCCGAATCCGACGCGACCGCCTTGAGCACCAGACTGCTAATGTTCGGGTGCCGGTAATTCCTGCGCAGTGGATGATCCCACCCATCGCGCTGGTGGTCATCCCCGTCGCACTCAACGCGCGCTCCGCGAAGTCGGTTGGGCGCGACTGCCGCAAACGCCCATGTACCCTGAAGTCCATGCTCCAGCCAGGCCGCAAGGGGGATATGCGTTAATTCATGGCCTTTGCCCCAACACGCCCTGTTGATGCCATTACCTTGAGTCGTGCCACCGTTGGGACAGACTGCGCAGCTCTTCGGTCTGGTCAGACCGGTGCCAATTCATATGAGGCCGGATTTCATTCTCCAATTCGGCCACCAACATGGTGGAGATTCGCTGCGGGGTGTCCGTTAACGGGCCTTCGATCGTCATTCCGATGTGCATGCCGACTCACCCAGAATATTCATGACGATCCGGCATTTCACGGAATATGACCAAGACTTGAAGCGTCTTCCTGACCTGGCGGAGCGTACTTGCGGGGGCGTGCGTTGGATCACCGGGGCGGGTGTTGGTCCCTGTTATATGGGCCTCTGTGTCACTTACCATCGCCGAGCGGTGAACGTGCTTTTCTGCCCGGCTGGCGTTGCGGTCGGCAGCGACGAGGCTGGCCCCACAATCCTTTGCCTTTGGACCCGTCCTATAGCCGCGTGGCTATAGTCGCTGATTCAGCCAATCACAGCCACGGTAAGCCTTTCAGGCTGAATGTGCCCTCATTACGCGCAGACTCGCGGCGCTGCCGAGCCCCGGGGTGGCCCCAGTCCAACAATTGCAGACGATCATTGATAATGTGAGTTTGCGATGTGCTGCTGGAGTTCAACGAGTTCGTGGTGCGGTGCGGGCACAACCTGCTGAATCATCAGCCGGAGGATTCGCTGCAAGGCCGGGTGGACTCGGCGGTCACCAAGACGAATGTGCACTTTCCCACGGATGTGAATCTGCTCTGGGACTCAATGCGCGGCCTGCTGCTTGAATTGCCCAAGGCGTGTATGGCGCATGAGGTCAAGAGCGGGCGCAAGAGTAAGTTCTGGAGCCCCACCCTTTTTATTCACCACGGCATCGCCCTGACCTTCTGAGGCGGCATCGGATCACC
>JAPPNA010000064.1 GCA_028873925.1 Bacteroidota bacterium | reverse complement strand
AGGCGGGTCTGCGCTTTGCGATCCGTGAAGGCGGGCGGACTGTTGGTGCCGGTGTTGTATCCAGAATTCTAGACTGATACGATTGTCAGCTATCCCATGGCTCCGAGTCAGAAAATCAGGATCAGGTTGCGGTCATACGACCACATGCTGATTGATAAGAGTGCGGAAAAGATCATACGTACAGTGAAGTCTACCGGCGCGGTGGTCAGCGGTCCGGTACCGCTGCCGACCCGGAAGGTGGTCTATACGGTGCTCAGAAGCCCCCATGTCAACAAGAAGAGTCGGGAGCAGTTTGAAAGTCGCAGCCACAGTCGGCTGATTGACATACTCTCAACCAGCAGCAAGACTGTGGACGCACTCATGAAGCTGGAGCTGCCCAGTGGGGTCGATGTGGAAATCAAGGTTTAATCAATAGGCGGTACACACGGACGATGAGCGGAATGATTGGCCGTAAGGTTGGCATGACCAGCATTTTTGACCGTGCAGGCAACAATATTCCCTGCACCGTGATTGAGGCGGGTCCCAACGTAGTGGTACAGATCAAGCGCCAGGATGGGAAGGATGGCTACGATGCCGTTCAGTTGGGATTTGGCCAATGTAAGCCGCAGCGTACCACCGGAGCGCTGCGCGGGCATTTTGAAGCGGCGGGCGTAGGTCCTGCAAAGGTGCTGAAAGAGTTTTCCTGGCATGCGGATCTGCCTGATGCCGGCGACGAAATCCGTGTGGAGGATGTGTTTGAGGAGGGGGAAATGATTGATGTGGCCGGTGTATCCAAAGGTAAGGGTTTTCAGGGGGTCGTGCGCCGGCACGGCTTCCACGGTGTAAATGACCGTACCCATGGTCAGCACAATCGGGAGCGGGCACCGGGATCCATTGGAGCTTCCAGTGATCCGTCCCGCGTGATCAAGGGCATGCGCATGGCCGGCCGGATGGGCGGTGCGCGGGTGACGATAAAGAATCTGGATGTGGCACGCATTCTGCCGGAGCATAACCTGCTGCTGGTACGGGGTGCCGTGCCTGGACCTGCCAATGGGGTTGTTGAGCTGCTTAAGCATTCGAAGAATGGAGTTTGAGGTCCATAGTCATAGTGGCGTAGGGACGGGGCGCACCATTGCCGTGGAGGATGCCGTGTTTGACCCGGAGCCGAATGACCATGTGTTGTGGCTGGATGTGCGCCGCACGCAGGCTTCGGCCCGACAGGGTACCCACAAGACGCGGGAACGTGGTGAGATCCGCGGATCAACCCGTAAGCTGTACCGGCAGAAAGGCACCGGGCGTGCCCGCGCCGGGAGTATTTCGTCGCCGTTGCGCCGGGGCGGAGGCCGCACATTCGGACCGCGTCCCCGGTCGTATTCACTGCGCCTCAGCCGCAAGGTGCGCCGGTTGGCCCGGCATTCGGCACTCACCTATAAGGTGCGCCAGGGGGCGCTGCGTGTCGTGGAACCCCTGGAGTTTGAGGTACCGAGCACGCAGGACCTCAGCCGCATTATTGCGGCCTTTGAACTGAAGGGTCAGCGCATCCTGGTGGTTACCGCTGAGCATAGCGCGGCGGTGTACCGATCCAGCTGCAATCTGGAACGGGTGGAGGTTAAAGAGGCGCGTAATCTGACCGCCGAGGATATTCTCCGAGCCCGCGTACTGCTGTGCGAACTGCCGGCGGTGTCGGTAATGACGGGTGCAGAGACTGTTGAATCCGCAGTTGAAGATAATAACGGGAATGGCGCGTGAAATCCTGAAACGGCCGCTGGTGACTGAGAAGCTGACGATGCTGATGGAATCAGGCCATTACGCATTTGTGGTTGACATGAAGGCCAACAAGACTGAAATCAGGAAGGCGGTGGAGGCGCAGTTTCCCGAGGTTACGGTGGCTTCGGTGCGCACGATGATCGTGCGCGGTAAACGACGTCGGCAGACCACCCGCCGGGGGGTGCGTGAAGGTCGTACTGCGACTTTCAAGAAGGCCATCGTAACGCTGGCCCCCGACAGTGAGCAGATTGATTTCTTCTCATCGGTATAGTTGACATGCCTATTCGCAAACTGAATCCGATCACGCCCGGGCAGCGCCAGCGCTCGGTGTCGGGCTTTGACTCGATCACCAAGAGCACACCCGAAAAACACCTGCTGGCCCCGCGAAAGCGGCACGGCGGGCGTAATGCCACCGGCCGAATGATGGTGCGGCATCAGGGCGGCGGACACAAGCGCCGCTACCGGGTGATTGATTTCAAGCGCAACAAGGAAGGGGTGCCTGCACGCGTTGAAAGCATCCAGTATGATCCCAACCGTTCCGCCCGGATCGCCCTGTTGGTGTACCGGGACGGGGATCGGCGCTACATTATCGCGCCGGACAGGATCCAGGTGGGGCAGGAGGTAATCAACGGACCCGATGCACCGCCGGAGCTGGGCAACTGCCTGCCGCTTAATCGCATCCCGCTCGGTACGTTTGTACACGCGATCGAAATGAAGCCTGGAAAGGGAGCGCAACTGGCCCGTTCGGCGGGCACCTATGCGCAGCTGACCGCCCGGGAGGGCAAGTATGTGACGCTCAAGCTCCCCAGTGGAGAAGTCAGGCGTGTCCTGGGGCGGTGTGTGGCCACCATCGGCACCACCAGTAACCCGGACCATATGAATATTGATCTGGGCAAGGCCGGTCGCAACCGCTGGAAAGGTGTTCGCCCTAAGGTACGCGGTGTTGCCATGAATCCGGTCGATCACCCGATGGGCGGCGGCGAAGGCAAGGCCAGCGGAGGGCATCCGCGATCGCCATCCGGCATTCCGGCTAAAGGGTATCGGACGCGCCGGCGCAACAAGCTGTCCAACAAGCATATCCTAAGAAGAAGGGGAGCGAAACGCAGATAGGTATGGCTCGATCTCTCAAGAAAGGACCGTTTGTCCATCACAAGCTGCGCCGCAAGGTGGATCAGCTGAATCAGCAGGACAAAAAGAAGGTGATCAAGACCTGGAGTCGTGCGTCCATGATCACGCCGGACTTCGTCGGACACACCTTTGCGGTACACAACGGGCGGCAGTTTATCCCGGTGTATGTGACTGAAAACATGGTAGGCCATCGGCTGGGTGAGTTTTCGCCGACGCGGACGTTCCGCGGCCATGCGGGTTCAAAGAAAGACCGGCGGGGGAGATAACCGATGGAAGCAAGGGCTGTACGCAAGTATATTCGGAGTTCGCCGCGCAAACTGCGCCGCATCGTCAATGTGGTGCGCGGGGAATCCGTCGGACGGGCGCTGCAGGTACTGCATTATCTGCCCCAGGCAGGTACGCGTCCGGTGGAATTGGCCATCCGATCAGCGGTGCACAACCTGATGGATCGGTACCAGGATGAGCGGTTTGATGAGGATGACCTGTTTATACGCGAAATCCAGGTGGATGAGGGACCGGTGATGAAGCGGTTTCGTCCGGCCGCACGCGGCCGTGCGCATCCCTATAAGAAGCGCATGAGCCATGTGCGTGTCGTTGTCGAAGCGTTAGAAGAGATCCGGTAAAAGGAATGGGCCAGAAAACACATCCGGTCGGGTTCAGGCTGGGCATTATCCGGGGTTGGGATTCCAACTGGTACGCCAAGCCTAAGGAGATTGCGGCCAAGCTGTTTGAGGATGAGGAAATCCGGCGTTACCTGTCGGAGCGCCTCAAACGGGCGGGGCTGAGCCGTATAGTTATTGAGCGGACCCCCCGCCGTGTTATACTGACGCTGCATACCAGTCGGCCCGGCGTTGTGATTGGACGGGGAGGTCAGGAAGTTGAAAAGCTTCGCGAGGAGCTCAAGAAGCTGACCACCAAGGAAATCCAGATCAATATCAACGAGATCAAGCGGCCGGAGCTTTATGCGAGTCTGGTGGCCCAGAATGTGGCGCAGCAGCTGGAAGGACGTGTCTCGTTCCGGCGTGCCATGAAGCAGGCCATTCAGGGAACGATGCGTATGGGGGCCCAGGGAGTGCGGATCAAGGTGAGCGGCCGGCTCGGCGGGGCGGAAATGGGGCGCATTGAGCAGTATCTGGAAGGACGCGTTCCGCTGCACACGATCCGTGCGGACATCGATTACGCGGAAGCGACCGCATTTACGATTTACGGCACGACGGGTGTTAAGGTCTGGATTTATCGGGGCGAGATTCTTGGTCGTCCGGACCTGAGTCCGAATGTGCAGGCCCAGCGGCAGCAGCTTCGGCAGATGCATGCCGGCGGGCGCCAGGGTGAAAGCAAGGCCCGTGAGCGCCGCCGCGGCCGCCGCGGTGGGGCCCAGGGCCGACCCAGACGACCACGCAGATAGGAGGATACAGCCATGCTTATGCCCAAGCGGACGAAGTACCGCAAACAGCAGAAGGGACGGATTCGCGGGAATGCCTCACGCGGTACGCGGGTGGATTTTGGCGATTTCGGGATCAAGGCGATAGAGTCCGGGCGCATAACCAGTCGGCAGATCGAGGCGGCCCGAATTGCCATGACCCGTCGGATGAAGCGGCTGGGCAAGGTATACATCCGCATTTTTCCCGACAAGCCCATCACCAGCAAACCGGCTGAAGTGCGGATGGGCAAAGGGAAGGGTAACATTGATTTCTGGGCGGCTTCCATTCGTCCCGGACGCGTGCTGTTTGAGATCGGCGGCGGCGTGCCGCAGGATCTGGCACGCGAGGCGATGCGGCTGGCGCAGCAGAAACTGCCCCTGAAGACGCGGTTTGTTGTTCGTCCGGATTACAGTGAGGGGTAAAGCATGATGAAAGCAAAAGATATACGGGCGCTGGGGGATGTGGAAATCCGAGAGCGGATCCGTGAAAACACACAGGAGCTGCGGGATTTGCGGTTCAACAAGGCGATTGCCGGACTGGAAAACCCGCTCATACTCAGGCGGAAGCGTCGTTTTGGCGCGCGCCTGAAAACCATTTTGAAAGAACGCACCGGGTAGATGAGCAAGGTGGCAACGCCGGCGGCTGCGAATCGGAGGCCGCGCAAGGCGCGGACGGGATTGGTGATCAGCAACAGGATGGACAAAACCATCACGGTGAGCATCGTGCGCCAGGTTAAGCATCCCATGTACGGGAAATTCATCAAGAAGACCACGCGACTGCTGGCGCATGATGAGCAGGAGCAGGCCCGCCCGGGTGATACGGTGCGCATCACCGAAACCCGCCCGCTGAGCAAGCGCAAGCGATGGCGTCTGCTGGAAGTCGTGGAACGCGCCAAATAGACAGATCTGATGATTCAGCAGGAAACCAGGCTGGCAGTCGCCGACAACAGCGGCGCAAAGGAAGTCCTTTGTATCCGGGTCCTGGGCGGCAGCGGGCGGCGCTATGCGCGCATCGGAGATAAAATCGTTGTTACCGTCAAATCTGTTATACCGGGCGGTAACGTCAAGAAGGGCGATGTGTCTCGGGCGGTAGTGGTGCGGATGCGCAAGGAAATCCGGCGGCGCGATGGTTCCTACATCCGGTTTGATGAGAATGCGGCGGTGCTGTTGAATGCCCAGGGCGAGCCCCGCGGAACACGCATCTTCGGACCTGTGGCCCGTGAGCTGCGCGAACGCCAGTATATGCGGATTGTATCATTGGCTCCCGAAGTGATATAGACAACCCATGCGAGGACGCAAGTATAAGCCCCATATCCGAAAAGGGGATCAGGTCATGCTGATCAAAAACATCACCGGCAGCGGTGAGGGCAATGATCGGGAACGCGGTTATATCGGCAAGGTGCTGCGGGTCTTCCCGAAGCAGCAGCGCGTAATTGTTGAAGGGGTTAACCTGAGACTGCGCCATACCCGGCCCACTCAGACCTACCCGCAGGGCGGTCGTGTACAGCAGGAAAGGGCAATCCATATTTCGAATGTGCAGCCGCTGGATGGCGATGGCGAGCCCACCCGGGTGGGGCGCAAGCGGATCGTGGATGCGGAGTCCGGTCGCGGGCGGTGGGTACGTTACGCGAAGACCACGGGTGAAGAGCTAGACTGACCATGTCCCTATATATGCCGCGGCTGAAGAACCGCTACAAGACGCAGGTCATTGATAAGCTGTGCCGAAAGTTCGGCTATGGAAACCGCATGCAGGCACCCCGGCTGCTCAAGATTGTCGTCAACAAGGGGGTCGGAGAAGCCACCCAGAACAAAAAGCTGTTGGATGGGGCCATTGATGAGTTGCGCAGGATCACCGGTCAGCATCCGGTCGTGCGCCGCGCCCGCAAGAGTGTGTCCAATTTTAAGCTCAGAGCGGGCATGCCGATTGGCGTGACGGTAACCCTGCGGGGGGATCGCATGTGGGAGTTTCTGGATCGGCTCATCACGCTGGCCCTGCCCCGCGTACGGGATTTCCGCGGCGTGCCGGACGGAAGTTTTGACGGACGGGGTAATTATTCCCTGGGGGTCAGGGAGCAGATTATTTTTCCCGAAATCAGCGTCGACCAGGTCGAGAAGATTTCCGGGCTCGGAATGACCTTTGTAACGTCTGCAGCCACGGACGAGGAAGCCTTGGAACTGCTCAGAGAGCTGGGCATGCCTTTCGTACGCAGACAGGCCGCCTGATAACCACTGATTGTATGGCGAAGAAAAGCTGGATAGCCCGACAGAAGAAAAGGGAGCAGACCGTCGCCCGATATGCCGAGCGGCGGGAGCGCCTGCGGGCTGAGGGGGATTATGAGGGACTGCAGCGGTTGCCGCGCAACGCCAGCCCTTCCAGGCTGCGTAACCGTTGCCAGATCAGCGGTCGTGCCCGGGGTTACATCCGTCAGTACGGGGTTTCAAGAATTGTATTCCGGGATCTGGCCAGTGCAGGCCGTATCCCGGGGATACGCAAATCTAGCTGGTAGCGTCATGGGTGTCATTACTGATCCCGTCGGGGATTATCTGGCCCGGATCCGCAATGCCCAGATGGCCGGGCATCGGTACACGGACATTCCGGCTTCCAGAATCAAGCGTGCCATCACGCAGATTCTCAAGGACAAAGGCTACATCAGCACATTCCTGAATGTGGATGATGGCCGCCAGGGATTGCTCAGGGTCTATCTCAAGTATGACCGGCATGGAAAGGGGGCCATTGTGAATATGAAGCGGATTTCCAAGCCGGGATTGCGCGTGTACACGCGGGCCGCGGATCTGCCGCGGGTGCAGAACGGCTTGGGCATAGCGATCGTGTCAACGTCCCGAGGCGTGATGTCGGACAAGGAGGCCCGTCAGGTACATATCGGCGGCGAGGTGTTGGCCCACATCTTCTAGGAATCATGTCTCGAATTGGAAAGCAGCCTATTACTGTTCCCGGCGGGGTAACCATCCGGCTGGCATCCGGCAACTCGGTGGAGGTGGCCGGACCCAAAGGTCAGCTGCATATGACGCTGAGCTCCGGCATTACCGTTTCCCAGGCCGGAGATCAGCTCAGCGTGCAGCGTCCCACGGATCAGAAGCGCCACCGGGCCCTGCACGGATTGTACCGGGCCCTGCTGCAGAATATGGTCATCGGTGTCAGTCAGGGTGTCACCAAGGAGATGGAGATTGTGGGCGTTGGGACCCGTGCGGAAATGAACAACGGTGTCCTGGAGCTGGCTTTGGGCTTTTCTCATGCCATATACTTTGTGCCGCCGGAGGGCGTTACCGTGAGCGCTGATCCCGGCGGGCGGGGCCGACTGCCGAAAGTGACCGTTACGGGAATTGACAAACAGCTTGTGGGGCAGGTGGCCGCAAAGATTCGTTCGCTGCGTCCGCCGGAGCCGTACAAGGGCAAGGGAATCCGGTATGTCGGCGAGTACATCCGCCGCAAGGCTGGCAAGACCGCATCCAAGTAATCACCATGGCAAGCAGAAAACCAGGATCGGCCCGCATTGCCCGCCGACTGCGCACCAAGCGCAGCATTCGCAAAAAGGTGTCCGGTACGGCGGACCGTCCGCGACTGACCGTGTTCAGAAGTAATAGGAACATATACGCGCAGCTCATTGATGATCTCAGGGGGCATACGCTGGCATCGGCATCAACGCTGGAAGAGGGCCACGACGCACCGAATCCGCTGGCAGCCGGCACTCTGGTCGGTGAGAAGCTGGCGGAGCGTGCACGGGCCAAAGGTATAACCAATGCCATCTTTGATCGTAACGGATATCGGTATCACGGTCGCGTGAAGTCATTGGCTGAAGGTGCCCGCAAGGGTGGCCTGGTGTTTTGAATGGGCAACTTTGAATAGAGCAGTACAGATGGCGCGAGACAGAGGCAGGCAGCAGCGCGGCCGCGATCAGCAGGAAGGCAAGGAGTACCTGGAGCGTTTGGTCACGGTGAATCGCGTGGCTAAGGTCGTAAAAGGCGGCCGGCGGTTTTCGTTTAACGCGGTGGTGGTTGTAGGGGATGGCAAGGGTCTGGTCGGCTCCGGTATGGGTAAGGCCAATGAGGTGTCGGATGCCATTCAGAAGGCCACTGAGATCGCGAAGAAACGCATGATTTCGGTGCCGGTTACGAAAGCGGGGACGATTCCGCACCGGGTCATTGGCAAGCAGGACGCGGGTCGCGTGCTGCTTCAGCCCGCTTCGCCCGGAACCGGCGTGATTGCCGGTGGCGGCGTGCGTGCGGTACTGGAGTGTGCGGGGATTTCCAATGTGTTGTCCAAGTCGCTGGGCAGCAGCAATCCTCACAACCAGGTGGGAGCCACGCTCCGGGCGTTAATGAGCTTGGAAGATCCGCGGGAGGTGGCCCGGCGCCGCGGGATCTCATTGCGGCGGGTATTTGAAGGCTGAAAGCAATGATGCTGAAAATCACGCAGGTGCGAAGCCTGATCAAAACAAGCGAGCGTCAGCGCCGCAATATGCGCGCCCTCGGGCTGCATCGCATGCACCAGAGCGTCACCCATCGCGATACCGCCATTATTCGGGGGATGGTGCGCGTGGTCAGTCATTTGGTCGTCGTGGAGCAGGCGGCGGAAAACATAAGTGAGCAGTAATGGATTTGAGTACACTTAAGCCGGCGGCCGGCTCGGTCAGGAAGCGCAAGCGGCTGGGTCGCGGCGTGGGTTCCGGCAGGGGAGGTCACAGTTCCACGCGCGGCAACAAAGGGCAGAAGAGCCGGACGGGCAACCATCGGATGCCGGCCTGGTTTGAAGGCGGGCAGATGCCGCTGCAGCGGCGTGTGCCGAAGTTCGGATTCACCAATCGGAACCGCGTAGTGTACCGCACCCTCAATCTGTCACAGATCCGTGATTTTATCGCGGCGAAGCGGCTGACTTCGCCGATTACTCCGGGGCAGCTGGTTGAGGCGGGCCTGGCCCGGCCGAAGGACAGAATCAAGATTCTGGGCGGAGGCGATCTCGCCGATGCCGTGCAGATTACCGCCCATGCCTGCAGCCGTTCGGCCCGTGAGAAGGTTGAGCAGGCCGGCGGTCGGATTGACCATATTGCCACCAAGTAACCGCAGCTACCTGTTATGGCCAGTGTCGCCGAAAGTCTGCGCAATATCTGGAAGATTGAGGAGCTCCGGAAGCGTATCCTGTACACGCTGGGGATTCTCGTCATTTACCGTCTCGGCGCGTATGTCACACTACCCGGCATTGACGCGGGAGCGCTGACGGACGCATTTGCCCAGGGGGACCCCAACAATCTTTTCGGATTCTTCAACCTGTTTGTAGGGGGAGCCTTTCTGCAGGCTGGCGTGTTCGCGCTTGGCATTATGCCGTATATCACGGCCTCCATCATCATTCAGCTGCTGGGGGCGGCTGTGCCGTATTTCCAGAAGCTGCAGCGTGAGGGCGAAGAGGGTCGCCGCAAGATCACCCAGTTGACGCGGTACGGGACTGCAGGTATCACGGCGCTCCAGTCGATTGGCTACAGCTACTTCCTGTTGGGTACCGTGCGTACGGCGGTCGTGATTTCGCCGACCTTTTTTGTCATCAGCACGGTCATTGTGCTGACGGCCGGTACGATGTTCGTAATGTGGCTCGGTGAGCGCATCACCGAAAGCGGCATCGGTAACGGGATCTCGCTGATCATCACGATCGGCATCATTGCGTTTCTGCCTCAGGCGTTTGTCAATGAGGTACGTCAGTCGGCCAACTGGTTCCTGGTCATCTTTGAGGTTGGTGTGCTGGTGCTGGTGACGGCCTTTGTGGTGCTGATGACGCAGGGGACCCGTCGGATTCCCGTACAGTATGCGAAGCGGGTAGTCGGGCGCAAGGTGTACGGCGGCACTACCCAGTATCTTCCGGTGCGTGTCAATGCGGCGGGTGTGATGCCGATCATATTCGCGCAGTCCATCATGTTTGTGCCGGGCACGATCGCGCAGTTCTTCCCGAACAGCACCTTCATGCAGCAGTTCGGGGCGCTGTTTCTGGACTTTACCAGTTGGGGCTATTCCATCATCTTCTTCTTTGTGTGCGTGTTCTTCACGTACTTCTACACGGCCATTGCGGTGAACCCGAAAGAGATGGCCGATACCATGAAGCGTCAGGGGGGCTTCATTCCCGGCATACGGCCGGGCCGGCAGACCAGTGAATTCATAGACGATATTCTGACGCGCGTAACGCTGCCGGGGTCACTGTTTATCGGGCTTGCGGCCATTCTGCCGGCCTTTGCGGTGCAGTTCGGCCTGACTGAGACGCAGCAGTTTGCCCAGTTCTTTGGCGGCACAAGTCTGCTGATCATGGTGGGCGTTACGTTGGACACATTGAAGCAGGTGGAGAGTCATCTGCTGATGCGTCATTACGACGGGTTCATGAAGAGCGGGCGTTTACGAGGCCGATCCCGGTAGATGATCCATCTGAAGAGTCAGCGGGAAGTGGACTGCCTGCGGGCGAGCGGCGACCTGGTGTCGCGGACGCTGGCCGAGGTGGCCCGGTATATTGAACCGGGCGTAACGACGCTGGAGCTGGATCGGGTTGCCGAGGCTTATATCCGGCGCCACGGTGCTGAACCGGCCTTCAAGGGATATCGGATGGGCGATGTTCCGCCGTTTCCCGGTACGCTGTGCACTTCAATCAATGATGTGGTAGTGCACGGAATCCCGGATCAGACCCGATTGCGTGAGGGGGATCTGGTATCGATTGACGGCGGCGTTTACCTGGACGGGTATTTTGGCGACAGCGCGTATACGTTCGCGGTAGGGGATCTCAGTGCTGCTGACGGAGCGCTGTGCCGGACCACTCTTGAGGCTCTTCTGATGGGCACTGAGCAGGCCGTGGGCGGCGCGCGCATTGGACAGATCAGCGCGGTAATCCAGTATCATTGTGAGCGGGCCGGGTACGGAATCGTACGGGAGTTGGCGGGACACGGTATTGGCCGGAAGCTGCATGAAGCACCTCAGATCCCCAATTACGGACATCCGGGATTGGGGAGGCGGTTGCGCATGGGCATGACGTTCTGCATTGAACCGATGATCAACCGAGGCACGCCCCGCGTTACGACGGACGAAGACAGCTGGACGGTCCGAACAGCCGATGGTGCTCCTTCGGCCCATTTTGAACACATGATCGCCGTGACCGGCGACGAGCCCGAAGTGCTCACCACCTTTGACTACATTGACGAGGTGTTTCAGTC
Organism: Bacteroidota bacterium; assembly: GCA_028873925.1. Lineage (GTDB taxonomy): Bacteria > Bacteroidota > Rhodothermia > Rhodothermales > Bin80 > JAPPNA01. Next base: position 3,806 of record JAPPNA010000064.1, on the reverse strand, counting down.
GAATTCTTTACTGCAGATGGTACCGCATGGCTAAACAGAAACCAATTGTCTTGGATGGGGAAGTGCTTGATGCCCGTCCGAACGCCCAGTTTCGGGTCCGGCTGGAGAACGGCCACGAAATTCTGGGCCTGCTCTCCGGCAAGATGCGCATGTATTACATCAAGATCCTTCCCGGCGACAGGGTGAAGGTGGAACTGTCCCCGTTCGACCTGACGAAGGGGCGGATCGTCTACCGGTACAAGTAGGATCCAATTCGGGAGTCCGTTGTACAAGTACAGTTTGTTCACAAGTCTGAGTTGCTTATGAAAGTGCGAGCCAGCATCAAGAAGCGGGGGTCGGACGACAAGATTGTCCGCCGCAAGGGGCGTTTGTACGTCATAAACAAGAAGAATCCCAGGCATAAGCAGCGTCAGGGATAGGGAAATATGCCACGAATTGCCGGAATTGATGTGCCGCCCAACAAGCGCGGTGAGGTGGCTCTGACCTCCATCTACGGGATTGGACGGTCCAGGGCACGTGAGATTCTTGACCGAGTGGGGCTGAATCATAGTCGTCGCCCGGAGACTTGGTCTGAGTCAGACACCAAGAAGGTGCGGCGCCTGATAGAGGATCACTACATAGTGGAGGGTCAGCTTCGGGGCGAGGTGCAGATGAACATCAAGCGTCTCATGGACATCGCCTGTTATCGGGGCTTGCGGCACCGCCGGGGCCTGCCGGTTCACGGGCAGCGGACACAGACCAACGCGCGAACCCGCAAGGGGCGCAAGAAGACGGTTGCGGGCAAGAAGAAGGCACCGCGCAAGTAATCAGAATTCATTTGACCAATGGCAAAACCCAAGGGGCGTAAAGGACGCGCTCGCGGTGCCCGCAAGAAGGTGGTGGTGGAGGCTCAGGGGAAGGCTTTCATCCGCGCCACATTCAACAATGTGATTGTGACGATCACGGACCAGTACGGCAACTGTATTTCCTGGTCGTCTGCTGGCAGGGAGGGATTTAAGGGGAGCAAGAAAAGCACGCCGTATGCTGCGCAGGTGGCATCAAATACAGCGGCTAAGGAAGCCTTTGACTTGGGGCTTCGTCGGGTGGATGTGCTCATCAAGGGTCCCGGATCGGGTCGGGAGTCTGCGATTCGGGCCTTAACGTTGGCGGGGCTTGACATTGCGTCCATTCGCGATGTGACCGCCATTCCTCATAACGGATGCCGGCCGCCGAAGCGCCGGCGCGTATAACCACAGGATATATGGCGCGATACCGCGGCCCCAAGCAGAAGATTGCACGGCGATTCAACGAGCCGATTTTCGGTGCCAGCAAGGCGCTGGAGCGCAAGCCTCATCCTCCCGGCCAGCACGGGCGCAATCGGCGCCGGCGTGAGAGTGAGTATGCAGTGCAGCTGAAGGAAAAGCAGAAGGCGAAGCACATTTATGGTGTCCTTGAGCGGCAGTTTCGGAATCTGTTTGAGAAGGCGGCCCGCAGGAAAGGCGTGACGGGGGAGAACCTGCTGCGTTTTTTGGAGGCACGTCTGGACAACACGGTATACAGGTTGGGGTTTGGAGCCACGCGGCGGCAGGCCCGGCAGATGGTCACGCACGGTCACATCATGGTTAACAACCGGATTGTCAGTATTCCGTCGTATCAGCTCAAACCGGGTGATCTGGTGGCATTGCGTCCGCGCAGCCGGATGTGCCGCACGTTTACGGACAACCTCAAGCGCTCGCGACGCGGTGCTTACGCTTGGCTGGAAATGGATAAGAAAGCGTATTGCGGAAAATTCCTGGATCTGCCCAGCCGCCAGGACATTCCTGAGAATATTCGGGAGCAGCTCATTGTGGAGCTGTACTCCAAGTAGGTCTAGATCCTGCAGTTTTTAATCAACCAGAACGAGGTGAATGGGTAATTACGGAATTCAGATGCCTGATGGCGTCCGGATCGAGGATGCTACTTCTTCGTACGCACGTTTCATTATTCAGCCTCTTGAGCGGGGCTTTGGGATTACGGTGGGCAACGCGCTGCGGCGTGTACTTTTGTCGTCGTTGCAGGGTACGGCCATCACGGGCCTTCGGATTGACGGGATCCATCACGAGTTTTCCACGATTCCGGGGGTGACTGAGGATGTCTCGGACATCATCTTGAATTTGAAGGGTGTGCGGTTCCGGTCCAAGGCATTTGCCGGCGGAAAGGCCCACATGCGGGTCAAGGGTCCGGGCAAGTGGACCGCCAGCATGATTGCGGAAAACACCAGTGAGTACATCGTGCTTAACCCGAAGCATCACATTGCGGATCTGGCGCACGATGCTGATTTTGATGTGGAGCTGCGTCTGGAGACCGGGCGCGGCTATGTGCGTGATGTTGACAATAAGCGGGAGGACGATCCGATCGGGGTCATTGCGATGGACGCGGCATTTTCACCGATTTTGAAGGTTCGGACGATGGTTCGTCCGACGCGGGTTGGTCAGCGGGTTGATTACGAGAGTCTGGAGGTGGAGGTCACCACGGACGGTTCGGTATATCCGGCGGATGCGCTTACGCAGGCGGCGACCATTTTGCGCGATCATGTTAACATGTTCATTGACATGGACCTGGACTTCGTGATACCGGAGCCGGAGCCGGAGCTGAGCATTGACTCGGAACGCAAGCGCGAGGTGATGAAGCAGTCGGTGGAGGAGCTGGACCTGTCGGTTCGGGCATCCAATTGTTTGAAGGCGGCCAACATTAAGACCATCGGCGAGTTGATCAGCCGGGATAAGTCGGCCATGCTCAAGTTCCGCAATTTCGGGCGGAAGTCGCTGCAGGAGCTGGAAACGGTCCTGGAGGAACGCGGTCTGAAATTCGGCATGGATCTGCTGGCCGAAGCGGAGTTGGACGAGCAGGAGAACTAGGTTCATGCGACACGGAAAGAGGGGATTTAAGCTTGGGCGTACATCTGCGCATCGGAAGGCCACATTGGCCGCGTTGTCTGCGGCACTGATTGAGCACAAGCAGATTCGGACCACGCTGACGAAAGCTAAGGCGGCACGCCAGTTTATAGAGCCGCTGATTACGCGGGCGCTGGACGACACGACGCACAACCGCCGTATGGTATTCCGGTATTTGCGTGATAAGTACGCTGTGACGGAGCTGTTTGACGAGGTGGCTGACCGTGTTGGCAGTCGTCGCGGCGGTTACACGCGCATTGTGCGGATGGGCCCAAGGAAGGGAGATGGTGCGGAGATGGCCATCATTGAGCTGGTGGACTACAACGAGTCGGAGCCGGAGGACATCACGAAGAGGCATCGGCGCACGCGTCGCGGCAGGCGTCGCTCCAAGGCGACGCATGTGGCTCCGATCGTCACTGAGGTGGAAGCGGCCTTGGGCGACGAAGTTGCTGACCGGAAGCGGAGGAACGGCCCGCCGAGGTCCGACAGTCCGGGCTGACGCGAATGTTGGGGCCTTGTCTGAGGGCTTTGCCCCGTATCGTGGCTGTTGCCTGGCCCGGATCCATGCCTGTTCAGCACAGGATTGCTCTGGTAAAGGGGGTAAGCCGGCGGTGCGTCAGGCTAACTGGTGTTTGCCAGAAAAAGCCAAATTTCGAAATTCCGAGGGTGCGGCGGCCGGCATTTGGGTGAATTTGGAGGGCATTTTGAGGCGTGATAATGCAGACTTAGCGTAATTCAGCCTCTGCTTTTACTGAACGTCCGTTTTGAGTCAGTTTCGGCCAGAATTTTCAGTGCCAAGTGGGCCGATTGGACGCACTTCTGACCAGTTGTTGTGTTGTTGCAACAAAGCCGGGTGCCCGCGGGCGGCTTTACGCCGCCTTTCGGCGTGCCAGG
>JAPPNA010000099.1 GCA_028873925.1 Bacteroidota bacterium | reverse complement strand
TCGTGCAGTGCGCTTTTGCCTCAGCGTACTGCTCATTGTTTTCGCTCAGCAGGTAATTCCAAACAAAGCGGATGGCACCGGCCAACCGGTCGAGCCGCTGGTAGCCCGCGACCGATCCTGCCCGCATTCGGTACTCACTGGTGCGGTAGCACCATGTGTCGGTTGATGCGTTTATTCCGGCAGTGGCCATGGTGTCATTGGGGTTGACATTGTGGGATCTCCCGGCAGAGTATGCCCGCCCTCTTATGAGTCGGACAATGTTCGGTTCCATAGTTTTGCAAGAGGCTCCTCTGCCTACCTGCAATTACCCTGCCAACAAGGATCCCCGCAATCGACCCGCCATCCAACGATTCAGCAGAATCAGCAGGCCCATCGCCCCGCCCCATTGGACAATACAGGTCATGATGCTGAAGGCATTCGTGGGATCGTACCAGGTATCCGGCGCATATTGCGTGGCGGACAGCCAGAGCCACCACCCGAGCAGAACAGCCGACAGGAGCGGGATTATCCATGTTATGATGACATCCCATACGCGTCCTGCATTCCAGTCATTCGGGAGGTTATCAATGGTCTCTTCGCGGAACTTGCGCGCCCCCTGGCGGATCACCAGCAGCGCCATGAACGCACCCGAAAGCATCAGCGCCACACCCCAGACGAAGTCCTGATTCTCAAAGAAGCCCAGATTGATCGCCGATGGGATGCCCAGCGCAAATGCCGCTGCGCAAACGCCCATAATGGCATGCTTCCGCTTTACCCCAAAATCCGATACCACACGCACCGGCAGCTCAATCATGGCCAGCATAGAGCTGAATGCCGCACAGGTCAGCCCCAGGAAGAACAACATCGCAAACACATTGCCGAAGGCCATCTTGGCAAACAGCTGCGGCATCCACATGAAGGTCAGTCCGGTCGCCGCCGGCCCGCTCTCCTGCATAACCCCCAAGACTGCCGCACTGTCCATTTCCGCACCCAGGATGGCAAAGGCCGTCCCGAAAATGATGATGGCCGCCAGGATGGAGATGGTGTTATTGCCGAATCCGGTAATGAACGAGTTCTGAACCACACCGTGCCGACTCTGCATGTACGCGCCGTACGTAAGCACCAGGCCGAAACCGGCACCGGTATCCCAGGCATTCTGCGTCAGAGCCTCCAGCCAGATCCGCGGCTGTGTCAACGTCGGCCAGTCAGGCGTAAACAGAAATGCAATCCCTTCCCAGGCACCATCCAACGTAAGGGTCCGCCCCAACGCAATCAGCACAATAATCAGCAGCGTGGGAATCAGCACCTTATTAATGCGCTCAATGGACCGCACCCCCTTCCAGACGGCCACCGCTCCCAGTCCCATTACCAGTCCGTGAAAGGCGATCGGAAATCCCGACCCCTGAAAACTGTTCCAGACCCCTTCCGCCGCCTCAAAGGTCAGCGGCAGATCCCCCAGAGTCATACGCCCGAAATAAAACACGCACCACCCGGCCACCACCGAATAGTAGAACAGGATCGCCGTTGATACAAACGCCACAAAGGCCCCCATCCAGGTCCATCCGCGCCCGGCGAGTTTGGCGAAAGTGCCCGCCACCCCCAGCCGGCCTTTGCGGCCCAGCGCATACTCCGCAATAATCAGCGGCACACTCCAGAGAAGCAGAAACACCACCCAGGCCACCAGGAACGCTCCCGCGCCATCGTCGCCGCTGTTGGTGGCCGCGATCCGTGGAAACCGCCAGATATTGCCGGTCCCGACGGCCATCCCCAGCACGCTGAGCAGGAGCCCCCATCGGGTAGAAAAGCGCTGTCTTGAGTGATCCGACATATGCAGAAAGCTGAGATTTTCAGAAAACTAACAATTGCGGCGGCTTAACGGGGAGAAAGTGTGGTCACCCATGAGACCTCGGCAAGCTCGCCTGGGCGGCGCGGCCGCTTCAGCTCATGGTACCGGAACCTAACATAGTCCGCCACATGAGCATCATACAACCTGCTGAGCGGATTGCCGCTCTGCCCGCCCGGATAGATGCCGTGAGCCGTAGGCGGATCCGTTGAGAAATCCACTATGACACGCCAACTCGCGCTGTGAGTGACCGCCAGATCGTCGCCGGGCATCAGGGTCTCGTCAAATCCGGGATACGGCAGCGGACCGCGCCAGAGCGCGCTCAAGGCAGCGGTCTGCGTCAGGTGCCGAATGAGCAGCTGATGGTGATCTCCCCAGCGCCATCCGGCCGGATCCATGCCGTACAGGGCGCGCATGGTGCGGGCGGTTTCCTCCAGGGCCAGTCTGAGCAGATCTTCGGCCCCTTCAATGTCCGCTGTTGACTGCACATCCAGCCATGCCGACTCATCCGCGGCGAGCAGGTCCAGCAGAATCATTTCATTCGGAACAGGCAGGTCCAGGAAGGCGGGCTCATCCCAGGTCAGCGCCTTAAGCACATGCAGAAATTCATAGAGTGCCAAAGCCCCCCGGTTGTCCGGCGTGGCCTCTCCGTCCCAACTCAGCAGCGTGGACCTGACCACTGCGGCATCCTCGGAGAGTCCCTCTACCGGTGCCAGCAGCGGCCCGAACATGGCGTGCTGGACGACTTTCAGGTCCGTCTGATACCGCCGGAAATCCTCAGCCGAATGGACAGACTGCCCGGTCAGCAGGGAATCAATCCGCAGTGAGCGATACGCGGCTGGCCAGTCGTGGCCTATATAGTAAGGATATTCCGGGCCGACAGGCTGCTGATTGGTGGAGGTCAGATAGTTCCGGGCTGGCTGCAGTACCTGGGGCATGGCATCAAAGTCCACTTTCCCGACCCAGTCCGTTGCACTCGTGGTGCCGTCAAGCAGCCCGACTCCGTCACCATGGGCCCGAATCGGAAGTACACCCGCCACACGCATACCAATCTGTCCGAGATGGTCGGCCATCAGGATATTCTGCGCCGGACTGTGCCAGTGCCTGAGGGCTGAATCCGCCGCTTCAACACTCCGGGCATCGTTCAACTCCAGGAGCGCGCTTAAGGTGGTGTTATCCTCGTGAGACACCCATCGAATGGAAACCGCCGCACTGGAATCGCGGATTATCGGCCCCAAGTGCGTGTACAGCAGCGTATCTGTTACGGCCTCAGCGCGCTTGATGCGGAACGTGTCCAGAATCCTGATCACGGGCTCCCACTGCCCATCATAAAGGTAATGCGTAGCCTCTTCGTTGAGCTGCAGCACATAGTGATCTATGGCATCCAGCCCTGAATTCGTAATGGTCCACGACAGATAGTCGTTAAGAGCCTGCACCAGCACCGGCGTGCCCGGTGCCAGCACACCGTATATATTGGCGGAATCAGTCACCAGATGCGCCTCATACCAGATCGAGGGCAGAGACATGCTCAGATGCATGTCTCCGCCCAGAATTGACCTGCCGGAGGTCGATCGGGGACCGGTAACCGCCCAGTTGTTGGATCCTTTACCGTGCACCCGTCCCTCCAGGCCGGCGGCGCGCAATGTGTTGGTCAGGTCGTGCAGCAGCGCGCGCGCCGCGGTTGGGGCCTGGGGCACTGACCGTTGCCGGGGAATGGCTGTCGCGCTGGCGGAAGCGGGAATGATGGGCCGGTACAGGGTGGAATGCCGCGGATAGAGCCGATCATATTCCGCCCGCCCCAGCCGGGCCAGCAACTCACCGTATTCAGCCTCGTCCGAACTGAAGGACAGATCGAAATTGAAGTACTGAATAAGCCTTGAGGCGTGCAGTGCGCTGTAGCGGTCCGGCCGATAGTCAAACAGCTTGAATTCAAACGGCATCGACGCATAGTCAAGATTATCTATGACCGCATTGGCCCCGAGTCCGAACCAGGTAATGACCTCGAGTTCCGCGCCGGCCTCCTGCTCAATGCGGGCTGCGGTACGCCGCGCCGCCCAGTCCATGCCGATGGAGCGCAGGTACCGGTCTGCGTCCAGAGAGGCAGCACCGTATATCTCCGACAGACGCCCGGCGGCCAGTTTGGCCAGAAAATCCATCTGAAACAACCGGTCCTGCGCTACTACATATCCGAGTGCCAGGGTGGCATCGCGCCGGGAGGAGGCAAAGATATGCGGAACGCCACGCTCGTCCCGTTCCACGGTAACCGGCTGATCCAATCCCGGAATCTGCACCTCTTGTAGGGCTGGCAAATGCGCCTGTCGGGCATTGGCATACATGCCTCGCATCGGATCGAGCAGGTTGCCGATCGGTGCCAGCCCGCCAGGGCGCACCTGGAATCCGATCATTACGGCGGCCAAGACCAACGCACGTATCGCAAGGGAAAGGGCACGGAGCCTCATACGCTGCCTTGGGACTGCCCATCCAGGCGGCGGATCAGTTCGTCGGCCACATTGGCGTAATCTAGCGCGCCGCGTGCCCGCACATTGATGTCAAATACTGTACGGCCGATGATCTCCATGTCAAGGGACAGTATTTTGCTGGAACGCACGACGGAATCCAGGACCTGAGCCTCATACTGCTCTCGAATCCGGGCCAGCGAACCGTCCTCGGTGCCCGGCTGCGCAAAGGTGCACAGAAACTGCGCGGTTCGAAGATCCGGATTCAATTTAGTTCTGACTTCCCGTGCCATCTGCCAGGTCTGCTCAGCCGATTTAATGGCATGAATCCCGGGAGAGAGCGGAATCAGTAGTGTCCGGGCAGCCACCATCGCATTGAGAATGAACGTCCTGAACCCGCCGGCGGTATCAATCAGAACAAAGTCGTAGCCGGTCAGACTCGCAAGCGCCTCCTTAACCCAGAAAACATCCGTCGGCTTGGTCAGCGTCTGTGCGCGGGTGCGGAGCTGGGTGCAGGCCGGCAGCACATCAAATCCATCGTACTGACGTACCGGCAGCGCGCCCATGTTCACATCGAGCTCAAACAGGGCGTAGGACGATTCGGACGCAGGTACGGTAAACGCTCCCATCCGCTTGGACAGCCACGCGTCCGGATCCAGATCCAGCAGTAGCGTTCGCTGACCGGACAACCCCAACGCGGCCCCCAACTGGATAACTGAAGTGGTCTTGCCTGTCCGATCCGCGGTATTGCAGACCGCCACTATCACCATGACTTCATCGGGTTGCCGCAGCTGCGGACATTAGAGTAAGAATCAGCGTACAATATTGGGTTGCTTTTGTTGTAATGAATGCAGATTTCTGTGCCGTTTATACTGGCATCCGGCTCTCCGCGCCGGAGGCTGTTGCTTAGACAGTTGGGTTTTTCGTTTTCCGTGATGCCGGCTAACATTGATGAGTCCGCCTTGCAGACCCGGAGCCTTACCCCGCCCGAGATAGCGCGCCAACTGGCAATCCGAAAGGCCCAAACGGTCAGCCGGCGGAGAAGGAGCGCGCTGGTCCTGGGGGCGGACACGCTCGTTGTGCACAAAGGGCGGATACTCGGCAAACCTGCCGACGCGAATGAGGCAAAGGGCATTTTGCGCCGTCTCAGCGGCTCTGAACATACGGTTTATACCGGAATCGCACTTGAGCACGCCGCTTCGGACCGGGCCGCTGATGCGGTCATCAGCACCGAGGTAACGTTCGGTATGTTGAGCGATAGGGAAATAGCTCATTATGTGGCTACCGGCGGACCGCTGGACAAGGCCGGGGCGTACGGCATTCAGGATGATCTGGGAGCAATCTTCATCCGGAAGATTGATGGTGATTATTATGCCGTAGTCGGGCTGCCCATCAGAGGCCTGTACAGGCTGCTGATGTCGGAATTCAGTGATGTGTTCACGCTGTAGGCCATCGGGGTGCACGATAAATCACTTCCGAGCTCGCACAGGAACCGCCGAGGGGCGGATTCATCTTTCGCACGGCCACTTCCACATAGACCACCTCCGGAAATTCCTCAAGTATCCGGTGCGCAATCTTCCAGGCGATACGCTCCAGCAGTTTGAACCGATTGGTGGTAATCAGCCCTTCCACCAGACCGTATACGCAGGCATAATCAACGGTCTTATGCAGGTCATCCGTTCGGGCCGCCTCTTCAAAATCCACATCCATACTGACATCGACCTCGTAGCTGCCGCCCGCCTGCTGCTCTGCCGACTTCACCCCGTGATGTGCGGTAAACACGGCACGATTGAGTCTGACGGAGTGCATCCTACAATCCCAGGTCCGTCAGCAGCCTGGCCTCCTCCTGTGCGATGATTCCCGATTGCCGGGCCTGCAGCAGGTCGGTCACGTACACGGTAGCGTAGAGGCCCAGTACGGTGTCGCTGCGCCGTTCATGCTCGCTGAACAGCTGCGTGACGACCGGATCTCTGGCGCTGGTATACCAGTGGCGGACTCCGTCAGGGCCCGCCGGTGCGGGGGCGGGAAAACTCTTTTCCGGCTCAAACAGACGCGTACCCAAGTGGCAGCCCACGCATTGCTTGGGAGTAACGAGCGCCCGCGGGTTGGCATGTGTGGCGGCGACGCGCCGTCCGGCGCGGTCGTAGGTGCCGAACTCCCAGTATCCGTCCGGGCGCTTGTACATCGCGGTGGTCTCTACCGGTACACTATCGTCCAGATGCCGGGCGACAATGGTCGTGCCGATCGGATACACCAGCTGCCGGCGGTTGAGGCTGAAGGCGTTCAGCGCCTGGTGCAGAGCGGATTTGGGGATGGTAATCCGGCGCAGGTAGCGCGTCATCGGACCGTGGACCTCAAACATAAGCACCTCGTCAGCTGGCAGGTCCTTGTGCAGCTGATCCACATGATCCGGCATCTGACGGATCCGGTCATATGCCGCGGCAGCGAAGTTCAGGAGGCTGTCCCATTCCAGGTGCCTCCGATCCAGATACCGGTTAAGCAGCCGATCAAGTCCGCTGCGACGCGTTGCCAGCCGGTCCGCATCGATGACATAACCCCGATCCGATCCAGACAATACACCGAGCGTATACGGATCTCCACCGACCATCAGCCCCAGGTAGTGCTCCAGCACGGCCGGATTCTCCACATCACTGACCCGAACCTGCGGCGTTCCGCCGCACCCGGAGGCCAGCACGGCCATCACCAACAGCCGCCGCCAGCTCATTGCCCGCCCATGTCCGGAAATTCCATCATGACCTTCAGTATGGCAAATCGCTCCCGGATCTCAGCGGCTTCCACCTGGCTGAGCCGGCCGGGCCCAAGTTCTTCGACGCAGAATGATGCCATTACCGTGCCGTAGACCACAGCCCGCTGGAGTGCCTCAAAACCATGCGACCCGGCCGCGGACAGGCTGCCAGCAAAGCCCCCCAGAAATGCATCCCCGGCACCGGTAGGATCCACAATGGAGGCCAGCGGCACCGCCGGCACGCAAAACACGCCGCCTTCGGCAAACAGCTGCGCGCCATGCTCGGCCTTCTTGATCACCAGCACCCGAGGGCCCATACCCAGAATCCGGTGGGCCGCGGAGATAAGGTTGGATGACTCACCCAGCTGCCGGGCCTCCGAGTCGTTGATTATCAGGCAGTCCACGCGCGCTATTACCTCATGCACCTGCTCCAGAGCTGTGTTCATCCACAGGTTCATCGTGTCACACACGATGTAGGCGGAGGGCGACAGCTGATTGAGTGTTTTGAGCTGATTGTTGGGATCAAGGTTGCCCAGCGCTACCACCCCCGGTCCGCGATAGGCCTCCGGCACGCGGGGTTCAAAAGCTTCCAGCGCATTGATGTGGGTATAGAGGGTTACCCGATCATTGAGGGTGGCATCATACCGTGCGCCCCAGGCAAAGGTGTCCAGGTTCTTTTCGATCTGGACCCCGCTGCGGTCAAATGCGGGGTCCCTAAACCAGGCCCAGTGCTCATCCGAGAAATCGCGCCCGATTACGGCTACCAGCCCGATGCGCGACGAAAAATGCCGTGCGGCGAGGGCGATGAAGGTCAGTGTCCCGCCCAGCACACCGGATGCCGACAGATCCGGGGTCTCAATGTAGTCCAACCCGACCGTACCGATGGCCAGCATGCTCATCGATTCGTCTGTGCCCGTCGGCACAGACCGCTATGGCGTATCATGACTGCGAACTCGTGTCTGCGGCGTGAAACGAAATGAGCCGGAACAGGTTTTTATGGGAGATTCTGTGTCGTCAGTGGTATGGATACTTTTGCTGAAGTGGGTCAACGGGCCATGAAGGCCCTCGCCAAGGCCATTCGTGATGGGTTGGTCCGTGATAAGGAAGTGCATGTGGACGGGCTCGGGACCTTTCGGATCGTGGACCAGCCGGCCCGGTTCACGCACAGCGCCCAGGAAACCAAGCTGACCCCGCCTAGTCGCAAGATTGCATTCAAGGCGGAAAGCCCCGGAAAGGATGGCTAGCGCCGTAGCGGAGGCTGTTGCACGTTCGCTGGGCCTTAGATCGGATCAGGGCCAGGCGGTGGTACAGCTGTTGGTGGAGCATCTGCACAGTCAGGTGTTGCCGACACGGGCGGTGACCGTACCGGAACTGGGCCTGTTTTACCGGGACGGGAGCCGATTGGGGTTCCGCGCGGATGCCGCCCTGAATCAGGCCGCGGGCGCGTCAGCGGCCCCGCCGGATCCGCTGATATTTGAATACGCGGAAGAAGGGGCCCGCAATTGGCTCAAGCCGGTGCTGGTCGTGCTTTGCGTGGTGCTGGTCGGTGCGGGTGTATACTGGGGCGTGACCCAATGGCGGTCTGTCCCCGAGGTGGCTGGACTGGTTATACCGGGTGATTCCATACCGACCGAACCTGTGGGGGTCGCGATGCAGGACACCGTGGCTGAGCTGACGGTTGCAGAGGAGTCCGCAGCGGCTCAGCCGCCCGCTGCGGAAACCGCGGCAACAGCCGTTCAGTTGGCAGCAGGCGGATCCTTCACGCTCGTGGTGGCCTCCCTGCCGAACGACGCTGCCGCCCGGGCGGAAGCGGATCAATTCCGAAGCCGACTGGCCCCCTGGCCGGTTGAGGTGGTGGAGTCCGACAACCGATTCCGCGTTACCGTAGGCCGCGCAGAGACCATGGAGGACATATTGGAACTGCGCGCTCAGCTTTCGGGGCTTCCTGAGGGTAACTGGATTCTTGAGCTTGAGTGACGGCCGCTTATGGGAGCCGCTGCCGAGTATTATCAGCAGGCCATGACGCGCCTGCGATGCCTCGCAGCCACCCAGTCGGACCTTATCGATCAGGCGGCAGATCTTTGTGCCGAACGCATTGCTCGGAAAGGGCTGATATTCTGCTTTGGGGCCGGGCATTCCCGCATGATGTGCGAGGAGATGACACCCCGCCAGGGCGGGTTTGTGGGATTCTATGCCCTAGTGGAGCAGGCGATTTCCAATCACTCCGCCATCGTCGGCCCCAACGGTCTCAGGGGACCGCTGCATCTGGAAAAGGTGGAAGGCTATGGAGAAGAGATCCTGCGCAGCTTCAAATTCGGCCCGCACGACGCGTTTATCGTGATCTCCACCAGCGGGATCCGACCATTGATCATTGACATTGCACTGGGCGCACAAGCGCGGGGCATGCCGGTGATTGCCGTGGTCGCACGGGAGCACTGCGAGCAGTCCGTGGCGGCCCATTCGTCGGGCAAAAAACTGGTGGATGTAGCGAACATCGTGCTGGATAATCAGTGCCCGCCGGGAGACTGTCTGATCAGGCTTGATGGGCTGGATTGGCTTACCGGGCCGGTTTCCACGGTCACCGGGGGTATGCTGATGAATATGCTGCGTGTTTCGGTGGCCGAAAAACTGCTGGAGCGGGGCATTACGCCGGTCGTACTGCCCAGCCACCAGTTCATTGGCCATACCACCGCCGAGGAGCAGCTGGAGTTCTTCTACGAGGGCTACCGCCGGAGTCTGGCGCACCTTTTTGCCTGATGGGTGCCACCGATTACGTCGTCGGCGTGGACATTGGCGGCACGCGCATGAAGATTGGCGCGGTGGCGTTTGACCAGTCGTTATTCGGCGAGCGTACGCTGCCTTCAGGCTATGCCCGCTCACCGGAGGATCTCCTGGCCGACATTGAGCGTGAAGTAGCGGCCATCAGGAGGGAGCACCCCGGCACGTTGGTTGCCATCGGTCTGGGGTTCCCTGGAGCTGTCAGACAGGACCAGGGCGTGGTCATGCTGCCGGGCAAACTCCGGTTGGAGGGCTTCCCCATTGTGCCGCGCCTGGCCGCATCGACGAAAATCCCCGTGATCGCAGACAATGATGGCCGCCTGGCCATTCTTGCCGAAATTGCCTACGGCCGGGCAAGGGATGACTTGTGGGCCGTGGCGATCACCTTGGGCACCGGAGTCGGCTCCGGTGTGCTGCTGGACGGTCACATACTGCGTGATCCGCATCTGCAGTTCGGCACTCAGGCGAGCCACATTGTACAGCAGTCGGGCAGCTGCCGCTGGTGTATCACGGAGGCACCCGGCACGCCCAATATACTGTGTTCAGCCACCGCCCTGGCCCAACTAGTGCGGGATGGTCTCCAGCGCGGGCTCCCTTCCGTACTGACAGACACCTACCATGCCGACCCGCACAGCATAGACTTTGAGGCTGTAATCGGAGGCGTTGAGGCTGGCGACCCGCTCTGCGCGAGAGCACTGGCTGCCTGGCGGCAGGAGCTGGGCTGGTTTCTGGTGAGTGTGGCGCGCATGTATACCCCGGAGATCATCTATCTCTCAGGCGGCCCTACCCGGGCGGCGGCGCATTTTCTGCCGAACGTCAATGAGCATGTAAACACGCACCTCTACCGATATCCGATGACCGGGACGCTGCCGGTGGTGGTTTCCGGCCTGGGCGAATTTGCCGGCGTGATGGGCGCGGCCGCCTTAGCATGGGATTCCGCCAAGGGCCGCAAATCCGGCCCACGCGGCTAGAAAATCACTCGGATGTTCAGTCGTAATTCCCTTATGGACAGGACTTGGCGGTTTTTTGTTAAAGTCATATATGAATTCCCGAATCGGGGCGGATTACTCCACCCGCACCACTACTGAGTCCATGGCCAGGCCCGTGAAGATCCCTCTGGCCCCGATCAGGTTGGTGGGGGGCTCACGATCTCCGGGGCTGGACCGGCCCGCCACAAAGCGCGCGTATTCCGGGGGGCTGCGCACGAGGCTGAGGCGCAGGCGGTGGACGGGTATGGCGGCATCGGGCGATTCAACCGGGACCGCGTACACGCCAGACCAATACCGGTGGCCGGGGGAATTCGAGGCCGCCTGTCGCTCGCGCTGCACCTGCTCTGTCCGCAGGAAGTACTCATCCGTGCGACCGACGCTCTCCAGATCCGGGGCCAGATGGGTACGCACCCACCAAGCGCTGTCCGCCTCCTGCTCAATGAATTGTACGGTCCAGTGCAGCGTGGCTTCAACCAGGTAAATATTGGCTTCCTGCGCCCCGACGCGCAGGGAGTCCACCCCTAAGGAGTCCAGCACGGTCGGATCGATCAGGAGCGAATCCAGAATAAGTCCTCTGACCGGTCGAACTGACCGCTTAACGCGTATGCTATCGATCTGTATGCGGGGGGGAACCCCGCTTGTCGCGGTGATGCGCTCGTTCAGGGTGTTGACCTGCAGGTTGAGCCGTGCATATTCCGGGATCACCAGGCGGCGGTTCGGGGTGTACTGCCCCGGGTCCGTCTGTGAATACGCCAGGGCGGCCTCTCCAATAATCACCGAGAGGTCGGCATCGTCCACCCCGGTCGACGCATCAAAGGGGTACGGAGCGTCCAGCGGCAGTGACCGCCACAATCGGATCTGACCGGCGGGTTCACCGGCGATGACGTAAGCCTCCACGACCACATGGGAGGTGTCTTCGGGCCGGACCGCGTCACAACCGGCCAGAAGCAGCAGCAGTAGCCAGATACGCATGCTCAGAAGCGGATCATGAACTCAAACAGCGGAATCAGCGGCAGCCCGCGCCTCGTTATGACTTCAACCGACTCTTCCGCCTGCGGTGCATAAACGCGATCGACAATATTGCGCCTAAGGGTCAGATTGTACAACTGCGCCTGGAGCCTGGCGGTACTCCGTTGAAACAGGCCAAATTCGTAGGCCACCGACGTGCCGTATCGCACATAGGGGGGCAGCCTGCCGTTGTTGATGTTCGGAAACACCAGAAATCGCGTCGGTTCAGCCTCCAGCGGATCCCCCACCGCATATCGGGCTACCGGGACCGTTACCGGATATCCACTGCGCCAGTAGCCGGTCGCCGTCAGCGTCCAAGCCCCAAGACGGCGCTGCACCGCTGCCTGCAGCCGCTGCGGTGCGTCAAAACGGGCCGGTCGATAAGATGTCTCTCCAAGCCCGGGGGCCCGCGTATAGGAACGGGCTGCCGTATAGCTGGCCCAAACAAGGTACCGGCCCCGCTCCCAGTGCAGATTGGCTTCCAGACCGTAGGCCAGTGCATCTCCGCGCGTATACTGACCCAGCAAGGCCCCCAAGGCGATCCCAGGCCCTTCCAGTCCATCCTTGGTCTGGTACTGATCACGCGGCAGCAGCAGCCCTAGCGTGGAATGCCAGTACGCATCCAAGTGGATCTCAGCGCCCGATGCCGGGAAATAAATGCCGCCTGCCGACACATGTGCGCTGGTGGAGGGCTTTACGGAACGGCTGGCCGGTACCCACCGATACGACATCAGGTCATACAGAAACGAATATCGGTCTCTGATTCGATGCATATACTGAACATTCGTACCGGAGGCTGCGCGGATGGCCAGCTTCCTGCTGATTTGGTATCTGAGTCCGAGTCTGGGGCTGAGTTTAAGCCCGGAGCCCACATCCAGCAGGCTGAATCGAACGCCGGGTTGAATCTGCAGCTTGCGGGTCGGCTGCCAGGTATCCTGGGCAAAGGCCACCAGCTCAAACGCTTTCAACTGACTTTCATCGTCCAATCGGTCATATGAAGTTGCCGTGCGCAGTACGAGGGCATCCAGACCGCTGTCAAAACTGCGGCGGATCATCTTGAGGCCGGCGCGCACCTTGTGGGTAGCTGCGGGATAGTAGTCAACATCCACCATCAGGCCGGTGTCCTTTATCAGCACGCTGTAATTGGAGGTAACCCGCGAAGACTCTACGGGTCGGACGTAGATCTGCTCGCGTGCCCGGTATTCCGACCGATACACGGTGGCGGTGACAAAAAAGCGGTCAGAATGCAAATACTGCTGCCGGGTGCTGATCAGGCGATTGCTCCAACGGGTATCCAGTTCAAAAACCAGACTGGATGGCCGCAGCCAGCTCTTGATGTCCAGCGGGTTGTCAAACGGCAGTGAGATGGTAAACGGCAGCCGAATGTCAAAGACATCGCTGCCGGTATAGGCGCTGATGGCCAGGCGATGGCGGGCGGACTGCAGCCAGGTGATCTTGCCGCTAAGATCATACAGGTAGAGTCCGGTCCGCATAGTATCCAGGACAGACCCTACCCTGAGCGGATGGACACTGCCGAGGATCCGGTCAATAAACGACCGTCGCCCTGATACCATTGCGGACACTTTCGGGCCTAGTGGCCCTTCCAGCACGAATCTTCCGCTGAGGACCCCGATAGCGGCCAGGCCCGCCGCGCGCTCCCGATTGCCATCTTTGAGCTCCGCGTCCAGGACGGCGGACAAACGCCCGCCGAATTCCGCCGGGAACGTCCCCTGATACAGGTCCACATTCCTGAACGTCTCGGACTGGAACACGGACAGCAGGCTGAAGGCGTGCCACGGATGATAGAGCGGCGCGCCATCTATGAGATACAGATTCTGGTCCGGCTGGCCTCCGCGAATGAACAGCCCACCCTCCCCCGTACCGGCTTTCTGGACACTGGGCAGCCACCGTAATGACTGCAGCAGGTCCGGTTCACCCGGGAGCCCCGGCAGCATCTGAATGGCCCCGACCGGCACCTGCCGTACGCCGGGTTCAATACGCCGGATGTCACTGCGGTCAGACTGCACGACCAGTTCATCAGCGGTCAGGGTTACGGGGGTCAGCTCAATGTGGTGAACGGCTTCGCCCGATGCGGTTAGCAGCGTATCAACGGGAAGAAACCCGAGAAAAGAAATGCGGACCCGATAATCTATGGCAGGCAGCAATCCCATAGCAAAATACCCGGCTTCATTGGACGCGGTGCCCAGCCGCAGATCCGGCAGATAGATATTGGTCCCGGGCAGAGTACCGCCGGAAGCGGCATCTCTGGCGTATCCACGCAGGAATCCCAATACCGGTGTCGGCTCAGCCTGCGCGGGCGAGGCCTCGGTCCAGGCAATCACATACTGGCGCCGCCGTTCCAGTCGTCTGGCCAACAATCCCTGGCCCTCCAAAAGGCAGTCCAACGCGTCCTGTACACTCTCTCCCGCATAGTTGCACGACACCCTTCGGTCCCTCACCTGACGCTCAGCATACACGATGTCAATCTTTGCGCCCTCCGCAAGCGCCTTCAGGGCGACCTCCAACGCTAGGCTATCAGCGCGAACCACTACTGAAGGCATTTGCGCCGCGGAATCAGGCACGCACAACACCAGCGCCAGCGCCAGTACAGCCAACAACCGTCGTGCACTCATTCTTCAGTTACCATATTGATGCTCCGGTCAGGCCGCCTATGGGCTGCCTCAACGCTGCGTCCGCAGGCTTCAGCCGTGCCGGGGCTGCCGGGCATTTAGGAGTCTGCGCAACAGAAATTCTTGATTCAGACACTTTCCGGCTGAGACATTGCAGTCATTATGACCAGTACTGACGCGACCGCAGAAAAGTTGAAGTTTTGAGTCCGATTTCCAGGTCGGTGCGGGAAAATGGCCTCTGATTGGCCCATTTGGGGCCATTGGAGACGCTTTCCCTCCTCATTCGGCGGCTTGCAGGGTGGCCATTCTGCGGAGAGTCACCCCCATACACACCAGATCTCATTCACCGGATACCTGCGTGAGTCCCCGAGCACTGAATTGTCGGAAGCCAAGCACATGCTTGATCCATCCGTTGCGGGCTTCGGACAGCCATTTTCGCATTTGGTATTCCGCATCCCCCTCAGGAGTCAACAGCAACTGCTGCATCCGGGCCGTGGCCGGGACCTTCTCGGGATCTTTCACCAACTGCTTTTTGCCCTCATGCCCCAGGGCCACATAACCGGTGATCTTCCGCATTTCCAATTCCGTCAGATTCGACTCACTCAAGTAGCCCGAATCCGCCAGTACCATCTTTGGCTCTATGCCGTACGATGATTTAACGGCATCCAGCGTCGGGATCAGCTGCTCCTTATCATTGGCCGCTTGGATCCCCCTTGTTTGGACAATCAACTGGTGCTTCGCATCCACCACCAGTTGCATGTTGTAATACTGCTGAAAATCGTCCTGGCTTATCTTCATGATCCGGCTTTCGCTGTCGGTGAAGTTGATCTGGGCCTTTAGTTTCGGAGTACCGAAAGTACGCCTATTAAGGTTGAAGCTCTTGCAAAACGCGTGAATCACGGGGTTTTGCCTATTTCACGTTTCG
>JAPPNA010000100.1 GCA_028873925.1 Bacteroidota bacterium | reverse complement strand
ACCCCAAATGCCAGTTTTAGGGGTGTTGCGTTTCGCACTTCACAAGGCGCTTGACACTCTCGATCCAGAGCGTCAGATACTGCTTTGCTTCTGCGAAAGAGCCGCACCGAAAGATGGCTTTGAAGTCCTCTCTTAGTTTCCAGGCAATGCTGACCTGTAAGTTCGATTTCTGGATGGCCTGGAAGATTTCCTCCTGATTGGCTGTTCGATTCTCTGCGTTTTTCAAGAGCTCGTATCGGCTTTGCTTGAGCACCTCGTGCTGCTTCACCTCGCGTCTGCGCACTCGGTCAATTGCCTTGTTGAGATACTGGACCAAATGAAAGCGATCGTGGATCAGCGTGGCGTGTGGGAGCAGCTCCGTGACACACGAAATGTAGGCCTTCCACATTTCGGTCGTAACGGTCTGGATTTCGCCCTGCATCTGCCCCATGATTCGCTGCAACAGGGCTTTAGCGCTCTGTTTGTCGCGTCCCTGTCCCACATCAAGGACCACACCCCGCTCGGAATCACTCAACACCTTCGCATACTTGTGGCCTCTGTACAGGCAGCATAATCTATCCTATTCGCATTAGCAATAACTTTTCCTGCAGCCTCGGCCTGCGGACAATAGGCAGTACAGCAGCATTCCAAGGATATACATAATCAAGAGCTACCTTAAATGCACAAGCATCCTGGCCAAAAGAAGGCATGATCCCCATTTGGGCAGTTCTCACGCATTCACCTCATAGCAATGCGGCTGACCAGTCCCTCAGCTCCCGAAGATTGCCCCATCACCCGAACCGGTCGCCGGCGTTATTCCTCTTCAGGCACCCTTGAAGCGTCGCTCAACATTCCGGCAATGTCAATCCCGGTGGAGGCCTTCAAGCTCTCCAGTAGTGCAGGGGTTGATCCGGCAATCTGGTTGAATACCGAGGGCACGCCGCCTCCCTGACCGCTGTCAACCACCGTGAGACGATCAATCTTCAGACTGTCCACCGTCTGAACAACCTGCTTCAGAATGTCCGGCAACATCTGAATCAGAAACAACCGCTCCGCATTGGGCCCGGCCTCCTGCCACAGCAACAGCTTCTGACGCAGCACCTCTACTTCAGCCTGACCATCCTCCATGATCCGAGCCGCGTTACCCTTGGCGAGCTCCTCCTTAGCTCTCCGTTCCGCCTCAGCGGCCACGACGATCTCGGCTCGCGTGCGCTTTTCAGACAACTTGATTTCCTCAACAGCCAGCTCCTGTTTCGCCTGCGCCGCGGCCACCTCGGCAGCCACATCCACTCGGGCCTCCTCTGCAGCGCTCCTGGCCGCCAACTGAGCTTTCAGGATGCGCAAATCATTTTCCGCCTGCTCAATGCTCTTGTCCGCCCGAGCCTCGGCAAGACGCGCCTCCTCTTTCTTGTCGGCTTCCGCAATGCGGGCGGCTGTGATGATATGGGCGGACTGCTGACGGCCAATTGCATCCAGATACCCGGCATCATCCTCCACGCTCTGGATTTTCATGGTGTCCAACTGCAGCCCCAGAGCGCTGAGGTCATTGTCGGCCTCAGCCAACAGCTCCTTCGCAAACTTCAGGCGGTCCTCATTGACCTCTTCCGGCGTAAGCGTAGCCAGCACACCCCGCAGGTTACCCTCCAGCGTCTCTTTGGCAATCGTCTGGATCTCTACCCAACCCATACCCAACAGCCGCTCCACCGCGTTCGCAAGCTCGGCTTCGTTGGAGGCCACCTTAACATTAGCAATAGCCCGCACCGTCAGCGGAATGCCTCCTTTGGAGTAGGCATTACGTACGGTGAGATCCAGGGGAATCGTGTTGAGCTGGATGCGATCCACCTGCTCAAAAATCGGGATGCGGAATCCGCGGCCGCCCTTGATTACGCGGTAACCCACTTTGGTGCCATCAGAAAGGCGCCGCTTCCGGCCGCTGAATATCAGGACCTCGTTGGGCTGGCAAATCTTGAGATTGGCCCGGATAATGCCGAGAATTACGAAGAAACCCACAAGTACGATTCCGCCCCCAATTAGGATTATGTCAGTTGGCATGGATGCTTAAATGAAAGTGATCAGGATGATTTGACGACCTGCGCGACGCGCCCGTCCATGTGAACTACCAGCACTTCATCGCCCACAGCGAAAGTATCCTCTTCTTCTTCAAATGCGCGTGCGGTAAGTTGCATGCGCTGTCCCTTTGCGACGAGCGAAATCCTGCCCGTGTCAGACGAGCCGAACGGAATCACCACCGTAGCTGCCGTGCCGGTCAGGTCGGCTCCCGTCACATCGCTGGACACATGCGCGTAGCCGATACGCTTGATCAGGTAGCTGCCCGCCATGCTTACAAAAGAGCCGAGACCGAGCGCAAGCAGCAGCACGGCCAGATCTCCCACTCGGGTCAGGGAGAATGCCACGCCGCTGAGTCCGAAGAAAAAAGCAAACAGGAACAGGGTGCGCAGCGAAAAAATGTCCACGAACCCGCCCCCCGACGAAATGTCAGCATCGGCTTCCAAATCAAAATCCGCATCAGCATCCAAGTCCAACTCCGCCTCCATATCACCATCACCGCCTCCGAGCAAGGACAGCAGCACGAAAATGCCGCCAATAACCAAGCTCACCCAGTAGATTGCATCCATTTCTGAATCAGTGGCACCCGGCAGGATGCAACCAGAAAGAGCCGCTTTTGATGCATGGCAGATCAATTCCTGCGCAAAGCTCGCAGACACTTGATGGCAACTGAGACCCGAACGCAGGAAGGCCCGCCCCGGCCGTCGGGAGCGGGCCTCAAGTACTCAGCCCCAATCTGCACGCCTTACCGCTCGGGCGTAACGGCGGCCTGGTCCTCCTCTCTGGTGCGGACCCTGATAACCTGATCCACCGGTAGGACGAATATCTTGCCATCTCCCACACTTCCGGTGGCAGCGGAGTCACAAATAGCGTCGACCGTCGTTGAGACGAACTCGTCCGATACACCGATGTCCAGCATAATCTTGTCACGTAACTCCATTTTGACGGTAGTCCCGCGATAAGTCTGGACAGATTCAACTTCTCCTCCGTGGCCGCGCACGCGGGACACAGTCAGCCCGTGAACCTCTGCCTGGTATAGCGCGCGCAGCACATCAGGCAGTTTGGACGGGCGAATGATTGCTTTGACCAGTTTCATGATTTCTGCTCATTGATGATGATTGAATCAGCTGTAAATCTTGCCGTTAACATGCTCCGGGGTCTCGTCAAAGTCCAGCAGAACAGCCCCCTCGCCGGTGGCATAGGCCTGCTCACCGTGAGCGACAATATCCATTCCGTGGCCCTCTTCGTCCTTGTCCGCCCGAAGCGGCATGATCAGACCGATCAGTTTCAGCAGTAGAAACGTGATGATTCCGCTGTATGCAGCCACCGCCAGAATAGATACGGCCTGGATCCAGAGCTGTCCGGGATTGCCGTAGAGGAGCCCGTCTGCGCCGCCAGGATTAATGGTAGCAGTTGCGAGAATACCCGTCAGCAGGGCCCCCGTCAGTCCGCCCACTCCATGTGCTGCAAATACGTCCAGAGAATCGTCCAACCGCGTGCGGGCCCTCCAGTGGATGAGGAAATAGCTGGGCAGCACACTGATTATGCCCAGCCCCAGCGCACCAATCGGGGTAACAAAACCGGCTGCCGGGGTAATGGCCACCAGACCGACCACGATGGCCGTAGCCACTCCCACTGCGGTAATTTTCCTGGTAATGAAGTGGTCCAGGATGGTCCATCCCAATAGCGCGCCCGCCGGTGCCAGCAGCGTGTTCACCTGAGCTAAAGCGGCAATGCCATCCGCAGCTAGGGCGCTGCCACCGTTGAAGCCGAACCAACCGAACCACAACACACCTGCACCCAACAGGACAAAAGGCACATTGTGCGGCAACAAGGCCTCACGGCCGTAATCCTTGCGCGACCCAAGCACCAGCGCAGCAACCAATGCGGTCACGCCGGCATTGACATGGACCACGGCACCACCGGCGAAATCCAGTGCGCCCATCTCGCTGAGCCAGCCGCCGCCCCAAACCCAATGGCAGACAGGCGCATAGACGACCAGTCCCCAGACCGCTATGAACACCATGTAAGAGGCAAACCGCATGCGCTCTACTACTGCACCCGAAATCAGCGCCGCTGTAATGATGGCGAACGTTCCCTGGAATGCCATAAACAACAGATGCGGAATAGTACCGTTGGCCTCAAGGCCCACGCCCCTAAGCATAGCCATCGAAAAATCGCCCAGGAATGCGTCCCCCGAGCCGAAGGCCCAGGAATAGCCCAGTATGGCCCATAGCGTGCCCGAAACCCCAAGCGCGACAAAGCTCATCATCATCGTGTTGAGGGCGTTCTTGGAGCGCACCAGCCCGCCGTAAAAAAAGGCCAGCGCTGGGGTCATCAGCAACACCAGCGCCGTTGAAATCAGCAGCCAGGCGGTATCACTAGCATTGATCGATGCCGCATCCTGCGCCAGGACCTCACCGGCCACCAACACAGATAGCACCCCAAGAGAAAGAAGTCGTCGAATCATAGAAGAATTTCTGTTTATTGGGTGAATGAACCCAATTATCCAACAAAACTAAGGTGAAAGGCCGATGTTGTCATAGTTTTTTTGGTTTTGGAAGCGATTCCACTAAATGTTTTTACAGGACGTTCACAAAACTCCGGTCGAAACATGGCAGACTGCCCGGACAAAGCCGGTCGGGGCCGGCAGCCATCGGGCGAGTCTACTCGGGGTAACCCAGATTCAGGCGCGCCAGCCCAATGACTGCCGAGGATTATGGCTTCTGCGCCCGATCAGGGCATGGATTGGTAGCGTCGGGCTGCGTTGAGCGGCGGTCGACAGCTCATGGGGGGGGGCTGCGCTCTACTCACCCCTACACCGGGCGCGAGCCTCATTAAGCGCTTCAGCGGATCCAGTCAAATCAAATCTGAAGAACACCCGCCCGCTATCATACCAGTGCAACTCTAGCAGCATTGCACCGCTGGCTTCAATCCGGCCTATGGCCCAGCCATCGTACATGAAACTCACATCCTCCGAGCTCCACTGCTGCGTCAATGTCGCTGACTCTGGGGGCTTATCGTCCCATCTAATACGCGTCGTGATCACATCGTATCCTGATTGGGTGTCGGTGTCCACCAAATTGGGATTGGAACTGAACCGAATCCACGCAGCCTCATTGTTTCTGCCCGCGTCGCAAGAGAAATAGATCCTGGCAGTCACATCGTGGTAGGGCCACTCCATCGCCCGAGTAGGCCCGGTTTCGTCGCTGTAAGCTCCGAACGACTGCTCTCCGGTCATTTCATCGGTGTAGTATCGGATGGGCGACCAAGCAGTGCGGGCAACGGGCGCAGTCTCGTCGTCAGGAGTTGGCTCGTTTAATCGCTCTGAGGGTGAGGAAGGTTGAGTTACGGCTCCGCCTTCCGGTGGCGAGTCATACTCGCTGCAGAGGAGGCTGGTGATTAGGACCGTGACGATCACCATCAGCGTAACCGCGCGAGGGGGGATTTGCATTTTTCTGCATGGATTTGTGGCCGCCGACCCACGACACCCAGCACCGGGCCATAGACCAGCTAATGACAATGTGAACAATATACAATAATGGTGGGAGCAAATCCACATCCGACCAAGGGAGGCACGAGTACTGGAATAGGGCTGCACGCGTGCACACAGCACCCTACCCATCGCGCTCGATTCGCGCCGGGGCTCAGATCAAGGGCCAGTGCGCCCCGCAAGCTAATCGGCGTTCATGATGAATAGCGGAGAGCCATCCAGCTCCTTGAAGTTCGGACGCAGCCGCTTGGGATTGTAGAATTTTTCTACATCCACCACCTTGTGGGGGCCGCTGATCACCTCCATGGAAATGCTACCATATACTCCGTTGCGAATGTTCACGAGCCGGCCGGAAGTCCCGTCAAGAATCAGATCCAGCGCCAGATTGCCGAATGCCATCGGTACCACACAGTCCAGTGCGTCCGGGGCCCCGCACCGTACCAGATAGCCCAGGCGCTGATTGACCACATTGATCCGGCGGCCCCTGTTGTACTTCGGAGAGAGACGCTTGAGTTCAACCCCCACGCGCCGCCCGATGCCGCCCAGTTTGGCGTGACCGTACTGATCCTTCTCCGCCCCCATAAAGGACATGTCCTGATCACCGCTGATCTTCGCTCCCTCAGAAATCAGCACCACCGAGTATCGGCTGGGATGCCGGTTACGGTCATAGACCAAGAGCTCGGTTAACTGCTCTATATCAAAATCCAGCTCAGGAATCACGCATCGATCCGCCGCCCCCGCCATGGTGGGCAGCAATGCGGAATAACCCGCGTATCGCCCGAATACCTCTATTACCAGGAATCGCTCGTGAGAGCCTGCGGATGTACGCAGCGTGTGCGCCAGCTCAATGGTACGCGTGACGCAGGTGCCGAATCCGATACAGTAGTCCGTTCCCGGCACATCGTTGTCCATGGTCTTGGGGATGGCGACCACCCTTACCCCCTCCGTGTGCAGCCGGTACCCGTAACTAAGTGTGTCATCGCCCCCGATCGGGATTAAGTAATCCAGTCCGAGCCACTCAATATGTTCAAGTACCGCGTCAGTCACATCGCTGACCTCGCCGGTATACCGGTCATGCAAATGGGCTGGCAGATTAGCGCTGGGCAGATGGCTGGGGCGGGTCCGGGAGCTGTGCAGAAACGTACCGCCTGTTCTGGCCGCCCGATTGACCACATGTTCGGTCAGCTCGGTAACGTTGTTGCTGTTGTCCGCCTCATGATCTGGAATCAGGTCCACCAGTCCTGCCCAGCCCCGGCGGATTCCCAGCACGCGATACCCCTCGCGGATAGCACGGATCGTCACCGCCCGTATAGCCGGATTCAGACCCGGTACATCCCCGCCGCCGGTAAGGATTCCAATCGTTTTTCTGTTCGCCATGACAGCCTCGTTTTGTCCAAGTGTGCTCAAAATTACGGCAAGCCGCCCAATTTCTGGAATACTCCCACCGCAGGTAGCGTCTAATATGCAGCAAATCCTGCGTTATTCCCGATGAAAAAGATGTTTAGAATCCTGACTGTAACGCTTGCCGCGGCAGCCATGTGCGTCGGCATTCCAGATTCCGGATGGGCCCAAGGCTTTGGCGGCGGAGGGCCAGGAAATTTTGAGGCCCGCCTGCAGGCGGAAACCGACTCAATGATTGCCTTGCTGAAACCGACCGAGGAACAGGCCGAAGCTGTCAAGGCAATACTGGATGCCCGAGCGGCAGGCCTGGCTGAAGCCCGACCTCAGCGTGGAGCTGGCCGAGGCGGATTCCAAGCGGCTCGGGAAAAGATGGTCGCCGTTGAAGAGCAGACCCGTGTAGCCCTCACATCACTGCTTTCTGAGGAACAGCTGGAGGCTTACAACGCCTATCTGGAGAGGCGCCGGGATCGGCAGCGCCAGCGCGGGCGAAGGCAGATTCAGTAATCCTGATAAGCATCCGCTGGTGCTGTGATCCGATTCATTCATTGGCAGTTGCAGGGTAATGGCGGCATTGGTGTCCGTCGCATCCTTACGATCCAGACCCCGACCGGTGAAACCCGCGCTGAACAAACTGACTGATGAAGAGCTGGTCAGCCGCGCCAAGAAGGGCGACAATAATGCATTCAGAATCATAGTTGAGCGACATCAGCAGAACATGGCCAGAACCGTGTCAGGCATGCTGGGGGCCTCTTCGGAGGTGGATGATGTGGTCCAGGAGGTGTTTATTCGGCTGTACCGCCATTTGGATCGATTCAGGGGTGACGCGGCCTTGAGCACCTTTCTGAAGCGCATTGCGATCAACCTGTCCTTGGATGCCCTGCGTCGACGCAAGCGTTTCAGGCACCGCTTTCTCAGCCGCGATGACGACCGATTGCACCTGCCTGAAGCGGAAGCGGGCGGATCCCGCGCAGACACATTTGACCGGGAGCGGCTGATAAACGAAGCCTTGGGCACCCTTGGACCGAAGCACCGGGCGGTGGTGGTATTGCGGCTTATAGATGGCTATTCCACCAGAGAGACAGCCCGTATATTGGAGGTGCCGCAGGGCACGGTTCTCTCCAGGCTTAGTCGTGCTACCGTAAAGCTCAGATCGGTGCTCGCACCCATACTGGCGGATGAAGATCAAGTATCATGAAAAAGCTACCTACACCTCGTAACGGCGAATTGTCCGGTAGTTTTGCCCTGCGCAGACTCCTGATTGAATACGCGGACGAGTCAGCCGAAATGGCCATGCAGCCGTTTGTGGCCGACCGGGTAATGCGGCGGATTACGATGGCTTCGCAGCCGGAGGAACAGCTGTATTCATTCCTTTTCCGACTGTTTCGGCCCGTTGCCATAGCCAGCCTACTGCTGATTCTGGGCTTTGTGGGCTATAATGCCATGGTCAGCCGCAGCTACGAGATACAGCCTACTACGACCGAGGTAGTGTTCGGGCTGGAGCCGGTCAGCATTACGGAGGCTTTCACTGCGGATATTGAGCCGCTGCTGGTAGATCTGCCATGAGTACACGCGTAAAGTCTATTCTGCTGCTTACCATCACCTTGGTGGTCGGCATTCTCCTCGGCATAGTTGCCACAAGTGCGCTGCAGCATCGTAGAATGGCTGAAATCAGACAGGTTCGTGAGCGGGGCGGGATCATGCGCATGCTGGAGCAGGCCATTGAGTTTGAATCCGATGCTCAGAAACAGCAGGTGGATGAGATTCTGGAGGGGGCTGAATCCTCGTTCAGATCTCTGCGGCGAGCCTATTCCGACAGTATGCGCACGTATCGGGAATCGCTCATGAATTCCCTAAACGAAGTGCTGACTCTTCAGCAGATTGAACAGATGGAAGAGCACCTGACCAGAAGGCGGCGTTCCGACCGCAGCAGAGGACATCGTAATGGTTCGCAAAGGCATCGGCAAGAATAACACTCCACTTACTTTTTCATGGCGAGAATCATTGTGATAGCCTGCGTGGTCGTCTTGACCGGCGCATCCTTGTGGTATTTCAACCGGAATGGCGAAGAAGAGCAGAGTCCGTACAGGTTTGTTACCATTGAGCAGGGAGACCTGGAGGCGGTGGTGGCCAGTACGGGGGCGCTGGATGCAGTCACCACCGTGCAGGTGGGTACCCAAGTTTCCGGGATTATTTCCGAAATCTATGTGGATTTCAACGACAATGTGTACGAGGGCCAGATCATCGCGCGGATTGACACCACCCTGCTCAGCAGTGCGGTAAGAGACGCGGAGGCGACCGTGGAGCGTAACCGTGCGCAGCTGAAGCAGGCCGAACGTGAGCTTGAACGCATCAGTACGCTTTACGAAAAGCAGTTCGTTACCGAGGTCGATTACAATCAGGCCCAGTATGACCTGGATATCGCGCTGGCTGCCACCAAGAGTGCTCAGATCAGCTTGGAGCGGGCGCGACAGAACCTCAGCTATGCCACCATTTTTGCTCCGATTTCCGGCACAGTGATTGAGCGGAATGTTGATGTGGGTCAGACGGTGGCCGCCAGTTTCTCCGCACCGCAGCTGTTTTTGATCGCGGACGATCTGTCCAGCATGGAGATTTTGGCTTCTGTGGATGAGAGTGATATCGGCATGATCAAAGAGGGGCAGCTGGCCCGATTTACCGTCCAGGCCTATCCAGATGAGATGTTCACCGGAATGGTGCGCCAGGTGCGCCTGCAGTCCATAGTGGAGGAGAATGTGGTCAATTATACGGTGGTGATTGACGTGGAAAATCCGGATGGACGACTGCTGCCCGGGATGACGGCCACCGTTGACTTTCTCATTGAAACGGCCACAGATGTGCTGAAGGTGGCCAACGCTGCCATGCGATTCAGAGCCACCCCGTCCATGTATGAAGCACTGCGGGCCCGCATGGAGGCAGCACGGGCCAAAGGGAGTGCCGGTCAACGGTCAGGCGGAGAGTCCGGCCGCGGCGGAGTTCGCCCGGACGCGTCGTCTGGCAGCGCCGGAAATGATGTACGGAGCGAGGGGCCCGGTGGTGGTGCGCAGGCACGCGGCGGCCAGGGAGCCGGCTTCGCCGGTATGGCCCAAGGTGGCGGATTTGGTGGGGGCGCATTCGGCGGCGGATTCATGGGGCGTGATGACATTTCCATGGTCTGGTTCCTGGATGACACGGGAAGCCTAGCAATGGTGCCGGCTGAGGTCGGTATTTCGGATGGTCAGATGACGCAGATCAGTCACCCGCGGCTTCAACCTGGCATGGAAATTATCGCCGGTGTCACGCAGCAGGAGGAAAACGGCACCGGCAATCCGTTTCAGAATCAGCAGCGCGGATTCAGACCCGGCGGATTCTAAAGTATGGACGGACAGCAGGATTTCGTGATGCGCACGCGCGGGCTGCGCAAGACTTATGTTATGGGCAAGACCAAGGTGCATGCCCTCCAAGGCGTGGACTTTACCGTGCACCGCGGCGAAATGATTGCCATAGTCGGGGCTTCCGGGTCGGGCAAATCCACACTGATGAACATCATCGGTTGTCTGGACTACCCCACCGGAGGCACCTACCAACTGGATGGCGTGCAGGTGGAATCGATGGGCCGTAACAAGCTCGCGGATATTCGCAATCAGAAAATCGGATTTGTATTCCAGGGCTTTAATTTGCTGGCGCGGACCTCGGCCTTGGAGAATGTGGAACTGCCGCTTTTGTATGACCGGTCGGGTCGAAAGATGAAAATTCGGGATAAGGCGCGCGAGGCTCTGGAGCGTGTAGGACTGGGGGACCGAACGAATCACGAACCCAATGAGCTGTCCGGCGGACAGCAGCAGCGAGTAGCTATTGCGCGAGCATTGGTATCGTCTCCGGCCATCCTGCTGGCCGATGAACCCACCGGCAACCTGGACAGTCAGACCTCTGTGGAGGTGATGGCACTGTTCCAGGAGTTGCATCGGCAGGGCATGACCATCCTGGTAGTCACCCACGAAAAAGATGTGGCCCAGTGTGCCGAGCGGATAATCGAACTACGCGATGGCCGCATCATTCGTAATGAATTGGTCCGGGACCGTAGAGATGCCGCGCTGGATCCGGTCCCGGCGAATCCCGTCCTGCAACAGCCAGCGGGCCGTGCCTGAAAAAATCTGACCTATGAAGTCAAGTACGCTCATTAAGGTTGCCTCCCAGAGTATCCTGAAGAACAAGATGCGGACGCTGCTCACGATGCTCGGCATTGTGATCGGCGTTGGGGCTGTCATTGTCATGGTCGCTATCGGGCAGGGAGCCCAGTCTCAAATTCAGGACCAGATCAATAATCTGGGTACCAACATGATTGTCATAACGCCCGGCTCCAGCAACCAGGGCGGTGTTAATCGGGGTGCTCAGAGCTATAACCGCCTTACAGCCAAGGATGCCGAAAAAATCAAGCGCGAAAGCCTGGTGGTGTCGGCTGTTTCCCCGGTGGTATTTTCACGGACCCAAGTTATCGGCGGCCAGGGCAACTGGCGCACGACCATCAACGGTGTCTCCACGGATTACCAGATCATTCGCAACTGGGACCTGAAGTACGGGCGGTTTTTCGACCAGGCCGAGCAGCGACAGATGCGGCGTATTGCCGTGCTGGGCCACACGGTGTGGGAGAATCTCTATCCCGGCCAGGATCCCGTTGGGCAGTCTGTTCAGATCCGCAATGTGCCCGTGGTGATTGTCGGTGTCCTTGAAAAGAAGGGCCAAACCGCCAATGGTACAGACCAGGATGATGTCATTTTTGCCCCTTACACGACCGTACAGACCCGGCTGAGCGGCTGGAGCCGAATATTTCAGATTCTCGCCAGCACTCCTTCTACACGCGACATCCCGGAGGCACAAGCTGAACTGACCGCGATCATGCGTGAGGCGCACGGTCTCTCCCGCTGGGAGGAAGATGACTTCACGGTGCGCAACCAGAACGATCTGGCCGAGGCCGCTCAGGGGACTACCCAGATCATGACATGGCTGCTGGCTGCCATCGCGTCAATATCGCTGCTGGTCGGGGGAATCGGCATCATGAACATCATGCTGGTATCCGTTACCGAACGCACCCGCGAGATCGGCATCCGCATGGCCATAGGGGCACGGGGTCGGGATGTACTGACGCAGTTTCTGGTAGAGAGCATCGTCATGAGCGTGCTCGGCGGTATGATTGGTGTGGGAATTGGCTTTATCAGCTCCAATGTGCTTGGCCAGGTGACCGGATGGAATACGGTGGTGTCGCCCACTACCATCATGATAGCCCTTGGTTTTTCCGCGGCTGTGGGTATCTTTTTCGGTTTCTATCCCGCTCGCAAGGCATCAAGTCTCAACCCCATTGATGCGCTGCGGTACGAATGAGCCGAATTAGCAGCTTAACGGGCCAGCGCCTGCTGCAGGCAGCCCTGATTTTCGGCCTTGTCGGCACCGGGTTGGAGCTGGCCCTGCTGGAGCATTATGAAGACGCTTGGCAGCTGATACCCATAGTGCTGCTGGCATCCGGTTTGGTGGGTACCGTCTGGCATATCGCTGCCCCCACCCGCTATTCGGCCCGCGTATTGAGTATCCTCATGCTAGCATTTGCCCTCGCCGGGCTGTTGGGGTTGTGGCTACATTTTAAGGGCAACATGGAATTTGAACTTGAGATGTACCCCGGTCTGACCGGATGGCCTTTGATCTGGAAGACGCTTGGAGGCGCAGTCCCCGCACTCGCGCCCGGCACCATGGTTTTTGTCGGGCTTGTCGGCTTCGTAGTCGCCCGCAGCCCGGGATCAGCTCCCGTAAACCAATCTCAGAAACAATGACCCTTATTCGCATCACATCCCGCAGCGTATTCGCCTTGAGCTGCTTACTGCTCGTGCAGGTTTCAGCTTTTGCGCAGGAGGCCGAAGAGCCGCCAGCCATGCTGAACGCCAATCTGGCCACAACCGCAGAGCTGGCGGGGGCCCTGGAGAATGAAGCGCTGGCTGAGGCTCTTGAAGCGCAGCGGCCCTTTCTGAGTCTCTCCGAACTAGGGGCAGCACTGATGGAGACCCTCACTGAGGAGCAGGCCGAGGCAGTTCTGCGCTTGGCATCGGTGCCGATCAATCTGAATTCGGCCTCCCGTGAGGAGATTCTTCTGATTCCGGGTGTGGGGCCCAGAATGGCGCATGAATTTGAGGAATACCGGCCCTATGTGGCCATGGCCCAGTTCCGGCGCGAAATCGGCAAGTATGTCGATGATGACGAAGTGGAGCGCCTGGCCGCTTATGTGTTTGTCCCGGTCAACCTGAATGAGGCCTCTGATGAGGCCATTTTGGCGATTCCGGGTGTGGGCAACCGCATGCTCCATGAATTCAAGGAGTACCGCCCGTACGTAAACATTGAGCAGTTCCGCCGTGAGATTGGCAAGTATGTCGATGACGACGAGCTTGCCCGCCTTGAGCGGTTCGTAAGGCTGTAACCGTGGGAGGCTGGTGTCTGGAGGGGCGTTTCAGACCTGACCGTGAGGGAAAGAAATGAATCGTCAGCGCGTATCTTCGCACAGTCCTTGGGAGTCGGTGGTCGGCTACAGCCGGGCGATCCGCGCAGGAGGCCATGTGTTTGTCGCCGGCACGACTGCCGTGGACGCGAGCGGGAAGCTGGTCTGCGTTGGAGATGCCTATGGCCAGACGCGGCGGATTCTCCAGATTATTGAGCAGGCCTTGCACGCTGCGGGTGCCACCATGGAAGAGGTGGTCCGCACGCGCATATACGTAGTCAATATCGCGCGGGACGCAGAAGCTGTGGGTCGGGCGCACGGAGATGTCTTCAGGGACATTCGCCCAGCCTCCTCATTAGTTGAAGTGAGCCAACTCATGGAGCCGGAGATGCTCGTCGAAATTGAGGTGCATGCCGTGGCCACGGCATAGCGGGTTGCCGACGACGGAAATCGGTCAGGTTTTTTGTCTGTCGGCCTCTGAGTATCTTTGTCTCCAGCAGCCCATGGATATCAATTCCCGGCGACGAGGCGGTGTCCCAGATTCAGTGGGTCCCTGCGCCGGAGTATAGCGGCTATCTGGCGCTTTTGGAGATTTAAGCTGGCTTGCGGTGCCTGCCCCACGCCACCCAGCTATGCGGTCCGTTGTGTTTGAGGAAGATTCCGGGGCGTAGTAAGCTGCCGCTGAGAGCGCGTAAACTCAGGTTGAATGGGTAAACACCCGCAAAAAGCGCGCTCAGCGCCATTTGAGCGGCCCAAAAGGGGGCTATTGGGCCTGTTGATGGCCCAAGTCATGCCGTTTTGCCCGAAACCGTCCAAGTTGCCCCACTCACACCATCTGGATAATATCGATTTGTGATCGTGAACATAGGTTGCCCTACCCGGGGAAACGACCTTTCCAGCGCTGCTCAATGATGGCATAGAGGGACTGCGATTGTTCCTTGAAAATATTGACGAGATTCTGATGTTGTTGATTCAGTGACGCGTCGCCATTGCCGGGACCGCAGCAAGCCGGAAGGTTATCCGCGGCATGGCTTCAATCCGGGCTCATCAGCTCAGGCATAGGGGCAACTGACACCATCAAATCTCGTTCGCTATCAACTGCTTAACTGCAGCTCACCCAGAGCATCAGCCAGCAGGATTATCGCTGGCCCATCCAACGGTTAATGGTGAGCTTCGGGCTGAGCGCCTCGTCGGTGAGTCGTACGTTTATTGACACCCACGCCGCCGGTTTGGAAGAGTGCATGGTGCCCGATCTGAGTTAGGGCCGGTTTGTGGTGCTCTTGATGGATGGGGAGAGCGGCAGATTGTCCTGTGCATGGGCCATACCGCATCGGGCGCGAAGTGTGTCCAAAAGCCCTATAATCATGCCGGTGCCCCCAGGCCGTTCACGTATTGACTTTCTGAATCTGGGACACCGCCGGAGCCGCAGCCAGTCTTTCTGACCGGCAGGATTAAGAGGCGATTGCGAGAGTCGTTGATGACATCCAACCGCCATCCTGAAACAACCACCAAGAACACGCATTCCGCCCCTGAACAGAATGCTCAAGGAACAGGGCTGAACCACAGCCCTCAGGTAGGGATCATCAATCTCACTGGATGGGGATTATGAATCTGAACAGGTGGGGGTCTTGATCTGAATACACATGCATGCTGCGAACGTCGCGCACAAGATGGCCAACAAGGGTAAACCACCGCGAAAAGGCCGCGGCATGTACGGCTTACAGTGGAGTGATTTCAAGCTCGGCGACACTGAGTGTAAAGGATCCATCAAGATTCCGGCGCGCGATGTAGAGGCGATCAGCCGCATCAATCCACTGTAAGGAAATGGAATCCATGACTTGTGCACTACCATTCAGCTCTGGATCATCGAACACCAGTCTGCCATATGCCTTCAGGATTCCATCTTGCCCGTAGAGCTCTGCAAATGGCTCAGAGTCCTGTTTGAGCGGGGTCCAAAGGGTGAAATTCAGGATGTGACCAGTACTCAGGATTCCAATGCCGTAGCTCCGACTCAGAATCCGTGCACGTTGTGGCCCAGAGGAACTTGATGCCATAATGGCCCCTCTCCTGACATCCTCACTCGTATCAATCTCCTTCTTAGTCACGGTGAAATAGGACGGATCGGCAAGGGTGCACCCCTTAAGTTTCTCCATGACCCACCGCTGATTCGACCGTGTGTACCGATAAACATGGCCATCGTAGATATGGGGAGCCACGACAATCGTGTCCATCCCGTTGGCGGCCACCTTGATCGCCCAAGGCGAGGCCTGCCCCGTCCAGACTATATCGTTTGGACTTCAGCTACAGTACGAGCATTTCGC
>JAPPNA010000173.1 GCA_028873925.1 Bacteroidota bacterium | reverse complement strand
GGTGATCCGATGCCGCCTCAGAAGGTCAGGGCGATGCCGTGGTGAATAAAATGGGAACAAGGCTGCCCACGAGATGCAGGAACGGGTGAATGTCCTGGCAGACGGACTCACCCGGCGCACCTACATCGGCACGTTTCACGGTTTCTGTGCCGACGTATTGAGGCAGCATGGTTCACATGTGGGCATGAAGCCGAATTTTGCAATCTACGCGCGCGAGGCCGACCGTGAGAGCGTATTGGAAGATGCACTTCGCCGCGCTGAAGGTGCGGTTTCAGCCGACGATATGCGACTCTTGCCGCTTATCGATGACTTGAAATCCAGGCTCATCACGCCGGACGAGGACCTGAAGAGCCGGGCCATCTGGAAGGGGAAGCCTCCAAAGGGTTTTCGGCGCGTGGGCCGTGTGTATCAACTGTACGAAGAAGAACTCAGCAGGCTGAACGCGGTCGATTTCAATTCGCTCATCCTCAAGGCATACCAGCTCTTCGGCTTTGAGGCGTTTGCCCGACACTACCGTACCGTCTATCGGTACTGGCTGATTGACGAATTTCAGGACACCAATGCAGCCCAGTACCAGCTGCTCCGGCGCATCGCAGGTGAAAAATTCCGAAACCTGTTCGTCGTAGCCGATGATGATCAGACGATATATGAGTTCAACGGTGCAAGTATATCCCGACTCAGCGATCTGGTCAGAGATTATTCCTGCTGCATGCTCCAAATGCCGACGAGCTATCGCTGCCCGTCCACCATCGTTGCGGCGGCAAACCGACTCCTTCTGTACAATGCCCGCCGATTTGAGTCAAAGCTGTCGATCGTCTCTGCCAGAGGAGAGTCCAATTCAAGCGACCGTGCAATTCAAACGCGCGAATTTGAGACCGATACTGACGAATCCACGGGTATTGCGGAGGAAATCGCCGATATGGATTCCGATGCGCGCGAGCGAACCGTTGTGTTGGCGCGCCCACGCGCACTGCTGAAGGCAATGAAGAGTTCGCTGGATGCACTGGATGTGCCGTCCAGAACTATCGCGCGTCGCGATGACTTCCTTTCGCCGGAAATGCGTTGGTTGGTCGCTTGCCTGAATCAGATTCGGCGCCCCTTGGACCGCCGCAATATGCGCACGCTGGTGGATACGTACCAAAGCTTTGCGGAGGCACCGGCGAGCTTTGAGGAGATAGCATCACGGTCAGCTGCAAGTGAGCACCCGCTGTTGACCGTTTGGCTGGAAGCTGTGCTCGGTGCTGAGGATGATTCCTCATCAGACAAGGCCGTCCGTTTGATTGCCGAATTGGCTGCAGGAGGGCATGCATTGGATCGTGACGTAAACAAGATACTTAACCATTGGCGTGGCAGCAATGACCGACCGGACCTGAAGGATGACTTGAGCGCGTGGAGGCGGGTAATGCGTGAAGGGCATGCTGCCCAAGGGTCTGTGACTCTTGATCGAATGCTTCAGGCATTGGAGTTGCAATCCAAGGAACCCGTCGCTGCCCCTGGATCTGTCACGCTGGCTACGATCCATGGTGCAAAGGGGCTGGAGTTTGACACCGTCTACCTGATCGGCATGGCGGAAGAAATCCTGCCCTCGTGGCACAGCGTCAATAGTTGCAACGGCAGGGTCGCTGTTGAGGAAGAGAGGCGCAGCTGCTTCGTGGCCGTGACCCGATCTAAGGAAAACCTGATTCTATCACGGGCGAAGCGGTACAACGACTACCTTAAAGGTCCGTCTCGTTTCCTCAAGGAAATGCAACTGGCATAGTCGGCCCCATCCCTGCGTGGGGCGGCCTGATCAGAGCCCGCATATCTGCGGCCTTTGTTCCTTTCGCTCGTGAGTGGGCGGCCGCTGACCTTCAGGGCTAATGGAGGTACGCTACCCTCATGGCCATTATGCCCTCCACCGCGTTGAAGGCGGATTGAACCCAAGTTGCGAACGTGACTTGAAGCTGCCTGGGTTTTCGGGCAGCGAGCAGGTTTTGGGAGGTGTGATTGCGCCTAGTGCGGCATCGTCAATGCAGCCGCTCATGTGATCGGGCATCCGCACTTTGGTGCCCGTGGACTCCCGTGCTGCGATGGTGGCAATTACGCCCTCCGGTACGGCTACAGCGCCATCATAGGCGACCAGCTCAACACCACGATGGCGGCACCTGCGGCCGCCAGCAGCACTAAGATTCGGCTTTACAAGGCAATGGGAATGACGGTTCAGCGCCAGACCGTGCAGGTGGAATAAATCCAGCACCAGCCACGAATAGAACCGACTGACTGCTACCGCTAAGAACGACCTGGCAGGCCACAAATGTAGTGTTCAGTCCGCCTAGGAAAGCCATCAGAAATGGGCCTAAGTCCAACAACAATGCAGTTAGTGTGTCGCAAACTGCAAGTGTAAACCGCTGAAGGCTGGATTATGCGTAATTTGTTCGTGAACATCCAGTCTCAGTAAATGCTGAATCAGAACGCCGCGCCGCCGATGAAGGCGGACCAAGGAATAACCGAACCGGTGGACCATACCACGGGCGATGGCGACATTTACCTTGACTACGCCGCAACTACGCCGGTCGATCCGGCCGTAGCTCGCGAAATGAACAGGTACCTTACCGGGGAAGGACTCTTCGGCAATCCGGCATCGGTGACGCATCAATTCGGAAAATCTGCGTCGGATGCGGTAGCAATTGCTCGCAGAGATATCGCCGCTCTGGTCTACTCAAAGCCAAAGGAGATCATTTGGACCTCCGGCGCAACAGAAGCGATAAATCTGGGCATAAAGGGGGGTGCGTTCGCCCGGCGCGATAGAGGACGGCATATCGTGACATCTCCGCTTGAGCATAGGGCGGTGCTGGATTGTGCGAAATGGCTTGAATCTCAAGGATTTGAGATCAGCTATGTTGAGCCCAACATCGATGGGGAGATTGATGGTCCGAGCTTGATGCGGGCAATGCGCTCAGATACCATTTTGGTTGCCCTTATGCTCGTGAACAACGAGACCGGCACCATCACGGACATTGAGCGCTTGGGAAGGGTCGTCCACGAGCAGGGTGCGGTGCTTCATGTGGATGCAGTACAGGGAGCGGCTCGAATATTGGATGAAGGCACGGCAGCGTCCGCGGATCTACTGTCCATCAGTGGGCACAAGATGTACGGACCGAAGGGGATAGGTGCGCTTCGCGTGAGCGAAGGACTAATTGGTCAGTTGGTCCCGCAGATGCATGGCGGCGGTCACGAATCTGGA
This sequence comes from Bacteroidota bacterium, assembly GCA_028873925.1. GTDB lineage: Bacteria > Bacteroidota > Rhodothermia > Rhodothermales > Bin80 > JAPPNA01. The sequence goes on along the minus strand of JAPPNA010000173.1, from coordinate 12,527 downwards.
CTTCGTTCAGGCACATTGCCAACGCACCAAATTGTCGGCATGGGGGCTGCGGCCAGGCTGGTGCGCGAACGCAGGTACGACGATGCGCTACACGATGCCGCTCTGGATCGCATTTTGCGTGAAATTGTTGAACAAGTTGAGGGAATATCAATTAACGGGAGTCAGGTGAGACGAGTCCCTGGGATCATGAATTTGCGCTGTGATGGTGTGGAGGCGGAGTCATTGATGCTCGCGCTCAGGGGAATTGCCGTGTCTGCCGGTGCGGCGTGCACATCTGCCGAAACAAGGCCATCTCATGTCTTACGAGCGCTCGGCCTGAGCAGAGAGCAGGCGATGTCTTCGGTCAGATTCAGCTTTGGCCGCTTCACCACGCGACGGGAAATTGAGGGTGCCGCGTTTCGGTTGGCAGAATCTGTAAGAGCTTTGCGGAGGCTTGCGGCATGACTTTTCCGGTGAAGGCTTCGGGCGTTGCCACGCTACCTGATCGCATAGGGGCGATAAAATCCGCGCTTCGCGCAGAGTACTTCGCGTCTCATCAATACCCGTGGCTTGTTGCGTATTCTGGTGGTAAAGATTCAACACTCTTGCTACAACTTATCTGGGAAGTGCTTGCTGAACATCTGCCATCAGCACAGTTACGGCGTGTAATCGTTGTTGCAAATGATACACTGGTAGAATCTCCGTTGGTCATTCGGCACCTGAAGGACTCGCTGGAAATAATCGCTGCAGCAGGTGCTGGTCAAGGCCTTTCGATTGACGTGAAAATCACAGAGCCATGCATTGACCAAACGTTCTGGGTGAGTGTGATCGGGCGCGGCTATATTCCGCCGACCCGCAATTTTCGCTGGTGTACTGATCGCATGAAGATTCGGCCGACCAATCGACTGATCGAGCGGGTTACGCGAGGCACTAAGGGATCAATCCTGCTCATCGGGACCCGCCGCGCAGAGTCTCAGAACCGCCAGCGGACAATGGAAAAGCGTGGAATATCTGCAAACCGGCTTAATCCCCATGACAGCATCAGCCACTGCTGGATGTTCGCGCCGCTTGCGGACCTGGACGATGATGATGTGTGGATGACATTGATGCAGCGCAGGCCTCCGTGGGGCGGCTCGCATCGCGGGTTGATCACCCTTTACCGGAATGCTGGCGGCGGAGAGTGCCCCCTCGTGCTGTCAAAGAAGCAGGCAGCTTCGTGCGGGAGCTCATCTCCCCGATTCGGATGTTGGACATGTACTGTTGTCAAGAAGGACCGGAGTCTGCAGGGGCTGGTTGACGCTGGCTACGACGGGGCGGAGCGAATGGAGGCTTTACTGGACTTTCGTGAGTGGCTTGTCAAATTGAGAGAAAATGATAATAATCGGCTCCAGGTCCGCCGCGATGGCAACGCTAAACACAGAAGTGATGGCTCGATGGTTTACGGGCCCTTTAAGCTGAAGGTGAGAAAGGGCATCTTAGACAGGCTCCAGACCTTGCAGCAGGTTACAGGCGACCAGCTAATTCTGCCCGCGGAAATCGAATGCATTAAGGACATTTGGTGGCGAGACGAAATCTGTGAAGACGCTCGATTGAAGCTTGAGCGAAGCATTGTGGCATAGAATTGCGGAAGAGGGTGCGAACTGTATGACCAAAATAAAGTCAAAAGTCAGACTGATAGCTGATGTGCTGGGATCTGGTCCGCTTCAAGTTCCTTGGCACCAACGTAAATACGACTGGAAAGTCAGCCAAGTGAGGGATCTGCTGAGAGACTTAAAAAATTCCTGTGACGCTGGAAAGGAATGCTATTTCATCGGGTCCATCATGCTGGTCCCGAAGCTCGGTAGTGAAGGTAAGATTATCAACGATGGACAGCAGCGTCTGATAACCCTGTCCCTGCTCGTGGCGGCTCTTTGCAGACGGTTTACCAATAGTCAACCAAGTAATAAGCAGTGTGCGGAGCGCGCACTCCGTGTCCTGTTCTTGATTGACGGAGAGAGTTCGCCTTCCTTGGGCGAATCGACTAATTATCGACCTAGGATTAAGACTCCCAGAACGGATCAATCAAAGTACAACCACCTCATTAGGGGCCGTGATATAGGCAGCAACGGGTTGTTGACTTCAGCTTGGAACGTGATAGACGAGTTTGTGGACGCAATACCCCAAAAGATAGTGGGGGACTTTTTCGAATTCATAATGGTCAACGTGGAAGTGTCCGTTCTAAGTGTTCCCGAGGATGTTGATACCAATATGGTTTTTGAGACATTGAATGCGCGGGGTAAGCCACTGGATGATGTGGATCTAATCCGCAACCATTTGTACTCCTACTATACTGGGGCCGGGGACGAGCAGCGTCAGGAAACAGTGCACCGTAACCTAGAAGGAATTGGCCTTATATTGCGCATGAGCAAGAAGGTACCCGAGTACTTCCGCTGCTATTTACAGTGTCGGTTCGGATTTCTGCCAAAAGAATCGCTGTACCGGGAATTTAGGCGAGCTCTGAGGCAAGCGGTTAGCAATAATGATCCCTCCGCCTATGTTTACGATTTGGTTGAGGGATTGGGACGGAAAGATTGTATTGAGTTGTACCGAACGATCATTGCCGCGAAGCCAAGTGATGTCTTGGAGCAACATTTGCCCAGGTTCCATGGAAAACGTCGACTCCGTGATTTGCTCACCGAGCTGAAGGGTTACAAGGTGTCTCATCCAGTCTGCTTCGCTTTGTTGTATCGGTTTATCTGCGAAAGAGATCCTGCTCAAAAGCGGAAAACTGGACAGCTGGTCGCTCGTAGCATGAAGAATCTGAACTCTTTCATCATGAGATCAACGTTCATCACACGGAGACTGATGCCAACGAATTTCGAGGGCAGGTTGGCAAATTGCGCTTCGAAAGTATTCAGCGGAACCACGCTGGATTCGTTGGACATCATGGATGAGCTTAAGAAATGCGATGACTCCAACGTTATCAGCGACTCAGGCTTTGTCAGGCGTATGACCAATATGGAATTCAATGACAGGAAGAAGCCGCGTTTGTATCTGTTTGGGATTAATTTGCAGAGTCAGCGGGGGGCTACCGCTCTGCGTCTGGACGAGTGCAGCGTAGAGCATATCCTGCCGAAGGCGGAGCAGCATTGGCAGGAATGGTGTGAATTCAGCCATCCGCGCGAGTGGGTGAATCGGGCAGGTAATTTAGTGTTGCTGGCGCGTGACGAGAATCGAGCAGATCGTAAGTTCAATTCCAGTTTCGACGAAAAGAAGCGTGGTCTTGCAGACAGCTCAGTTCAAATGGCACGCTCGGTCGCGGAAGAGTACACCAGTTGGACACCAGAAATCGTACAAAAGCGGTCGGAAAAGCTCGCAAGAGAAGCCGCACGGATTTGGAAGTTCCGTCCTACAAAATAGCGGATGGATCGTGTTCAAGAGCTGCGCTCGCTCGCTGAGCAGCTGGTTGGTGTCCCGGCCAGCCTGCACGACTACCAATGGGACGGAGTTGCGTTTCTGTGCAGGTCAACGATGGCGTTGCTCGCAGACGAGATGGGATTGGGCAAGACGGTGCAAACAGCTGTAGCGCTGGCTCTGGTATTCAAGGCGGAAGATGAGATACGCCGGGCGCTCATTGTAGCACCCGCGTCCTTGACCATGAACTGGGAGTCCGAACTCGCCAAATGGGCTCCGTCATTGGTGGTTCGGCGCGTGACTGGCGCAGTGCAGGATCGCGAGGCTAATTATCAGTTGCCGATTCCGGTTCTGGTGAGCTCGTACGAGCAGATCCGTAAGGATGGCCTTGATCGCATCCCCGCTGATACATTTGATATCGTGATCCTGGACGAAGCACAACGCATCAAGAATCTGAACTCATTGACATCTGTAGCCTGCAGGATTCTCGCGCGAAAGCGTGCTTGGGCCTTATCTGCGACACCATTGGAGAATAGTGCACAAGACCTGGAATCAATCCTGAGGTTTCTTGATCCCTTATTGCCAGCAGACCTGTCGGGCCAACAGCTGCAGCGGCATCTGGAGTCTGTAATGCTGCGGAGGCGGAAGAAAGAGGTGCGAGGCGAGCTGCCTCCGGTGATTATTCAAGAGTTGAGACTTGAGCTTGCGCATAGGCAGCGGACTCGGTACGACCAGGCTTGGTCAAGGCGACATGATGACGCTGCCGTGGGCCCCGAGGAAGTGGGCGCTGTTCTGTTGGGGATGATCACCAGGCTGAAGATCATATGTAATCACGATATTGAGTCTGGCTCTTCCTGCAAGCTGCAGGCATTGCGTGAAATCTGTGATAGCGCCGGGCAGGAGGCGCGGATTCTGGTCTTTTCCCAGTATGTCAGAACTCTGCTGTGGATCGCGGACCGGATTGAATTGCGGCATGATCTGGTCACGGGTTCAATGTCTATGGCTGAGCGCAATGAGGCGATGCATCGATTCAGGACTGAGGCAGGACCACGCGTTCTCCTGGTATCTCTTCGAGCGGGCGGGGTCGGACTCAATCTCGAAGAAGCGACCCATGTGGTGATGTTTGACCGCTGGTGGAACCCCGCGGTTGAGATGCAGGCTGTTTACCGCGCACACCGCTTCAGCCGGGGAACCCCGTTGCATGTGGTGCGTTTCACAGTGGTTGATTCAATTGAGGAGCGGATAGCTTTAATTCTGGATTCTAAGGAGAAGATGTTCAGAGAGATCGTGGATTCTGCCGAAACCAAGGCGAAGGGCTTCTCAGTTAGGGAAATGCTCCAGATTTTGGAGATCTCAGCTGCGAATCTGAGTTTGCAGGACAGCTAGTCGGAGGACAGACATGTTTATGGCGAGAATCTTGGAATTCAGAGAGATTCCACTTGCAGATCTGGTCATTGGCAGAGGGCAAGTGAGGACTCAGAGCGTGGGTCAGGAATTGGAGGATCTTGTGCAAAGCATCAAGTGCCAAGGGCTGCTCCAGCCCATTGTGGTCTGCCGATCAGAGGAGAGCGGCAAATGGCAGATTTTGGTGGGTCAGCGCCGGTTCTTGGCCTTCAATCGGCTTAGGGCGGACACTATCCCGGCCGCTGTATTGGATGGCCCAGTCAGTCCGCATGAGGCTAAGGCTATCTCCATCACCGAAAACCTGATTCGGCGGAAACTTTCCGGAAAGGAACTCAAGGACGGGATCCTGTTCTTGTACAACCAGTACGGCACCATCAAGGATGTCGCAGAGATGACCGGACTGCCGCGCAAAAAGATCAGTGATAATGTTAAGTATCCGCGCCTTATTCCAGAACTTAAGGTGCTGGTTAACGATTCATCGGTTGACATCAATGCGGCACTCAGGGCGCAGGATTTGACCTTGGACGAAGAAGGCAATACAGACTCCGAGCAAGCCATTAAGTTGGCGCGGGCAATAATGCCGATGTCGGGTGCACAACGCAAGCGGGTCGCCGATGAGCTTAGGGACCGCCCGGACAGACCGCTGGATGACATTATTGAAGATGCATCAAGTGGATTGAAAATCATTCAGATTGCGGTCTCCGTGGGGCAGAAAACACATCGGGCTTTGCAGCGGTTCGCTCGTGAGGAGTACATGAATCAGGACGAGGCCGCTGCGTCTCTAATTGAAGAGGCGCTAATCGGTCGCGGCCTCATGGCGGAGTAGGGTGGTGTTGGCAGGAATCAGTCAATCGGAGTGGGGGCAACTGTCCATGTCCATTGGATATGGATTCAACCGGAGAGGGCGCCCACTTTCTCCGATAGAGGTCGGCATGCTGCTGAAGCGAGCTTGCGAAAACGGTGCCTCAACAGCAGAATGTGCGAAAAGTGTAAGACTTGATGCATCAGGCGTTGCCCGCTTTAAGCGCATAGCGGATCTGCCCGATGACATTAGGCATATGGTGGATTGGGGGGGAGGTTCGGATTTTGTCGGCTTTTCCGCGGCCGTTGAAATCGTAAGGCTTAAGGGTGCGGGCGATCAAAGAGCGGTCGCCGAAGCCATCATGGCCAACAATCTAACCAGTAAGGAAGTCCGGCAGGTTACGCAGCTCCGGCAGCGCTCGGGTCGCTCCATTGAGGCGTGCATTCAGGAAGTGGTTCAGATGAGGCCTACAATCATAAAGCGGTACGTCTTTATCGGCACCGTTCCATCCGACCAGATTGAACCGTTAAGTGCGATTCCGCAATCGGCCAGGGACTCGATACTAAAGAAAGGGATCGAGAAAATTGGGATCGAGCAGGCTTCGGGTCGTTTAGGTGTCCAGTTCTTCACGCTTGTCGGGGACGAGCGTTTTGACGCTTCAATGCGCAGAATCGGCAAAGAGACGATGGAGTCACTGCTGCAGGGACACATTTCGCAAGCATTTGTGGATGTCTCAGGCAGCGATTGACGTTTTCTCCGGTGGTACCGTTCGCTTGGGATCGAACCTGATCTGTGACGGATACGCCTACGGCTACGAGTACCGCGTTCAGACGCATGTGCATGATGACCACATGTCTGAGTTTGACAGGAGTAAGGGGGAGCAGGACCTGTTCATGAGTCGGGAGACTCGCCAACTCCTTATCGCGGAGCGCGATTTGGATCTTGAGTTCAGGGAAAACCTCATTCCACTCAGTTATCAACACCCACGAAAACTTCGCGATGGTTCCGAACTTACTGTCCTTCGTTCAGGGCATATGCTGGGATCCTGCCAGGTAGCGCTGAAGCTTTCCAATGGCGTGCGATGCGGGTACTCAGGCGATTTTGCATGGCCTCTTGAAGATGTGATCCAAGTTGATCAGTTGGTCGTGGACAGCACTTATGGCAGTCCCAGAAGCGTCCGGCGCTACACTCAAGCCGAGGCCGAAGCCTGTCTTCTGGAGGTTATCAGCCAGGCTCTAAGGCGCGGATCTGTTCACGTAAAGGCCTATAGGGGGACCGTAGAGCGTGTGCTGCAAGTCTTGGCCGGAAGCATTGGTGTCCCGGTTCTGGCGAGCGAGCAGCTGATTGGTGAGATTGAAGTCTATCAGCAGCACGGATTTGGTGCTGAACAGATCGTCAGTTTGGATTCACGCGAAGGGATTGAGGCGCTAAAGGAGCGATTCTATGTTCAACTCTACTCCAAGGGAGACACGTTTGGGAATCTGCTGCCCGAGGGTACGATCGTTTCCTGCAGTGCGTACATGGTAGGCACCGACCATCCACTGGACAAGATTTCGGATCGGGCGTATCGGGTAGCACTTTCCAATCACGCAGATTTCCAGGGGACCTTGGAATACGTAGCGGCGACGGGGGCTACTGTTGTTGTCACGGACAACACGAGGAGTCATGGGGTTGACTTAGCGATGGCAATCAACCAGCGACTGTCAGGTGTCACGGCCCGCCCTTCCTCCAACGAGCGTGCTCCGCACTAAAGTAGATGTGTCCATTACCGTTCAACGACAACTGTAGGCCTCGTTCCCGGTTGCAAAGGCAAAGAATTCTTTACTTCAGAGCATTCGATTGGTGTGCGCTGCGGACACAAGTCATTGCTAGCCGCTAAATTTCCATATTCCTGCTGCAGTCTGTGCAAGTTGTTTGGATCGTTTCTTGACGATGGTGGGAGTCCATTCATTGTGCTCCTGTGCTACTTTTCGAGCCATTAACACCGAACTTTGCTTATACGCCTTCTGCTTTTTGTCGTAGCAGGAGTTGAAAGCAGCATCACTCCGATTTTCGGGTTTGGAAATAAGCACGATATTGCCTGTTCGGTAAATAAATTCCTCTGCATTAGCGTCATTGAAGCCATCCCAACTCTGCCAGTACTCTGATGCCTTCGGTAACACATGCTCAACGGAGCTGTCGTCAAAACTGACACCAGAGGGGCCTCTCTGCTGGTGCTCATTTATGCCGAACAGATACAGTCGTGCCTTTTTCTTACTGTTTCGGTCCCATTCCACTTCCGTCACACGCCGGATGAACTCTTTATCGTTAAACACTCCCCATTTATCACACTGCCTCAGATGTCCCACAATGTCTAATGATGCCAGATCAGTGGATTTAAACACGTTGCGAGAGCAGGCTGCCAAGTCTGCTGCAATACGAGATGGTTGGAATGGATTGGTGACGAATACCGATCGCATTACAAATGCATTGAGATTCTTTAGGCCTCGGTCCACCCTCGTCCGCACGTCTCTCTCCATGTCGGAGTCTATGGTGTCTTCAAAGCGATGGAGGAGCGCGAAGCACAATGGGTGCGCAACAGAATACTCCCCAAGCTTGCGGAGCAGGACTGCGAGATCGCGTTTCCCTTTGATTTTCGGCAAGCGGCCCGCCAGTCTTTCACTTATTTGCCCTGAGTGAACAGCTTGAAACAGCCAAGCGCTCTCTTCCCGCCCCAGACCTTTCGCGAGTTGGTAGGCGTATTTGCCGGCTTCTTCGCCCCGCACCTCGGCCATCAATTTATTTCGGAATTCGCGATACAATCGCTTTTTCTTTAGGTGTCCATAGGTGCATTGTAGATAGCAGTGGTAATATGACTTAACCGCGGTGCGCTTGTCAAGAATACGGCGGGATCTTTCGAGGTTGTCGTGCACGATGACACGACGCGTATCGTCTTCCTGTTCTGAAAAATGGGAGTACAGCAGGTTACGGATAAGATCGACTGCGTTCAGCCGTTTGCCTCGTGCGTTGAGCGTCTCAAAAACTCGGTGCTTATCCACTTCCGGGGGGACTGTCAGAACCGCGACTTCCACGCCGGCGAGCAGAAATTCGAAAAAAGTATTTAGCGTTCCTGCATCCATGTGCTCAATGAAATGTTTTACCTTATGCCAAGCAGTTATCAGCCGGCCGTTACCACGTATTTTGTTTCCACGGATAATCTGCCTATATTTATCCCGATTGACCTGCGGGGGCAGGATTCTCTGATCATACTTGCCTTTGGCGACATCTTCAAAGCGAGCCGATTGCGAGGGACCACGGTCAAATAGCAAACGGTTCGCCCTTGCCTCTTTGTCTGTGTCTCGGGGCACAATGTGGGAAAAGCGGTGGCAAAGAGCTGCCATCAATAGAGAGAATGTGATCAGCCGTTGCTGGCCATCGTTAATCTGTTGAGATGTCTCGGGACGCGCCTTGAGTAGCATGACAGGTCCGAGGAAATAGCACGCCAGTCCAGACTCATGGGCATCCATAAGGTCCGTGAGCAGATCATCAACCTCCTCTGTCCAGTCGTAAGTCCGCTGATGCCAAGGCACCTCAAAGCGCCCTGAATTCAGAAGTTGAGAGATTAGTTTAGCCTCGACCTTGATCTTGGGACCCTGTTCCATTGAACCCGTGGAAGTGAAGTTTGGGAATATAGGGCACACTGCCTTGAGTTGCGCCTGGTTTTGCCGGGTTGCGGGCGCATAGATAGCCCTCCTCCGAGGGGGATTGCACGCGAGTCTATTCCCGATCACATTTATGCGGACCTGTCGGGCGGGCTTACGTCACTAACGACAATTTCGATCTTAGCCTGATATTCGGCAGAGATCCCCTCTTTAAGCTGCCGCTTCAAGGCATTCGGCGGTGCGGGTGGGCACCCTCCAAGGGGCGGGTACATGAAATCACACCCGTACCAAAGCACCACTTGAATGCCGTAACCGGCAGCCTGCGGTACCCGCGCGGATAAAGTCACCAGCTTCTCCTCTGCCGCCCGCCAGGCTTGAGGATGCATATACCGATTAATCTCAATTGAGACTGCCAAGTCAGGGCCGACCCTGACTCAAATATCGGCTCTATTGCGATCTCCAGGGGTTGGATCCACTGCCACTCCGTAGGGCTCCAGCAGCAGTGCCAGGTCCGATCGGAGCCTGCGCACGCAATCGTGTTTGGTCCGGGGAACATCCCAACCCCACTTATCCGGAGCGCTGTTCCAGTACTGGTGCCAGGCGCTTATAGCGTCATTTCTGATGCGGATGCCCAACTGCTCAAGTATGTCCGCGACCAGCGTAGTGAAATCGGCGGCGCCGGCCGGCCGGCCGGCGCTCAGCACCGCTCGAATTTCTGCCACGGAAAGCGATTCGTGCGTAGCCGCTCGATCCGCGCGGCCATACTCCAATTGGGCCGATTCAAGCATAGGCAGCCATTGATTCAGGTCGGGATCAGAAACGAGTGATTCGGTTCCCGAACAGGCCTACTTGGTGCTAATTGCGATTTTTTTTGGAATAGCAGGCCAGCTAATTGAACATTTAGGGATTCGGTGGTAGAATTGCCCTGTCCGGCATATCAAATTGTGGCGGCTCATCAAGAAGGGTGGAGGGTAAAGGCCCTAGGCCCTGTGAGACCTTGGCTACTCCTCGCGAGGTTGGACTTTCGCGATGGAAAGTGCCACTTCCTGCCTTGCCTTCGGGTGAGGGCAGATGAGCAGAGGACTTGGCATCAGCCACCCCGTCCGAATCTTTTCTGCTACAGGGGCCAGCACCTTCCTAGCCTTCCGCCCCGCTTGGTGTCCGTTGGGCTGCCATCGGCTGCGCCGGGGATTTTTTTCACCAGTTTTCTTGAAGTTATGTTGAACAACGGAAGACCCCCTCACTTTGAAACCCTCCAACTGCACGCCGGGCAGGATCCCGATCCTGCGACCAACGCGCGCGTGGTGCCCATCTACGCCACGACATCGTATGTCTTTGATGACACGAAGCACGGGGCGGACCTGTTTGCGCTGAAGCAGTTCGGCAACATCTACACGCGGATCATGAATCCGACCACGGACGTGTTTGAGAAGCGGATTGCGGCACTGGAAGGCGGTGTCATGGCCCTGGCAACCAGCAGTGGCCTGGCCGCCCAGTTCCTGGCCATCGCGACCATCGCTGAGGCTGGGGACAATATCGTGTCCTCCAGCTTCCTCTACGGGGGGACGTACAATCAGTTCAAGGTATCGCTGCCCCGTCTCGGGATAGATGTGCGGTTTGCCAACGGGGATGATGCGGAATCCATTGCCTCGCTGATTGATAAGCGGACCAAGGCGGTATACGTTGAAACAATTGGCAATCCTCGCTTTAATGTGCCCGATTTTGAGAAGCTGGCCAAGCTTGCGCATGATAACGATGTGCCCCTGGTGGTGGACAACACGTTCGGAGCCGCAGGCTACCTGTGCCGCCCGATTGATTACGGTGCTGATATTGTCGTGGAAAGTGCTACCAAGTGGATCGGCGGGCACGGCAACACAATGGGCGGTGTAATCGTCGATGCAGGCACTTTCCCTTGGAATAACGGGCGATTCTCGGTCTTCACTGAGCCATCACCAGCTTATCACGGGCTGGGTTTTTGGGATGCCTTCGGCCCGAGAGGTGTGCTGGGCGTGAATGTGGCCTTTATCATCCGGGCACGTGTGGAGGGGCTGCGTGACCTGGGACCGTGCCAGAATCCGTTCGGCTCCTTCATGCTGCTCCAGGGACTGGAGACGCTTTCCCTGCGGGTGCAGCGCAGCAGCGATAACGCGCTGGAGTTGGCGAAGTGGCTGGAAGCGCGGCCGGATGTCGCCTGGGTAAGCTATCCGGGCCTGGAGTCGCATCCGTACCATCAACAGGCAAAGCGCTATCTGTCCCGCGGCTATGGGGCAGTACTGTCATTCGGTGTTGCAGGCGGCCTTGAGCAAGGGCAGGCATTTGTCAATGGAACGCAACTGGCCAGCCACCTGGCGAACATTGGGGATGCCAAGACTCTCGTGATCCATCCGGCGACCACCACGCACCAGCAGTTGGCCAGAGAGGAGCAGTTGGCCTCCGGCGTGACCGAGGACCTGATCCGTGTTTCGGTAGGCATTGAGCACATTGACGACATTAAAGCGGACTTTGCGCAGGCCCTGGACCAGACTCCGGCATCGCTCGTGGGCGCATAGATCAAGTCAATGGGTCCGGCCGCCGGCCGGACCCATCATCCGACTCTCATGGTAAAGTCTGAAGTCATCCAGTCGCTTCGGCTAGAATCCGGTGAGCTGCTGCGCAATGTGCAGGTGGCGTACCAGACATGGGGCAGTCTGAGCACAGCTGCGGAAATGTGATTGTGGCGGGTCCTTCGCTAATCAGTGACAGCAATGCGGCTGACTGGTGGCGCGGCTGCATCAGCTCTGGGAAGGCACTGGATACGGACCGTTACTTTGTGGATTGCGCCAATGTTATCGGCTCGTCGTACGGCACACTGGCACCCTCTATGCTCAATCCCATTACCGGGTGTCCCTTCGGATCGGCACTGCCTCAGGCCACCGTGCGGGATACAGTTCGGCTCCATAAGGCCCTATTCCCAGAATATTCAACACGGTGTCGCTTTAGCCTTCCGATACGGCATTGGGTCAACCCGGGGTAGGATTGCCGCAGCGAGCCGGAAGCATGGGTCATTTGAGGCTGCAACGGAGGTGAATTGTGGTGTATTGCCGCCGGAATCGACTGGATTTTGGCACCGGATCCAGCATTTTTGCGCACCAATTCCGCATGTTGATACGGGATAGTCCACACAAACTCGGATTGAGCCTCAGCTGAGGCGAGAAAAGTTACAGATTGGACAACGCTTTCCAGTGCAACTGTTCAAGGTGATCGAGGTAGGCCCCCCCCCCGCACAGATCCGTACGTGCGCGTTAACGCATACGGCTCCTGCCTTGGGT
>JAPPNA010000181.1 GCA_028873925.1 Bacteroidota bacterium | reverse complement strand
CGCACCGGGAGCGGACGGTCGAGCGAATGCGGACGCAGGAAACGGTGCTGTGCATCTAGGATGGGACGTATATCAGTTACAGTACGCGACCGGAATGCACGGGTTTGGAGGTAATCGGGCGCAATCAGACCTTTTGTGAGGCCAGGGGGGTACATCTGCACGCGACTCTGGCGATTAATGAGGAGGGGCTTCCGCTGGGCGTACTGCGGTGTGCGTACAGGAAAAAGGAAGGTCAGACCAAGACGGATCAGTGGATAGACGGTCTGTTGGACATAGACGAGGCGGCCCAGACACTGCCACAAAAGACGCGGGTGTTAAGCGTGATGGATCGCGAGGCGGATGCCTATGCGATTTTTGCCGCCCAGCAGCGCTGTACGCGCACCGATATACTGGTGCGGGCCAAACATGACCGGACCCTGAAGCGCAAGGATCAGGTAAAGCTGTTCAAGACGATGCGTAAGGGTCCGGCGGCGGGTCATGTGTATATGAGCGTAAGCAGATTGAGCCGTCGTGCGAAGTCGGGTCGGGTGACCAGTGAGGCGCGTATAGCCCGCGATGCGCAATTGGAAGTGCGTTATCGGAAAGTGACCCTGCCGCCGACAAAGGACAAAACAGCCAAACCGGTGCGGGTATGGGCGATCCATGTCCGTGAAGTAGCGCCGCCGCCCAAAGCGGAACCCATTGAAGAATGGGCATCCTGTGGCCTGCTGCAGCGGCCGCCATAGCGGAGGCCTCAAGTCCGATACCAACCCTGATCGAGCCTGCTCTTCGGTGAGCCCAGCCGAGGTACGCCCAAGTCACTCCCATCGCTGCTCCGCCGCGGAGGCTAAACGCGGGGATAACCGATCATTTGAGTGGCAAAACTACCCCGGAACTGTTGCCCGGTACCTGACCCAACATCAGCCTGAGACTGCAAAATGCTCATAGTCTAGCCAAAGTCAAGATGATTTAGTTGGGCCCGGGCGGAGCTACCCCGTGCTGGGTGTATAGGCAGACCCCCTAATGGGTGAGGAGAGGGGGAGTTACGAATCGCGGGTGCTACGGCGTGTGAGTCAGACGCACTTTTCATCCTTTGTGTCAACAGACACCTTGTTCAGTCCGCGTGATCTGGGATTGCGGACCCCACAGGCGGTATGGGTGGAGTCTGGAGTCATAACAAGAGTCTTGAGCAGACCTGATAGCACTGCTCTGTAGCCGCTGCCAATCGGTTCGTACGGCTTTGGCCTGCCGTTACACCACCTTTCCAGGCGTAACATTTTTGAATGCTTCTGCATAGATTCGTGGTATGGTCACGCAGAATCAGGTATTGCGCACCCTGAGCGCACCGGAATCTCGGGATCGGATTGAGGCTGTAGTGGCTGATCCGAGGTTCGCCACACGCGGAGCGATAGCCCGTGAGATGTGCAAAGTCTTCAACTTTACGGATGCACGCGGGCGTTGGCAGATCGCCACCTGCGTCAAGGCGCTGACTAAGTTGGCTGACCGGGGGCGGATTGATCTGCCGGCACCCACGAACAACTACGCGGCGGGCGCGGGTCCGCGCCTGCTGCCGGACGCGGTACCGATGCCGGACAATCTGCCGGACGCAGTCCGGGATGTGCAGGATCTGGCCATAGTGCGGGTTACCGACGATACGCAGCGCGCCGTGTGGAGCACCCTGTTGCATCATGAGCATCCGCGCGGCGTGACGAAGTTTTGCGGTGCCCAGATGCGGTATCTGATTGAAAGCGCCCACGGATATCTGGGCGCGGTCTGTTTTTCGGCGGCAGGCCTGCGCATGGCTGCCCGGGAATATTGGATGGCTTGGTCGGATGCGCAGCGAAAGGACTATCAGCACTATGTGGTGTGTCTGAGCCGGTTTCTGGTGCGGGGCAGGTGCAAGAATCTGGCCAGTCATGTACTCGGCCGCCTGCTTAATCTGCTGCCGGACGACTTTGACGACCAGTACGGCTACAAACCGTGGATCGTTGAGACCTATGTGGACCCGGACTGGAACGGTACCTGCATTAAGGCAGCCAATTTTCAGTGCATCGGCCAGACCGCCGGGGGGCGGCGCCAGCCGGGGGACCCCGTGGAGTCGGCGAAGGCGTTGTATGTATACGAGCTTAACCGCGACTGGCGCCAATTGTTGGGAGTACCTACGGTGGAATTGCGCCCGGTCAGACAACCGGATCAGGACATAGACAACGATCAGTGGGCGAAAGCCGAGTTTGGTAATGCTCCGCTGGGCAACCGGCTGCGCTCACTACGGCTGGTCAAAAGCGCTGCGATGCTGGCCGATTCGGTGGGTCGGGCCATTACCAGCAACACCGCCTTTGATCGGGCAGCCATCAAGGGCCATTATCGCTTGATGTCGATTAAACCGGAAACTGATGTGACCCCGGAAAACATCCTGGCACCGCATCGGATGCGCACGGTTGAGCGCATACGCAGCCAGTCGGTGGTGTTGTGCCTCCAGGACGGAAGCAACCTGAACTATGGGTCACGACCGGTCTGCAAGGATCTGGATGTCATTGGGCGGAATCAGACGACGACCCAGACACGGGGCATGCATCTTCATGCAACCTTGGCGACGACGGCCGATGGTTTGCCGCTGGGGGTGCTGCGATGCAGCTACACCGATCCGACCCACGGGCCGTTGAAGCCGAAGGCGCAGCGATGGCTGGATGCCTATGAGGATACGTGTGCAATGGCCCAGGAGATATCGCGCAAAATCCGGGTGATCAGCGTAATGGACCGGGAAGGAGACAGTCTTGCGCTGTTTGACGCGCAGCAGCGCCTTGGGCGGGTACATCTGCTGGTGCGGGCGCGTACGGATCAGCGATTGAGCAAAAACAGGCAGTTGTTTGAGATGATCTCCGGCGGTAAAGACGCTGGGCGCATCAGGATTGAGATCAAACGCCGGTCGGCTCACTCATGTGCCCGAGACCATCGCATAGCTACGGCCGAATTGCGATACCGCCAGATGACCCTGCTGGCAACCCCGCTGGCTGCGGATCCTGTGACCCTGTCTGCGGTGCATATCAAAGAGATAGATCCGCCGCCGGGCAAACAAGCAATAGAATGGTACCTGCTGACCAGTCTCAAGGTGCAGTCGGTCAGCGACGCGAAGCAGGTGATAGAATACTATCTGAAGCGGTGGCGGATTGAGGAGTTTTTCCGGGTGCTCACAAGCGGCTGCAAGGTGGAAGACAGAGCATATCGAACCGCACTGCGGCTGCAACGGTCGCTGGCCATCCACTTGGTGATTGCTTGGCACCTGATGTTACTGAAGCTGTTGGGGCGGAGTGTGCCGGAGCTGGACGCGTCCGTTTTCTTTACCGAAACGGAGCTTCAATCCCTGACGGATTAAGCCAGCAATGTTAAGCTGCCGGAACCCAATACCCTTCAGGATGCGATATAGCTGGTAGGCGTACTTGGCGGTTACCGGAATCGGGGAAGGGCCCCGCCGCCTCCGCCCGGTCATCAAATCATGTGGATCGAAACGGAGCGACTGTCTCCAGCCATGCCGGGCTATGGGATGGCTGTAAGTCAGAACTGCAGCTGTTTTAATTCGTCAATATATCACAACAAACTGTGCCCGAGCACAGCGGGCCGGCAAGACCGTATTGTCCCCGCATTGATTGCCGACCCGCCAGTGAAACCACGCAGGCCGAACCCATGGCGAATGCTGAAGCTCCAGCGCATCCCGTCAGAACAATCCACCAGGAATGGCTCCGATGCAATAAAATGACCTCAAGCTATGTCAGAATCCGGGGTAACGGCGGACCTCGGGTCCCGATTACTCCGTGGTGGAGAACGATGTGGGTTCGTCGGGCGGCTGCCGCCAGATACCCGTCCCAAACGTCTTCTTCTTACGTATACTTGGGGACGAATCCTGAAAACTGATCGGGAGAACTTCCCATGAAGCGTATTGCCGCCGTACTGATCGTGATCTCTGCGGCAGCCGTCCAGGCACAGGAGGCGCGTGTAATCGTCAGCGACGGGATGGCAGAAAATGCCCGAGCGGGCCTGTGGCTTCAGCAGGAGGGATTTGTGGAGGTTATCGGTGCTGAGGGTCTCTTTGCTGACCGGGACCTGGGTACGGGAGATTTTCGGGTTCGTGCCCGCGTCCGACTGCCGGACACTACCGCAAGTGGTGCGGCCCTTCAGTTGGGCGACACGTTTTTTGGATTTGACGGGCCGAGCCAGCGCGCTCATATATCCGGCCGGCTGGTCGGAGCGCGCCACATACCGCTGAATTCAGGGCCGATGGCCACCCGTACCTGGGTGGACCTTGTGGTCACGCGCAGCAGGTCGCACATGGCCTTTTCGATGGATGGGGATACCCTGTATTCGGTGCGCTCACTGGCTCCTGTGGGCCGGGTCGGGGTGACCTTTGCGGCCCTGGGCCGCCTAACACCGGATCCTGCCACATTGCATGTGTATGAGCTTTCCATCACCGGCCGGCTACATGATCCGGGAACCATTGTGCCGGGAGGATACAGTCTGCCGGTGATTGACCTGGCCGACGAGACCCACCGGCAGGTCCTGGTAGACCGCGAGCCCGACCAGTATCTCGGTCATCCGACTACCGTTCTGCTTGATGATGGTCGGACCCTGATTACCGTTTACCCCAAAGGCCACGGCCGAGGTGCCGTTGTCATGAAAAAGAGCCTTGACGGAGGTCTGACCTGGACCGATCGCCTGCCGGTGCCCGACAACTGGGCTACCTCTCAGGAAGTGCCGACGCTGTTTCCGGTCACCGACCGCCAGGGGCAGCAGCGCCTGATTATGTTTTCCGGGCTGTATCCCATCCGCATGGCAGTATCGGAAGATGAAGGTGAGACCTGGACGGACCTTGAACCCATCGGGGACTACGGCGGCATCGTGGCCATGAGCGAAGTAGTCCGCCTTAGTGGTGGGGATTACCTGGCCTTTTTTCACGATGACGGGCGCTTCATAAACGGACGCGAAGAGGAGCGTGGGCAGTTTTTTGTCTACCAGATCCGATCGTCGGATGGCGGACTGACCTGGAGCCGGCCGGAAGTGGTCGTCACGCACCCCGAAGCCGACCTGTGTGAACCGGGCGTGATCCGCTCACCCGATGGGCATCAGCTGGCCATGCTGCTTCGTGAAAACAGCCGCCGGTTCAACTCATTCCTTACCGTTTCCGACGACGAAGGGGCAACCTGGAGCCCACCCGTTGAGCTACCCGGTGCGCTGACCGGGGATCGCCACCAGGCGGTGTATGGACCGGACGGGCATCTGTTTATTTCGTTCAGGGATCGCACGCATGTTTCGCCCACCTGGGGGGATTGGGTAGGCTGGGTGGGTTCGTATGAAGATATTGTACTTGGGAGAGAGGGACAGTACCGCGTACGCCTGATGGACAATCACCAGGCCGCCGATACGGCTTACCCGGGCGTTGAGCTTCTGCCAGACGGCACGGTAGTCACCACCACCTACGGACACTGGACACCGGGGGAGCCGCCGTACATCATGAGTGTGCGATTCAGCTTTGATGAACTGGATGAAAAGGCTGCCGCGAAGCGCCCGTAACTGTTCCACGAAAAAAAAAATGCTGCGCCCAGTGCGTCCGTAGAATTCACTCCGGGCTCCGTCGCCGGGTGGGGGTGGCGGGCCGGTCGCGGTGGTTTTTTCGCGGCGTTGCCGTAAATTTCGGGGCAAGATTGAGTTTGTTCCTGTTTGGTAGAATCAGTTCGGCTAATGTCTGACTCACCGGTCGTCCAAAAAGCTCTGGATGTGAATATCCTGATGGAGAACCTCAACGATATCGCTAGGTTCACCATTGAAAAGAACGAGTACCTGGAAGGCAACAAGCTCTCTGAGGAAGAGCTGGAGGTGACACATGGCATAATCCTGAAGGCACTGCAGGACTTAATCGTGATGCGTCGGTCCGCGGAAAAGGAATTTCGCAGTGAGGTCCGAGACTCGTTCAATAGAATTCTGGACGAGATCTCAAAAGAGGCCGGTCATGGCTGACCGCAGCTGCAATGCAGCACCCTGATTCGATCGGCCCGCCCTTTTTTGACTTGAGTTGCTCTAAATATTATAGATTTCCGAAAAATGAACGAATCCTCCCGCAATACTAGCCCGGTCAAAATAAAATTTGCCGTGGACTACCAAATCGTAGCGCAGAATGTGCCGGTGCTGGCCGCTTTGGCGGTGAAGAAATATCAGGATAGACGCGGTGTTTCATTCAGCGAGGAGACCCGAAAGCTGGCCGAATCCAGGATCTCGAGTGAATTGTGGAAGATAATTCAGGAGCGCCAGTCACGGCGCATGGCAATTTGGCAGATGATTTTCGATGAGGCAGAAGATGCATATCAAAGATTCAGGAAGCGGAGCACCGGGTGAGGGCGTGTTGGCCGGCGACGAAGGTCCGCGGGGGGTCTAAGAAGGCTTATGATCAGGAAACCAAAGCTGTTACCTACAGGCCGCAACCCATAGATCCCTTCATCCACCATACCTCCGATCCTACACGTGAATAACGCATTACCCCTTGCGCCCACAGCTGTCGTGGGGTACAGCCACCGGCTGCCCGGCGGGCTGCAGTCTGACTCGGATTTCTGGCACCTGCTACAGCAGCGTGAAATCGTCCAGGTCCCTATTGAAGATCGATACGGCAAAGGACACGGTCCCATTGGGCCGTACGTCGGGCCAGACCGATGCCAGAGTCGGTTTGAGGGGCTGATTCCCAATGATGATGAGTTACTGTTCGACCATGCCTTTTTTGGCATGTCCTACCACGAAACCCTGCAGTCGGACCCGCAAACGCGGATGCTGCTCAACTGCGCGTGGGAGTCAATAGAACATGTCGGTTGGGATCTGATGGCGCTTCGGAACAGTCCGACCGGCGTGTTTATCGGTTCTCAGACCCCTTCGTCAGCCAACTGGCATCCGCTGCACGGTCCCACGCCGCATTCAGTCGGTGCCATCAGTCTGGCCATGCTCGCCAATCGGATATCCTTTCACTTTAACCTGATGGGATCCTCAGCGACTTATTGCACGGCCTGCTCCGCCGGAATTACCGCCCTGCACGCGGCCATGCATGCCCTGACCACTGGTGAATGTGCCCGGGCCCTTGTGGGTGCCTCACAGTACCTGTCAAGTGCCCGATCGAGCAGCGGCTTCGCTCAATTGGGGATCATTGGTCCTGATGGGGTCTGTTATTCATTTGACGCGCGGGCCAACGGCTATATGCGGTCGTAGGGAGCCTTTGTTTTCGCGATCAAGCCCCTGACCAACGCTGAGCGTGATGGCGACCGGATTTATGCTGTCATTGAGACTACGGTGGTGAACGCTGACGGGTCTGCTGACGGAGCCTTCGGGACGGCACCGGGGCGATTCATTAGTGCACCTACCCACCATTCCCAGGTCGCACTCATGCGGCTGGCCGCTGCACGTGCAGGACGTACCGCAGACCAGTTTGACTACATTGAGGCCCATGCCACCGGGACCCAGGTCGGCGATCGCATTGAAGGTAACGGTATCTCCGAGACATTCCGGGGCCACCGCAAGCATCCGTTGCGGGTATCCAGCGTGCAGAGCAATGTCGGGCATATGGAGGCCGCCGCCTTCTCCTGCGCCCTGCTCAAGGTCGTGCTGATGATGAGGCATCGCACTTTCGCGCCTATCTCAAAGACCTTTCAGGTGCCCAATCCCGAAATTGATTTCGACTTATGTCCGATGAGGGTGCAGACGGAATGCGAGCCATTCCCAGATCATCCTGTCATCATCGGTATAAACTCTTTTGGCTTCGGTGGAGCCAACGGTCATTGCGTGGTCCGCGAATACCGCCCTGAGCGTACGCGCATCTGGTCAGCTTCCACGGCTCCCAAGGCCGGATTCATGGTCCCGTTGTCCGCCCGTTCGTCGTCGGCCCTGGTCCAGAGCACCCGGCGGCTCCGCACCTTCGTTGATGAGCACGATCTGGATTTGTATACACTCGCCGGAAACCTAAGTCGTCGCCGCACACCGTTCGCAGCCCGCGCGGCTTTTGCGGTGCGCAGCAAAGCGGAACTCACCCGTGCTCTGGAAGAATTTGAGCTGGCTGAACGTTCGCCGCCCCCCGCCGAAGATGGCCATAAGTCTGTTGCGATGGTTTTTTCCGGTCAGGGAACGCAGTGGGCTGGCTGCGGTCGTGCCTTGTATGAAACGCACCCGGTATTCCGCAGGGTGATTGACCGGATAGAGGCATACTGGGTCCGAGACGCTGAGTATTCTCTGCGCGATACATGGTTCAATGCTCCGCAGGATAAAATTGATCAATGCGCGCTGGCCCAGCCGGTCATTTTTGCGGTGCAGTGCGCCCTGTACGAATTGTTCAGGACATGGGGGGTCTATGCCGACTGTGTGGTGGGGCACAGTTCAGGGGAAATCGCAGCGGCCTACGCCTGCGGGGTGCTGTCCCTGGAGGAGGCTACACGGCTGGTCTATTACCGCTCAATGCTGCAGCAGCGTGTCGCCGGATCCGGCCGGATGCTCTCGCTCGGCCTTGATGTACCCGGCGTGAAAGACCTGCTGGAACGTGTTGGGAGCCCCATGCAGACCGGATCCCGACCCGATGCGGTCCAGATTGCATGCGAAAATTCACCGGCCAATATCGTTGTCTGCGGAAGGCCGGAGGTTCTTCAACCTATCCTGGAAGAGGCCCGGCGGCGAAATCTGCAGCATACACTCATTCCGGGCAATATCGCATTTCACTCCGCCGCTATGGAGGTCATACGGAACGATGTTCTAACCGCGCTCGAGTTCCTGAACGGCCGGACCTATCGCTCGGAAATACCGCTTATCTCAACAGTTACCGGTCTTGTGGAGCAGAATCTGGATGCCGCATACTGGTGGTCCAACGTTAGGCAGCCAGTGCGTTTTCTAGAGGCCATCAGCACGGTAATGCGGAACTGCCGGCCCGACATCTTCCTGGAGATTGCCCCCATTCCGCCCTGCAGCCGCTGATTCGCCAATGTGCTGAGAATCATAACTTCCTGCCTGTTATTGTTCCGTCTCTGATGCGACAGCAGGATGATGGCCTGCAGTTTCATGATACTTTGGGCAGGCTTTTTGAGGCTGGCGCGTCGCTGGACTTTGCGGCCCAGTATCCCAGGCCAGCCCCGTTGGCCCATATTCTTCCCGGCCATCCCCGTGAGGAATCAAAGCTGGCAGACAAATCACTTGACGACGAGGTATTCCATAACCGGGGTCAATACGGCCACGGCCCGCTCGTAGGGCATCAGATCCCTTCGGAGGGACTGCTCTTTGAAGCGCGCCTCTCCGAGGCAGCTTTTCCATGGCTGTCGGACCATCGCGTGCAGGATGTACCGCTCATGCCAGCAGCGGGATTCATTGAGATGATCCTTCAGGTATTTGGGGGGCAGGTCCTCTTTATAGAGCAGGTTGAGTTTCTGCAGCAGTGCTACATCTCCAAGACCCCGGTGCGGCTTCAAACGTCCCTGCAGCCGATTCCCGATCGCGACAATTCTTTCACCTTCAGTATCTCATCTCAGCCGTATGAAGAGGACCCGCCGCAGCTTGTACATGCACGCGGTGTGGTCTGTCTTGACCTTCCCGTTGAAGCGCCCAAGGTTCCGGCTTCGCTTGCCGAAATTGACCAGACATCCTATGAATCTCTCGTGGACGTTGACCAGGGAAGCCCTTATGACACGCTGGACGCAGTACTGGGGCATTCATTTGACTACGGCCCCGGTTTCAGAAACATCACACGGATAGGTCGGAATCGGTCAACCGATTCGCTGCTGTCTCATGTGGAAATGGATGCTTCGCTGTGGGCCGCGGCTTCCCGGGAAGGCTATTTTATGTTCCCGACTCTTCTGGATGCCGGCTACCACACGACCGTATTTGAACTGGTGCAGTCCGCCGATCTGATTGGCATCCCGCTGCGGACTGAACGGCTGACCTTTTACAGCAGGCCAACCTCCTCGCGCCTGGCCTTTCATATAATCTACCCGCGCCCTACCGCTTACATCGTCGATGATAAGGGACAGCCGTACGCACTGCCCGGAGAACGGGACAGCGGCTCTATCAGTTGCTACGATGCCGCAACCGGCAGGCTGATACTGCATATCGGCACCCACAACGCGATGATATCGGAACCGGGAAGGGCAGACCTTAAAAACAGCAAACATTACCTCTTCTGGCAGCCCAAATTTGTCCGCGACCATGAATCGCTTGTACGCCGGATGCCTCAAGATGAAGTAGATCCGGCCTCTGTGGTGAAGGCCCTTCAGCATCAGGATGCCAAGATTCCCAGAATGACCCGAGTCCTGGAATTCGCCGGATCCCGGGACCCTGAGCAAACCGCGCTTTTCAGATTGTGCGCGTTCCTGTTTGAGGCCGATACCCACTATGAATACTGGCTGTGCAGTGAAAACCGGAAACAGGCCCAAGCCCACTGCGACGCTTTCCACACTACCGATTCGCCGATACGGTTCATCAACCTTGACGAATCAGTCCGCCAGTCAGCTCCGCTTGAAAGAAGGGCTCCTGCGCAGAAAGGCTGTTGAACTCATCCTTGGTTACGGCCAACCGAGTGAAGAGAACTGGCAGCTGTGGCACGAAATAGCCGTTCAGGGCGGCCTTGCTCTGATCCACCATGGTAAGGCGGCATCGGTGCGGCCGGGTCGGGGGTGGAAGCTGATTCGCGCCGACCAATGCACAACACTGTTTAAGGCAAATCATGTGATCCGACCGATACGGCCCGATCCGACAGTTTCACGGTGGATTGTTGGAGGACCCACCTCCTGGGCACCGGCATGGGCCGACCTTATTGGTGCGATAATCCTTCGGCCAGGATGATCCCCTCCCTGCGTAACGCCGACTTCCTTGAAGCCGAGGCCGTTCGCGTCCAGGCCATTGATATTTTTGCGGAATTGGATGGTTAGGATGCAACCGGAGCGCAGTATGTGGCTGATCTTGTACAGTTTGTTCAGTCCCTAATCGCCTGCCGGGTTGGGCGCGCGGAAAGAACATGTCGGCTGACGCTTGTAACCCAGGGGGCAGTCATGGATGTCAGGCACCCCGGCCTGACGGCTCTTTGGGGGGCCTTCAGATGCATCGCGCTGGAATTTGGCCATGAGGCCCTGCTTGACTGCTGGCTGGTCGACCTGACGCAGCCGCATGATTTGCAGTGCCTGGCTGAGCTGGCCTGCGCCGACCTCCGAGAGCGCGAGCTTGCCATTCGAGACGGACAACTTTGGACTTCGCGACTCTGCAGCACACCGCAAGAGTATGCCCATGTGCGTACGTCCGACGATCCTGCCTACCGCCTGGTGGTGCGTGAGCCGGGACAGATCAGCGGCGTACATGCCGTCACCCGTCCTCCTGCGCGTCTTGATGCCGAAGATGTGGAGGTTGATGTGAAGATTGCCGCGCTCAATTTCCGGGATATTATGGTCGCTCTCGGACTGCTGCCTGGCCTAGCCTACGAACGAAGTGCCATAGGCAGAAGAATTGGAATGAAAGGTGGCACCGTGGTTCGCCGAACCGGTTCGGCTGTCGGCACCCTTGAGGCTGGCGACGAAGTGCTGATTGGCGGCGGGGGGCTGCTGGGTAATCGTGCAATCGTAAGTCAACACCATGTAATCCCCAAACCGCCCGGGCTCTCCCTGGCCGAGGCGGGGTGCTCAAAATCTGTGTATGCCACGGCCTATTACGCCCTCAACCATCTGGCCCGATTGCGCGAGGGCCAGCGCCTGCTGATCCATTCCGCCATGGGCGGCGTCGGACAGGCCGCCATCGCGCTGGCTCACCATGTCGGAGCCACTGTCTATGCGACAGCCGGCACCGACGACAAGCGAGCCGCCCTTCGGGCACTCGGGGTCACAGCTGCTCTTGATTCACGAAGCACGCAGTGGTATGAAGGTCTCATGGCAACCACGAATGGCCGCAGGGTGGATGTCGTGCTCAATTCACTGGCCAGCCCTCATATTCCGCTCTGCCTGAAGGCGCTGCGTCCTGGCGGACTGCACTGCGAGATCGGCAAGGTTGACATATACGCGGACAGCCAGCTCAGCATGCGCCTGTTCCGCAAGAATCTGCGATTTGCTGCCATAGACATGGACCGGCTGATCCTGGACGACCCGGCGACATCGCGGCAGGTGTCTGAGGCCTGTGCGGATCTGTTGGCAGCAGGCCGGGTGCCCCGTCCCTGTGTCCATTTTTCCGTTTGCCGACTATGCCGAAGCGATGCACCTTATGATGTCGGGCCAGCACACCGGGAAACTTGCGCTGGAAATTCCGCCTGCGTACAGACGCAACTTTCCGATAGCTGACACCAGACCGTTTCTGGACCCGGATGCCACCTACCTTATTACCGGGGGCTTCGGAGGGCTTGGAAGGCGCATGCTCGGTTTTCTGAGCTCAGCGGGTGCACGGCACATTACCCTGATGGACAGGGATCCCGAACGGGCGCGTTCAGGTGATTGGCTGCGGGAAAGATCAGTCCTAAAGGCCTTGGATGTCCCCCCGGAACTGGACATTATCGTTGGTGATGTGACCGACGAGGCTGATGTGCATCGATGCATAGCGAGGGTCAAGCGTCTGCTGAAGGGGGTATTTCATCTTGCGGGTGTCAAGAATGATATCCTGCTGCCTGACCTGACTGCTGAATCCATCGCCGAGACCTTTGCTTCAAAGGCATGGGGCGCACTTTACCTCCACAGGGCGACGGCAGAGATTCCACTGGATTACTTTGTGCTTTTCTCTTCTATATCGGCTTCACTTGGCAACGTCGGGCAAACCAATTATTGTGCGGCGAACGCCTTTTTGGACGGACTTGCGACCTTGCGTTGCCGCCAGGGGCTGCCGGCGTTGTCCTACCAGTTGGCCGCTATCTCTGATGCAGGCGGAATGGCCGCCAGCAAATCGGGCATGTTGCGCCTCATGCACGCCTCCGGCATGCCGCCGGTAAGCTGCTATTTTGCCGCCAACAATCTGAACTTTGCCATGCGGGACGCGGACCACCCGGATCACCTCATGACGGCTCTATTCAAGAAAGTTCTCTGGACGGCCGAATCAACCGACTACCTGCGCACCGGGCATGTCATCAGCAATCAGGCAGTGTTTGAGACCGGAGAATGTCACCAGCTTACCGCCAATGGAATTATGTAGCAATTAGCCCGGAAGGTGACCGACTTATGCGGCCATAGCGATGTGTCCGTGGATGAACCGCTGTCCAGTTTCGGACTCTCCTCTATCGCCCCTACGGAGCTCGGGGCCTTTATCCACGGTGAATTCAAATTCCAGGCCAGTGCCTTGGAACTCATGACAACCGCGACCTGCCGATCGCTTGCTACAGCCATCCTGAGTGATGCAGCTTCGGATGAATCCGACAAGTCTCCAGCTGTTCAGGAGGATCCAGCCGCGAACGGCCTTCAGCATACCGTATTAGGCAGAGAGCGCATGCCTTCTGGATTTGCCTGTCCGATGGAGGATCACTTTTCGGCATTGGTACACGAACACCAGACCCGCTGATTATGCCATCCCTGGCGGCTGATACCCATCGCGTATCCCGGCTGGCAGGCACGCTGCCCCCGGACTGCCGCAACGATCTGCGGCGGTTGCGCACATTCATTCATTCTGCTGTCGGGCTGCAGCCCCCGGCAGAACCGGTATCTGCCGACAGCTTTCGGGAAGTACTGCTGACCGGAGCAACGGGGTTTGTCGGACGCGTGTTGCTGGTAGAACTGCTGCGCCGCAATCCGTCCCTCATAGTCCACTGCCTGGTCCGGGCCGCCGACAAGGAAGAAGGCTTTGCACGGGTTCGTCAAGCCCTTGAAGTTGCGGAGCTCTGGGAAGATGCATTTGCCGAACGCGTGCGAATTATTCCGGGCTGCCTGAATTCGGGCAGCTTTGGTCTCTCTGAAGAGGCCTTCGCCGACCTTTGTACACAAATAGATGCGGTGTACCACTCAGGTGCCGATACCAGCCTCGCGTTGTCCTACCAGGGCACACGGCGCACGAACGTACTTAGCATGCGTTCCGTGCTAGCATTGTGCCTGCGAAAGCGATACAAACATCTTTTCCTGATGTCAACGCTGAGCATTTTTCCAGAGTACCTGCACTTCTTCGCCGGAGAATACGCCGGTCGCCATATCGGCCACCAATCGCATCCCGATCTTACCCTGATGAAGCGGGCCTTTCCGCTTGGATCGCTTGGTTATCCGTGGAGTAAGCTCGTGTGCGAGCAGGCTGTGCAGGCCGCGAACGATGCAGGGGTGCCGGTCGCGATTTTTAGTATTCCGGTTATGATCAGATCCTCCACCGGATTCACCCGGTGGGATGACCCTGAGTCCCGCCTGTTTGCCGCCATGACCATGACCGGCAAAGCTCCCAGAGGCCTGCTGACGCAGAGCGATCACGCCGCCGTGGATACCGCGCGTGAAATTTGCGCGGCCATTTCGATGAACCCTGACCGCCGCTATGCCATCTACCATTGCTACGATTCCGAGTCGCCGTCGGCGGGATTCGAAATGGAGGATTTCGGGATATATTTTGAACGCGTACCCTATCAGTCCTTTAAGCGGGCCTGCGGGCAGCTGGGCAAGGACTCGCCGCTCCACGGCCTATGGCCATTGCCGGACCGGCTTATGTCCTACTGGCTTAAGGGAAACCGCGACAATACGCATCTGCCCGTAAGTGTACGGTCTGTCGTGGAGGACTGTCCGTTCCCTGTTCGGTGGCCTCCCAAACTGGTGACCTATGCGCGCTCCAACAACTGGAGGCTGAGGCACGCTGACATCTGGCCCTACCGTCTCCGCCCAGTTGTCTGAATGTGGTTCAGCTGACGAAGCGTGGGGAGCATTTTGCCCGGACCAATAATGTCCTGTTTGATGACGTTTATCCTGCCAATGTGCTTGAAGGGCTTCACCACCTGGTTGCTGCGCTTGAGTTGCCGGAAGCCCGGATTCGCGATGATCGGAAAGCCATTGTAGCCTTCGGCTTGACTCGGCTGCTTAGAAATCGCGCCCGCCTTGCCCGCGAATGGCAGTCACATTCGGCGATCAGGACCGAGAGGATCACGCGTCCTATCTTTATCGTAGGGATCAATCGCACCGGCACCACATTCCTGCATCGGCGGCTGAATCAGGATCCCCAATTCTGGGCTGCCAAACGGTACGAAATGAATGAACCCGTGATGCCCGACCATATTTCCCTCGGTGCGGCATTCACGAAGTCTGATCCCCGGTGGACCCATTATGCGGACGTGCTCAAGGCGCTGGACTTGGCCCGGCGGTTTTCTGGAATCCATCGTGCCGCATGGTCCGGAAGAAGACTTTACGCTCCTGCAGTTGTCCTTCTGCTCTTGGACTAACGCCGTAGCGCACTATATTCCCTCGTATTTGTCGTGGCTGCAGAGGGCTGACTTTGAAGGTGCCTATGCATATCACCGGCAGGTACTGCAGTATTTCTCATGGCAACGTCTTCACTCCATGCCGCACCGGATCCGGCTGTTGAAGATGCCCTTCCACCTCATGGAACTTGACGCACTGTTGAAGACTTATCCGGACGCGGTATTCATCCAGACGCATCGGCAGCCCGGTCAGTTCATGGGATCGTGGAGCAGTCTGACGTACCGGTTGCGCTTAATCACGGCCGATCCCCGTCCGCAGGATCACATTGGCACCGAACAGCTCCTGCTGATGAGTCGGATGTTAAATGAGGCAATGGCCTTTCGCAGTGCCCATGCGTCCCGAATCAATCGCTGGATAGATGAAGCTCTTACAAAACGCGTGAATCACGGGGTTTTGCCTATTTCACGTTTCGCCGGCCGGGCAACCCCGCAACCTCCACATGCAGATGCCCCAGCTTCCGAGGCCATTAAGATGTTCTTTGCCGCATTAATGTCGGCGTTATCAATATGCCCGCATCCGGTGCACTCAAAGTGCGCCTGTGACGGGCGGCTTTTCTCGTCCCTGTGGCCGCAAACGTTGCAGTCCTGGCTGGTGTGATGGGCAGGCACAAACTCAATGCGAGCCGCCTTATAGTCCGTGAAATGGGCAAACTGCGACCACCCTGTCTGAATGACTGTGC